>CASEZK010000049.1 GCA_949292425.1 uncultured Oscillospiraceae bacterium
CAATAATGCATTTCATAGTTGCACATCACTGGAAAAAAATCAGCATTCCTAACAGTATCACTAACATTGGTGATAATGCTTTTTACAATTGTACTTCACTAAAAAGTATTACTATTCCTAACAGTGTAAGAAGTATTGGAAGTAGGTCATTTGCCGTTTGTAATTCTTTAGAGACAGTTGATATTCGTGGCAATATAAGCAGAATCTCAGAATATACATTCGCAAAGTGCAAAATGTTGAAAAGCGTTAAGCTTCCTAATAGCATTACTGAAATAGAAGCAAATGCATTCGCAAGCTGCACATCCATAGAATCATTTACTATTCCAGATAGCGTTCAGATCATAGGCGAACGTGCATTTTATGAATGTAGCGCACTACAAAACATTGCTATACCTTTTAGTGTATTTGCTATAGATGAAAGTGCATTTTTAAAATGTAACAAATTAACTAATGCTAAGATTCCTGCGCGCTTAAGTAAATTTATAGCTAAAAGAAAAATATTCGAAGACACATGTAATAAGCAGTATGTTGACAATATTTTCGAATATAAGGGCAGCAAGTTGGTTCTATTACCAAATGCAGCAAACAACGGTTTTACTATAAGCGAATTTATAAATATACCTAATGATGGTGTTGTTACTATTCCTCCAACTGCATATGGCAAGCCTATCACATCAATGGACGATAATGTTTTCAAAAGTCACTCAAATAACTTAGTTAAAGTAAATTTTGAAAAAGATTGTAATATTAGCTATATAGGCAACAAGGTATTTAGAGATTGCCATAAACTAAAAGAAGTTAACATTTCCACTCATTATACTACATTTAGCAAAGGGGCATTTGCAAACTGTTCTTCTCTAAAAACTGCAAACGTGCATGCCGATTTAAAAGAAAAAATGGAAAATATGTTTCCTACTACATGCACAGTTAATTATACCAGCGATGGCTTTATTCAGCGGCTTTTTGGAAAAAAATACGCTACACAAGCCTCTGAAATCGAACGAAAAGTTACAAAAAACTCATGTGAATTCAAGATAGCAGAAACTCCAGATGGTATAACTATAACCGGCTTAACCAAAATGTCTAAAAACGGAATAGTAAAAATTCCAAGTGAAATAGACGGAAAGCCAATTGTAAAATTAGATGAAAGTGCCTTTGAAAGCTCCGATATAAAACAAATAAGCTTTGATAAAGGTTGCCAAATTTCAAGCATAAGTGCAGCTGCATTCATACACTGCACATCTTTAGAAAGCATTATACTTCCAGATAGTATTGTTTCCATTGACAAATTTGCATTTCTCGAATGCCAAAATTTAAAAAGTATTATCATTCCTGATAGTGTCACTTCTATTGGAGAATCAGCATTCGCTGGTTGCTCAAATTTAACAACTATTAAACTCTCTAACAATCTTGTTTCAATTGGTAAAACAGCGTTTGCCAATTGTAATAGCTTAACAAGCATCACCATCCCCGCTAGTGTTACTTCTATTGGTAAATGGGCATTTTTGGATTTTTCTGACTCGCAAACAATTTTTATAGCCGACGGCAGCAAAATTACTAACATTGCTGACAATGAATTTGAAAATTGTAAAGCGACTGTAAGCATACCAGAAAGTCTAAAAGATAAAATAAATTGGAGCATCATAAAAAATATAAAAGTAAATATAAGACAAGAAAAGTGTGAGTTCACTGCAAGCTCTGTGTACAAGCGTATAGACAGCATTACAAAAATACCTGCTAGTGGTATTGTAACTATTCCTAGCAAAATGTTCGGTAATTATGTTGAAAAAATAAATAAAGATATATTTAAAGACAACACAGACATAAAAGAAATTATATTTGAAGATGACTGTCAAATTAAAAATATAAACAAAGTTTCATTTGAAGGATGTAATGCTTCCATTAGAATACCTGAAAACTTGGTAGATAAAATAAAATGAGAAAATATAAGTATAAGGAAAGGAACTTGCGCCTTCAAAATAATAGAATCAGATGAAAATGGAGTTACTATAACAGGCATTGATAAAATTCCTCATAATGGCGTTATAACTATCCCTAGCCAAATAGCTGGAAAAGCTGTTGTCAGCATAGGCAATGACGCATTTAAAAATCACAAAGAGATAAAAAAAGTTAAATTTGAAGAGGGCTGTCAAATT
>CASEZK010000050.1 GCA_949292425.1 uncultured Oscillospiraceae bacterium
TTTTTATAAATTCTTCTTCCGATATTACTTTTACTCCCAAACTTTTGGCTTTTAATAGCTTACCGCCAGCTTCATCTCCCACTAAAACATACGTCGTTTTTTTAGAAACACTGTTTGATACCTTTCCACCTTCATTTTCTATCATCTGCGTGGCCTCGTTTCTTGTGTATGTCGACAAAGTCCCCGTCAAAACAAAGGACATACCAGCAAATTTCCTGCCTTTAACTTTACTTTCAGAAACCATGTTCAACCCTAGTGCTTCTAGTTTCTTAACTAAGTTTAAATTGTTGGGGTTATTAAAGTAATCCACAATGCTTTGCGCCATGACTTCTCCAAAACCGTCTATAGTTGAAAGCTCATCAACGGAAGAAAGAAGCAGTTCTTGCATGGATGAAAAATGTTCTTGTAGAAGTTTTGCGGCACTTTTACCTATATGCATTATTCCAAGTGCAAAAATCAACCGATAAAGTTCCCTATTTTTCGACTCTTCTATTGCGTTTAATAAGTTACTTACGGACTTTTCACCCATTCTATCTATTTGAATTAATTCAAACTTTTCTAGTGTATACAAATCTGACGGAGAATTAACTAAATTATTATCTACCAGTTGCCTTAATAGCGACTCCCCTAGTCCCTCAATGTCCATAGCATCTCTAGATACAAAATGAATCAAATGCCTAAGCAGCTGTGCAGGACATTGAAGGTTCGTGCAACGCCAAACCGATTCACCTTCTTCTCTTACAGTTTCACAACCGCACGAAGGACATACCCTTGGCATGTTAAATTCCATCGAATCCTCATTGTGTTGCTTTACAGATACAACCTCAGGTATAATTTCTCCGGCTTTCCTGATAACTACAGTATCTCCAACCATTATTCCCTTTTCTTTTATAAAGTCTTCGTTATGAAGAACTGCACGGCTCACTGTAGTTCCGGCTAAAAATATAGGCTCAAACACAGCTGTAGGCGTAATGGCACCTGTTCTTCCTACATTTACTTCTATTTTTAAAAGTTTGCTTTCTTTCTCTTCTGGTGGATACTTAAAAGCTTCTGCCCACTTTGGAAACTTTGACGTACTGCCTATTGACTTTCTCTTTTCAAAATCATTTACTTTAACCACAGCACCGTCTATTCCAAAACTGAAATTCCCTCTCTTCTCCGATATCTCATCTATCACTGAAAATATTTCTTCAGCACTGTTGCACAGCTTATAAATTGGAGGAATATTGAACCCTAAACTTTTTAAAAAATCCAGCGATTCTTTATGGGAATAGAGTACATTACCCTCTATCTGCTGAATGTTGAAAATTATTATATCTAAATTTCGCTTTTGTGTGATTTTTGAATTTTTCTGTCTAAGTGACCCCGCAGCCGCATTTCTGGGATTTTTAAAAGGTTTTTCATCATTTAGTTCTTGCTCTTCAACTACTTTTAAAAAACTGTCATAAGACATATAAACTTCACCGCGCACTTCTAAAAAAGGTACAGGTTTTTTTAATTTTTTGGGCAACGATTTTATAGTCCTTAAGTTCTCAGTTATATCCTCTCCTACTACGCCGTCTCCCCTAGTTGATCCCCTAACTAAAATACCATCTTTATATTCGACAGAAACAGAAAGACCGTCTATTTTAGGTTCCACAACATACGTTATATCTTTATACAAGTTTCTGAGCTTCTCATCAAAATTTTTAATTTCTTCTTTTGAAAAAGAATCATGTAGGCTTTCCATTTTGACTTTATGCTTTACTTCACTAAACTTTGAAGATGCCGAACCGCCTACAGTTTGTGTTGGAGAATCAAATGTTTTAAGTTCAGGATATTCACTTTCTAAACTTTCAAGTTTTCTAAGCAACGTATCATATTCGTAATCATCAATTATCGGAGAATCTTCATCATAATACTTCTTATTGTGAAATTTAATTTCTTCTCTTAAACTTTTAACTAACTCTTTTGTTTCTTCATAATTCATTTTTCTCAACGTCCTTATTTCAATCTCTTTATTATTTTAACCTGATGTATTCATATAAACCTTCGGTACATCGCCCATGAAGATACTTTCTGCAATCAAAATACTGGTATTTACAGCTGTAGTTACAGGGTACCCCGGAATAAGCGCAAAAACTTCGGTGCTCACGTCTAAGTAGACATGATGCTTTGTTTGATTTATACCTGCACTTTCAAATTCACTACTAAAATTTGTCAAAACACTGCCCGACAGCGTAACCTTCATCCTAATTTGTGGGCCTCTTCCATTTAAAATCTCAGTGCCTGTCAAAGTTCCTATAGGAACCGACAAGTCCCCACGTGACATGGATGATATCCTATCTTGTATCTTCATAGTTACTCCGGATTTTAACATATTTATTTTTTTCATATCCGCTTCTATCGACAGTATTTTTCCTGTTTCGTCCTTTTGGAGTTTTGCTATTTCTGAATAATCTATATCTAACCTAGAGACCTCTTCCAGTACCACTTCATTTATAACTTTGGTTGACGTTATTTGTGCTCTATTTAGCGCTATCGATTTTATAAGAGGTCTCATTTGATGGTCAATTATAAATGCTAAAAATACAAATATAAATAAAAATATTATAATTCTCTTGGTGCGCTTTGATCGGAACCTATGTAGCCTTCTTTTGTGTCTCAAAATATTTCCTCCATTCACTCAAAGCCTAGTCCATTATATACAAATAAGACAAAGCCTGTGAACAAGCAGGATCTATCCGTCAACACGGAGGCAAAATCTATTTTTCAGTTGGGTTCGCGTGTATCATACAGCTTTTTATAAAGCTATTATTTTTTTCAATATCATTTCGCAACTTATGAGTTAAGTCATGTACTTCCTCAAATTCCATATTTTTATCCACCTGTACTTCTATGTCAACATATACCTTGCTACCGAACTGTCTCGTCCTCAAAACATCAATCTTTTTTATTTTCTCGTAACCGTTTATTATTTTTCGTATTTTGTCTTCTGTTTCCTTAGAAGCCGATGTATCAACTAGTTGGTCAAACCCTGTTTTAGCTATGTCAAAAGCGACTTTAACTATTATAAAACAAATAATTATAGAAGCAATGGGATCCAGTAATTGAAATCCTAGAATAGCTCCCGCTACACCTATTAGCGAACCAATCGAAGAAATAGCATCTGATCTGTGGTGCCAGGCATCCGCATACAGCGCCGATGAGTTTGTTTTTTTTGATGCTTTAATCGTATAATGGTACATCCATTCTTTTATAGCTATTGATAAAATTGCAAACCAGATGACAAAGCTTGACGGGGTATTTATTTCTTTATGTTTAGCTTTTAAAATTTCCAGAACTCCACAAGTTCCTACATATACAGCTGTCACGAAAAGCATTAGTGCAAGTAAAATAGAAGTTACGCTTTCTATTTTTTCGTGTCCATAAGGATGTTTTTTATCTGCTGCTTTGTTGGAAAATTTAGCTCCTATCATTACTGCCAGTGTGCTTAACACATCTGACCCGGCATGTATAGCATCCGATATCATTGCCATGGAACGGCCAAAAATGCCTGCAAACAGTTTTAATAACGTTAAAATTAAATTTACCACAATGGTTGTTATACTTACTTTGTATATCAATTTTTCATCTGTACATTGTTTCAAAAATATCACCCAAATAAATTTCTCTTTCTAAATATTTTATTCTAATTTCATTTAAATGGGAATATTACTCCAAAACAAATATATCATCGAATAAAGAAACATATTTATTAGCGCATTCTTTATTTACATGCGTACTCCCAAAAAACCACTTTTTAAACTTTACTTCCTTTGCAACATCATCAAAAAACTTGTTTAAAATATTCAAATTATAACCACTTCTGTTAAATAAACTTTTTATCTTTCCCGGGGGTTCATGAGTTAATATATAATCAACTTGCCTTTCCACTTTATCTAAGTTTGCTACAGAAATTCTCATTTCTTCAACTGTAGGAAGCTCTTCTGGCCACCAATTATTCTCAGAAATGCGCATTTCTTTATCGCAACTTTCCCCTCCGCCAAAAGCAAATATAATCTTATCATCTATATCGTAGACTTCTCCCCTTGAAAGATAATATAAATTCCCGTTAATATTCCTTGCTTTTCCACCATAAAAATTTTCTTCTTTATACTGTTTAATTAAACTAAAATTCTCATGTGTTCCATCTACAAATAATGTGTGAAATTTCATAGCTCCTATTTTATTTAATATATTTTTCTCTTTTTTGCTTTCATTCCATAAAAAACCAAAATCTCCACATACTATTAAATAATCGCCTTTTTTCAGCTTTTTAAGTTTTTTATTTGAAAACCTAGTAAAATCTGCATGCATGTCCCCTGTTACATAAATCATAAAATGCACAACCACTTTCTCAATATACATATAATTTGATTTAAAAGAAAATATAAGTTAAAATATATCTTAATAATACCACAATATTAGGAGAATTTCTATGTTAAAAAGAACTATTACATTTTTACTAGTAAGTTTATCTATTTTCTCAATAAGTACAAAAAATGCTTTTGCTTCAAACTATAATATCGGCTTTGAACCATCTTGCGAGTCTATATTACTTTTAAATTTAGACTCAGATTGCGTGGTTTATAGCAAAAATCCTGATAAAAAAATGGCACCCGCATCTATTACGAAAATCATGACGTATATTGTAACTTCAGAGCACGTGAATGATATTGAACATACAAATGTCACTATAAAAAAAGCAATACTCGATAAATTGCTGGGAACAGGAAGCTCACTTTCCGGCATAAAAGCTAATGAAACTTTAAATATAAACCAGCTCCTCCACTGTATGATGATAAAGCCCGGAAATGATGCCGCACTGGTTTTAGCGGATTTTATAAGTAACGGAAATATCGAAACTTTTGTAAACATGATGAACGAAAAAGCTAAAGAGCTTAACTGTAACGACACACACTTTACAAATCCTCACGGTTTGTACGATGAAAACCATTATACAACAGCATCAGATTTGATAAAAATTACAAAATATGCCATGACATTGCCGGGGTTCACTGAGATCACTTCTAAAGTAACATCAGATATATTGGGATGTGATAGGTACCCGCTGGTAACCACAAACAGCCTCATAGATCCTGTACGTGGTGGTAAATATTACTATAAATACGCTAAAGGAATAAAAACCGGTTTTGATACGCTTGCCGGAAGGTGTTTAGTTTCTTCCGCCTCAAATAACGGATACACTTACATTTGCGTGGCTCTTGGAGGTTTCTCTGAAACAGAAAACCAAGCTATGCTTGACAGTAAAGCATTGTATCAGTGGGCGTTTAACAACCTCGCACTAAAGCATATTATTGATAAAAATAAACCTGTCGGAGAAGTAAAATTAAACTTTGCATGGAAAAAAGATACATTGCAGCTATTCCCCGCAACAGACTATTCTGCTATGCTTCCAAAAGGTGTTATGCCGTCTAGCATTGACGTAAAAATGAACGTGCCAAACTCTATAAACGCAACTGTAAAAGCAGGACAGAAAGTTGGAACAGCTACTTTATCTTACGCAAACAATGAAATCGCTACAATAGATTTAGTTTCAGAAGAAACTATAAATAGAAATTACTTCTTATTTATAAGTTTCATCATTCGCAGTATATTTAGCTCTATATGGTTTAAAATCGCGTTTTTTCTTTTCTTAGTACTTGCTACTTTTTATGTTTTCATGTTTTTTAAGTATAATAAAATAAAGAAAAAACGCAAACATAGAAAAAGTAAAAAATTTAGATATAAATAAACAGCTACATTGCTTAAAGGCTTTGCTTTCAACTTCATAATGTTGAAGTAACGTAAATAATGTGATAAAATTAGCTTAAAAAGATATTACGGAGGAATAAATATGTCAGGACATTCTAAATGGAGTAATATAAAAAGAAAAAAAGAAAAGGCAGACGGCGCTAAAGCTAAAATCTTTACCAAGATAGGAAGAAAGCTAGCTGTGGCTGTGAAGGAAGGCGGCGGACCGGATCCAAGTTCCAACTCCAAACTAAAAGACTGCATAGCCAAGGCTAAGGCTAACAACATGCAGAATGATAATATAGAGCGAATAATAAAAAAAGCTGCCGGCAACGAAGATGGAGAAAAATACGAAAGTATTCGTTACGAAGGCTATGGTCCAAACGGTGTGGCAGTTATAGTGGAAACCTTGACTGACAACAGAAACAGAACCGCCGGAGATGTAAGACATTATTTTGACAAATGCGGTGGCAATTTAGGTACGCCCGGATGTGTTTCGTTTATGTTTTCGCAAAAAGGTATAATTGCTATAGAAAAAGACGAGCTTGATGAAGATACTACCATGGAAGATGCCTTAGAATGCGGTGCATCCGACTTTATTTCTAATGATGAGGTATTTGAAATCCAAACAGAACCTGAAGATTTTAGTAAAGTCAGAGAAAAATTGGAGGGCAAATCTTACAAGTTTTTATCGGCGGAAGTAGAGATGATTCCGAGTTCTTATACTAAGCTTTCAGATGAAGAAAGTATAGCTAAAATGCAGAAGCTGTTAGATTTACTTGAAAACAACGACGATGTGCAAAACGTTTTTCATAACTGGGAAGAAGAATAAAGCGCTAAGTTTTAAAGTACTTTCCAAGCCAAGAACGAAAAGACTCAAACATTTCTACGCATTTAAATTTAATTTCATATTTATTTTCATTTGTCACGATGTTAGATTCACTGCTGTTAAGCACAGTATCTACTTTTTGCTTGCTGGTACTGCACCCGAAACACATTGGCGGAAACATAACGCACCACCAGTTGTGACCTTTTCCTTCCCCTATTTCTACCCTTAAAGCATCATAATTTCCTGCCGGCAACGTTAAATCATCATATTTTCTGGTGTTAAAGTGCATGTTCACAACTTTTGCTTTTACATCATAATTATACCCTTGATTTTTAATTTCTGCTTTTGCTAGCTTTTCTATGTCTCCAAGCGAATTATTGAGCAACAGTTGTGCTTCGCTTTTGTCGTTGGCAAATGAAAACTTTCCTTTTGCGTATTCAAGTATTTTATCTCTTATTTTTATCTTCAAGTCCTGGTCTTCTTTAGAATCTGAGTTTGCAAGAATATGTAATCTTAAAAATTTATTGCTTATTGTTTCACAGTGAGTTTGAAAATTTGCAAAATTAAATAAAAAAGTTAATGCAAAGCCCGATATTAAAGCTTTTTCAAAAGCTTTTAATTTCAAAAAAATCACCTGTCTTTCATTTTGTAAAATGATTATGGACAGGTATTTTTCTATTTATTCACAGTTTTTAAATAAAATTATTTCTTATCCATTATAAACGCCCCTGAATCTATAGGGGTGCAAAGAAATGTAGATTTATAAACCTTTGAAAGTTTATTTACACAGTTTTCAGCTAGCTTTTTTTCTTTAAATACTCCAAAAACAGTCGGACCACTTCCGCTCATGCAAGACGCTATAGCTCCATTTTGGATCATTGTACATTTTATATTGTAAACTTCACTTGAACTTAACACATATTCAAAATGGTTATATAAGCTGTTACCTATTAAGTCTAGCGATTTTCGATTTATAGCGTAAACTATCGGCTTGACGCTCTTCGTCTTTATTTTAAAGTTATCAGATAAGCTGTAAGCCTTCTTAGTAGACACATACATATTGGGCTTACACAGAACCACGTGGCAAAATGGCATTTTATTTATCGGTGAAAGTTCTGTACCAATTCCGGTAGAAATCATAGTTCCACCATAAATACAAAAAGGAACGTCTGCACCTATTTTGCCCCCAATTTGTGATAGTTCATCTTTAGAAAGGTTCGTGTCAAACAACGAATTTAGTGCAACAAGTGTAGCTGCAGCATCTGAACTGCCTCCCGCTAGCCCCGCACAAACAGGTATTCTTTTCTTTATTTGGATATTAATCCCCTGTCCTACGGTATTTGTATATTTAAAAAATTCTACAGCAGCCTTATAAGCTGTATTTTTCGTTATATTTTTAGAAAAATTATAATTACTGAAAATGTTGATCTTTGAGTTTTTGCTTTTTTCAACCTTTATGACATCATACAAAGAAACCGTTTGCATAATCATCTCAACACTATGATAGCCGTTTTCGCTTTTTCCGACTACATCAAGATATAAGTTAATTTTTGCTGGAGCTTTTACTATTATACTCAAAAAGCACACCTCTTAAGAAAAAATACTACTCACTACTCTTTAGGCCACCTGCGGGACTTTAGATATCACGTACTCCTTATAGTTAAGCATGTAATTTTGATATTTATCCCACTTAACTTTATAGCTTGTAAAATTGCCCTTGCTGCAATTACAACCTTTTTCATTATCTTCAATTAAATACTGTGCCAAACGACCCGCTAAGTTTTCTGAGTTTTTATTTTCACAGTTAAATGATATGTATAAGCCCCAGTTTTTCAAGTTTTCAAAAACCATTTTACCAAGTTTTAAGACAGCTTCCCTTGCATACCCTTTTTTCTGATACCCTTTACCTAGCCAGTAACTTACAGTGATTACACTTTTATCACTGTTTATGGTAAGTCCTATCATCCCAATAGTCTTATCTGTATTTTTCAGTCTAATTGCAAAAGTTACCGTATGAACCCTATACAAAAAGCTCACATATCTTAACGCATCTTGAAAACGCTCAAAAACAAGTGGTTCTTCGCTAAGTGTTAAGTGCTTTGTGACATCTTTATCTAAAAGATAGGTAGCAAAAATTTGTTTATCCTTTAAGTTTGCAGCGTCTATGTATAGCCTTTCGGTTTCTACTTTCATTTTAGAAAGCTTGTCAATATCTTTTCTTATATGCATTTCTTCAGAATTTTTATCATTTTGTAAAAATGCTACAGTGGTTATATTGCTGCCTGCTTTTGCAGGGCCTGAATAGAAAATTGTCACTAAGGTAAATGCAACAAGCAGTGTAGATATAATTTTCTTCATTTTGTTACCTCTTAAAACTAAAATTATAATTAATATTTTAACTCTTTATCATGTTTTTGTCAAGGCTGATAGTCCACGTGTTAGGATATAAAGAGCGAATACTTAGTAAACAATATAATCTGTCACCACTTGAAACTATCGGTCATTGCGTGTACAATAAATATGATAAATATAAAAATAGGAGGTGGTAAGTTTGCTAGGAAAAGTTGTAGATGTTCTAATAGATCGCTCCGCTTACGGTCACAGCGCTAGATTTTGCTCGCCATTTTATTGCGGCCATATAATTAATGCCGATAGCCCTTTATATAAAAGAGATGTTTACGTTATGTCGAACAATCCTGATGAAAAATTTTTAAAAGGAATTATTATCGCTATCGCAAATAAGGGCAGTTTTCGCAGCGAAAGGATAATAGTCGCTCCCATCGGCAGTATATATTATTCTCCGGAAATACGTAACAGATTGTCTAGAATCAGAAATCAAAATACATTTAAATTATCTTGCCTATACGAAAAATCTTGCGGAGCCATAGTTTACGAAATAAGAGATAATCATAAATATTTTCTTTTAGTTAAAAATAAAAATGGAAAACACTGGGGATTTCCAAAAGGTCACATAGAAGTTGGCGAAACGGAAGAACAAACAGCAAAACGTGAAATCAAAGAAGAAACTAACCTTGATGTAAAAATTTTACATGGATTTAGGAAAAAAAGCTTTTATAGGCCATTTGGGCGAACTAAAAAAAAGGTTGTGATTTTCCTTGCTAAAGCCCAAAATAATAAGGTTAAAATTCAAGACAGCGAAATAGATTGTTACCGGTGGGCCGAAGAAAAAGAAGCGCTGAAACTACTTAGGTACCCTAACGACCTAGATATGCTTGAAAGCGCCATAAAATGGTTAAATAGACAAAATAGAAACTAAAACAAAATTTTTTCATTTTGAAAAAACTCGACATATCACTTTTGTCATTGTCCTTATATTGGACAAATCATAAATGTAAAACCTAAGTATCAGCTCTAGATTATAGTGATTATTTCCTAATAGTATGGCTTGATTATACTTATTACACTTATTACACTTATCTTCCAACGGATGCAATTTTACTTGTTCTCGTTCGAGCTAATTCATTGCAAAAACGATGGTGTGTTTTCTCGTAGCCTTATGCAGCATTTTCAAATTTATCTCGTATCATTAAAATTTCAAAAATTCCTCTTGACTGTTAATTCTTTTCCCTCCAGATACATTTATATACACCGTACCACTCAGCTGAGTACGGGCATTTGTAGTATCTGAAAGCATAGTGTTTAAAATATTAGATATCCTACTTTTCAAGTCTTCATCATCCACCGGAAAAATAAGTTCAACTCTTCTGTCCAAATTTCTAGGCATAATGTCTGCACTTCCAAGAAATACTTTTTCTTTACCCGCACAGCAAAACTTATATATCCTGCTGTGTTCTAAAAATCTTCCAACTATACTAACAACTTCTATATTTTCGCTTACGCTTTCTACTCCCGGCACCAGGCAACATATCCCTCTAACTATTAACTTTATCGGTACCCCTGCCTTAGAAGCTTTATAAAGAAGTTTTATCATGTTGAGATCAACCAACGAATTTATCTTAATGGTTATACCACTTGGTAATGAGTTATTCGCATTTGCTATTTCGTTTTCTATCATTTTGGTAAAAAATTTTCTCATACCATAAGGTGCCACTATCATTTTGTTGTATTCAGGTGGACGAGAATACCCTGTTAAGAAATTAAATAGCAGTGAAGCATCCTTTCCAAAAGTTTCCTTACATGTAAAAAGTCCTATGTCTGTATATAGTTTTGCTGTTATATCATTATAGTTACCAGTGCCCATGTGAATGTACCTTCTTATTCCTTCTTCCTCTTTGCGTACCACAAGTATTATTTTGCAATGAGTTTTCAGGCCCGGCAACCCATATACAACATGGCATCCGGCTTTTTCTAGTTTTTTCGCCCATATAATGTTATTTTCTTCGTCAAACCGTGCTTTTAGCTCAACTAAAACCGTAACCTGCTTGCCATTTTCTGCAGCTTTTACTAGTTCATCTATTATTGGTGACTCCCCGCTTACCCTATATAACGTTTGTTTTATAGCTAAAACGTTTTCATCTTCTGCTGCTTGTTTTACAAAATTTAAAACTGCATCAAAACTTTCATATGGATGATGAACTAACCTATCTTTTTCTCTTATAGCTGCAAAGTAATCTTCCACTCCCAAAAAATCTTTTGGTGGATTTAATGGGTATAACTCTTCAAAACATAAACTTTCGAATCCATTTAGTTGTGCAAACTTCGATAAAAATGTTAAATCTATAGGCCCGGAAACTTCATATAAATCCTGTTTATTCACTTTTAGCATATCAATTAGAAATTTTCTGGTTTTTGCATCACTGTCCTTTGCAATTTCTAACCTTACAGGATTCCCTCTTTTCCGCTTTTTTATAGACTTTTGAACAGCGACTATTAAATCTTCCCTTTCATCATCTACATTTAAGTCGGAATTTCTCGTCACTCTGAAAGGGAAATAGGCTTTTATTTCATGCAGTTCAAAAAGCCTTTCCAATTTGCTCATTATTATGTCTTCAAGCAACACAAATGCTCTCATATTGTTTGCTGGCACTTCTAAAAACCTCGGTAATATTCTAGGCACTTGTACCAATGCAAAGTTTGTTTGTCCATCTTTTTCAAGGTTTACAGCGATATTTAAGCTTTTATTGTATAGGAGTGGAAAAGGGCGACTTCGGTCTATCGCCAATGGCGTCAATACTGGAAAAATTATTTTATCAAAATACTGTAATACTTTTTTGTGTTGAATCTCATTTAATTCAGAAATCTTCAAAAAAACTATGCCATTTTTTTTAAGTGTATTTTTTATTGGGTTTTCCCAACAGAAATATTGCCTCTCTACAAACTCATGAGTTTTTTCTTCAATTTTAATAAGCTGTTTTTTGGGACTAAGTCCTGCAGGATCTTCTTTTTTGTAATTTGAATGCACTTGGTCCATAATCCCGGCAACTCTAACCATGAAAAACTCGTCCAGGTTTGAAGCTGTTATAGATAAAAATTTTACTCTTTCCATCACAGGGTTTTCTTTTTTGAAAGCTTCTTCCAACACCCTAGAATTAAAGTCCAGCCAACTCAGCTCTCTGTTGTTGTAAAATATTCTCTTCACATCATCTTTTCCCATAAAAACACTCCTATAATAAAATTTCGACACAAATTAAAATAGCAACGTTTTTACAATAAGTTGTGGATTTATTCCGAATACTTCTTCAAAAAATGGAACACATTTGTTAAACGCCCATTTTTCAAGATAAACGTTTTTATCGCTCTCTGTTGTAATTATTAAATTTTTATCTGTCAGTTTTACTTTTATATTTTTGAACTTCTGTTTTTTCGATTTATCAAGTGCATTGGCAACACGAAAAATCGCCACCATTTTTGATATAGCCAATTTGTTCTCAGTACTTAAAAATTTATACTCTTTATTAATCATGCTCGGTACTGTAAACTCATCGTACTTCGATATATGCGCTATAATGCTAATGTCTTTTTGTTCTAACCCATATATCTCCAGATTCTTTATTATGTCAAAAGTGCTTATTCTGGGGTACTTAGAATTCACATAATAGCCAACTTCATGGAGTATAATAGCAAGCTCTAAAAACAATTTGTTTTTATCATCCAACCCATGGACTTTTTCCATTTTATCAAAAATTAAGCTCGCATAACGATATACAGCCTGTGTATGCGTAATGTCACACTTAAAATGGCTAGCTATAGTTTTCGCACTGCTTATCGAGTTTTTTCTTATATTCCTTTCAAAAAAAGCTTCTCCCTTCGAATACAACGTTTGTGTCATTATTCCGCTCCAAAGTTCTATTTTCAGTGACGTTACATTTTTTAGGTTTGTCATCAGCAATACCCTATGATATATTGCCATGCTGGTGAAAAACAGATCTGCCTCTTGCATTGATATGTCGTATTTTTCACTAATTAACTCACCTGTCATTTTACTTATAGACTTGTAAAAATCGTGCAAATTAGCTGAATCTATAACAGACTCTCCAGATTTAATTTTATTTCCACAAAGCCTTTCAATCAAGTCAATCTGACTACCAGCAATAATCAAGCCGTTTATTTCTTCTTTTTTTAACGGCAAGCTGATTCGACTCAGCATCCTGTCAATGTATTCACCAAGCACTGTACCGAAATCACTTGTTTGGTCTTGCACATTTCCAAGTATATCATGTAATTTCAGCGAACCTATTCTAACATTTTGCGAAAATATCACACTGTCCTTAGAATAAATAGCCAACCCTACACTGCTAGCTCCTACATAAGCTATTAATATATTTTTGCAGTTCCTATCTTTAAGCCTTATGTGCTTTACTATTTCCGAATATATGAGACTTTTTTCCAGCCCATCCTCCAAAATTTCAACATCAACATTATTTCTAATTTTTATCTGATCCACAACGTACTCATAATTCTGTGCTTCTTTAAAAAATGTCGATGTTATAACTTTAAACTTTTTCACTCCATATTCTCTCAAAATTTCAAAATATCCATTTAAAATCTCAGATATATTCCGTAAACACTCAAAGCTAACCTTGCTGTTATTAAAAATTTCATGACCTAATTTTGTTTGCATTTCAAGTTTATCAATCTCTTCTATTTTGCCACATTTATCAGCTGAAACCTTCATTTTAATAAAATCAGGTCCTATATCTATCACAGCTGCCGTGTTGTCTAAATTTGCCGCTTTGCTCATAGATCTTCTCCTTTCAAGCTCAAGGTCAACTGGCTACTCTTAATAATGTCATATTTCGGCTAAAGATTTTAAAAAAGAAGTAAAGTATTCTGGTAACTCAGATGTAAACTCTAAATATTCATTTGTTCTAGGGTGTACAAAGCCTATAGTTTTCGCATGAAGGCACTGTCCATTAAGTTTTTCTATACATCTTTTAGTAGGCCCATACACCTTATCGCCCGCCAGTGGGTGTCCTATATATGCCATGTGCACTCTTATTTGGTGAGTTCTTCCTGTCTCCAACTTTAATCTAACATGAGTAAAGTCCTTATATTCTTTTATAACCTCATAGTTAGTTACTGCATTTTTAGAGTTCCTAAGCGTAACCGCCATTTTTTTTCTATCAATTTTATGTCTACCGATAGGTGCTTCTATTCTGCCTTTCAGATTTTTAAGTTTGCCATAAACAACTGCTTCATATCGGCGAAAAAAAGTATGTTCTTTTATCTGCTGAGCTAACTTCAAATGGGAAAAGTCATTTTTAGCTACTATCAAAAGTCCACTGGTATCCTTATCTATCCTGTGAACAATCCCCGGCCGTATAACGCCATTCACTCCGGACAGTGAACCCTTACAATGATACAGTAAGGCATTGACTAAAGTGCCTGTATAATTGCCAGCCGCCGGATGCACCACAATACCTTTAGGTTTATTTACAACCAGTAAGTCATCATCTTCATATACTATGTTCAGAGGTATATTTTCAGGCTGATTTTCAAGCTCTTTTACTTCGTCTATAAAGATGTCTATCAAATCGTTTACATTTACTCTATAGTTTTTATCTTGAATCAGCACATTATTTACAGTCACACTACCAGCACTTATAAGGTTCTGCACTCTCGATCGTGTTAGGCTTACATCTTCTTTTGAAATTACTTTATCGATTCTCCCTACTTTTTGTGAATCTGTTATTAAAATTCTTATATGATCGGACAACTTTTATTCCTCCTGAGTTTTTCTTTCTTTTTCAAAGTAAAACAAAAAATAAATAGCCAAAATACTTGCTCCTATAGATATAAAATAATCTGCTAGATTGCACACTGGTGGAAAAAAAGAAAGCTTTATATAATCTATAACAAAACCATATCTTAACCTATCAATGAAGTTTCCTATTCCCCCACCCACTATAAAGGTAATCGCTAAAATAAAAAATTTGTTTCTTATTTTTTTTAAGAATAAAATATAAACGTAAAAAATCAGCATAGCTAATGTCAAAAGTGCAAAAAGGTAGTTACAATTTTTAAAAACACCAAAAGCTGCTCCTCTGTTTTCTACATAAGTTATGCTTAAAAACCCATTAAGCAGTATAACATCATTATTGTAAGCTACATTTCTTAAAATAAGATCTTTTATAAACTGATCCGATAATACTATAGTTAAAACTAAAAATAAGCTAAAAATCATACTCTTACCTCTTTTTCACTTTCTGAATAAAACAAGCGTACCTTTTGGGTACGCCGTAATGATAGAATGGTTGCCCCAAAAACTTTCTTATGTTAAGGCCTTTGGTTGTTCCATTACAAAATTAACCATTGAGTATTTTTCTGCATCTATTACAAATCTTTTCGTTGTCACTCACATCTTCACTATAGCTCCAGCACCGTTCACATTTTTCGCCAGCAGCTTTTTCTACAGTTATAGTTATATCTGTATTTTTCTCGCCTGCAAATTTACCTTTACCGCTTTTTTTAATTTCAACTGCAGATACTATAAAAATTTCTTTTAAACTTTCCTTTAGAAATGCTAAAAGGTCGTACTTTGCTCCATTACAATAAATAATAACTTTTGCTTCTAGAGAAGAGCCTATGATCTTATCTTTCCTAGCTACCTCCAGTACTTTTTTAACGTCCTCCCTGATAAGCCCCAAGATATCCCATGTTTTGTTAAATTCATCATCTACATCGATTTTATGCTCATTTGGCATATCGTTTAGAAGTACCGCATCTTTATTGTCACAGCTCCTGTGAGGCATGTACCGCCACATTTCTTCAGTTGTAAAGGCCAATATAGGGCACAATAATCTTATAAGAGAATCTAAAATTAAATAAATAGTAGTTTGAGCTGCTCTTCTAGATAAGCTGTCAGATTTTTCGACATATAACCTGTCTTTCAAAACATCCAAATAAAAATTTGACATATCTACAACGCAAAAATTATAAATGCTATGATACACTTGATAAAACTCAAATTCTTCATACGCTTTTCTTACTTTAGCTATTACTTTATTTAATTTCGATATCGCCCATTTGTCAAAAGGTAAAATATCATTAAGCCTTACCATATCTTTATCCGGATTAAAGTTATAAAGGTTTCCCAAAATATACCTAACGGTATTTCTTATTTTCCGGTATGATTCAGACAGTTGTTTTAAAATCTCATTTGATATTCTCATATCAGCGTGATAGTCTGCCGAAGAAACCCACAGCCGCAAAATATCTGCACCATACTTGTCTATTACAGTTTGTGGTTCTATGCCATTTCCTAAAGATTTAGATTGTTTTCTTCCCTCGCCGTCTACCACCCAGCCATGAGTAACTACATTTTTGTAAGGTGCCATTCCCGATATCGCTACAGCTGTCAATAACGATGACTGGAACCATCCTCTGTACTGGTCTGCGCCCTCCAAATATAAATCAGCAGGATATTTAAGTTCCGGTCTTTGCTTACAAACAGATAAATGTGAAGTTCCCGAGTCGAACCAGACATCCATAATATCAGTTTCTTTTTTAAAGTTGTGACTAGAACACTTTTTACATGCGGGAACATCTCCTAAAATCTCTTCAGCGCTTTTAGTAAACCAAGAGTTAGAACCTTCTTTTCTAAACAAGTCCGCAACTTTTAATATCAAGTTTTTATCAATTAAAGGCTCGCCACACTCTTTGCAGAAAAATATAGGAATCGGAACGCCCCATTTTCTCTGTCTAGATATGCACCAATCGCGCCTTTCTTTCACCATTGATGTAATTCTGTCTTCTCCCCAAGAAGGTACCCAATTTACTTTTTTTATCTCTTCTACCGCTTTATCTTTAAATTTATCTATCGAGCAAAACCACTGTTCTGTTGCTCTAAACAAAATCGGTTGCTTGCACCGCCAGCAGTGAGGGTACTGATGCTCTATCTTCTTCGTGGCAAACAAAGTTCCTGTCTCTTTTAAATGATCTGCAATAGGTTTGTTGGCTTTTTCCACGCTTAGGCCTTCAAATATGCCAGCTTCAGCCGTTAAAACGCCCCTTTTATCAACGGGAACGACTATTGGTAATTCTTTATATTTTCTACAAACTTCAAAGTCGTCTACTCCATGTCCAGGCGCTGTATGAACGCAGCCAGTACCTGACTTCAGCGTTACATGATCCCCTAAAATTACAAGAGATTCTCTATCGAGAAAAGGATGCTGTGCTTTCATAAACTCAAGTTCTGAACCTTTTATTGAGCCTATAACTTCATAGCTCTCTATACCCGCTGTTTCCATTACACCTTTGTACAGCCCTTCCGCCATAACGTAATATTCATCACCGCATTTTACCAGCGCATAGTTAAACTTAGGACCAACACATATTGCCACATTGGCAGGCAAAGTCCAAGTTGTGGTGGTCCATATAACAAAATATGTCTTACTAACATCAGCACCCATGGCGGAAAATTTTCCACAGTCATCCGCAAGAGCAAACTTTACATAAACGGAGTAGCATTTATCATTTGAATATTCTATCTCAGCTTCAGCCAGGGCCGTTTGACAGTCCGGACACCAATAAACCGGCTTAAGTCCTCTATATATATAGCCTTTATCGGCCATTTTCGCAAACACTTCGATCTGTTTAGCTTCGTATTCTTTCTGCAAAGTTATATAAGGATTGTTCCAGTCAGCCAAAATGCCCAACCGTTTAAACTGGTTCCTTTGATCATCTACATAATCTAAAACGAACTCCTTACATAAGTCCCTTAGTTCAGTAGTGGAGATCTCCCCTGATCTTTCTACGCCCGCTTTAGCTCTAGCTTTCAGTTCAGTAGGTAAGCCATGTGTATCCCATCCAGGAACAAAAGGAGAAAAAAATCCCGTCATATTTTTATAACGAACTACAAATTCTTTTAAAATTTTATTCAATGCATGCCCCATATGAATGTCACCATTGGCATACGGTGGACCATCGTGAACTATATACTTAGGGTTATTTTTATTTTTTTCTAAGACTTTTTCATACAGATTTTCTTTTTCCCATTTTTCCAAAAATTGCGGCTCACTTTTCGGCAAGCCTGCTCTCATAGGGAAATCAGTTTTTGGTAAATTTAATGTACTGTTATAATCTTTTGACATTAATTTTCTCCTCTATTTCCTGTCAAAAAGCCCCAATGGTGAAACTTCATTGTCACTTTTTAAATCATAATTTTCGCCAAATTTTAAATCTTTAAATTTACTTTTTATTGTAAAGTTTTCTTTATCCGGTTTAGTTTCTTTCAGTTTGGAAACTTCAACTGTTTTATCAGCATTTGGGTTTATTTCTTTTTTATTAATCTTCTCAAACATATCTTCATCTATTCTCTCATCAGAATTGAGAGAATTTACAAGTTTTAAATGCTCTTTATACATATTCAAAACTTTTGTCCTAAAGTCCTTCACGCTTTTTTTCAAACTTTCCAGCAGTTCATTTTGTTTCACAACTTCCCTTTTAGCGCTTTCTACAATCTTATCCGCCTCAAGTCCTGCTTTTCTTAGCATTTCACTTGCTTTATTTTGAGCCTCTTTGAGGCAATCATCTTCTATTTTTTGCGCTTTTATCAAAGCATTTCTAACACTATCTTCTTGTTCTCTATATGTGTTTAACCTCTGCGCCAAAACCTTAACTTTCGTCATCAGTTCCACATTCTCATTGTGTAATTTCTCATACGATTCTCTAACTCTGTCTATAAAATCGTCAACATCTTCGGCCTTATAGCCTCCGACCTTTGCTCTACCTAATTTAACTTCCTCTATTTCCTTAAGTGTCAACATTTAAGGACAACCCCTTTTTTAATCTATTCAAGGGATGTTAAGTACAGCTCTTAAACCGTGCTTTCATCCCTTTATGTTTATGTATTTAAATGTTAAAAGTAAACTCCACTGTTTTCCAGTTCATCCAAAAGGTCTGCTCCAGCTAAACCTACATTGTAAGGCGTAATAATAAAAGTACTGGTAGCAACTCTCTTTATTTGCCCACCGTTTGAGTAGGCTACTCCACTCAAAAAGTCTATTATCCTCCTAGAAACATCCTTGCTAGTGTTTTCTAAATTCAAAACAACTGTATGCATTTTTATAAGTTCCTCTGCAATGGCTCTAGTGTCCTCGCCAAACCTTTCCGGCTTAAACAGAACCACTTGCAGCTGGGCCGTTGCGTGTATATTTACTACTTTGTTTCCACTTTGAGTAGATGTGCGCCTATTTGTCTTTTCTTCTCCTTCACTATTGGTGTTTGATGACGAAGATACTATATCATTTTCCTCATAATCATAATCAAATTCATCTTCTGGTGGTGTCCACATTTCCTTTAACTTTTGTACTAATCCTGCCATTTTATACCTCCTAAATTTTTACTAATTCCTACTTCCAAAAAGACCTGAACCAATTCGGATCATATTAGCTCCATTTTCTATCGCCTGTACGTAATCCGCCGACATGCCCATCGAAAGGAAATCCATATTAATATTATCTATTTTTTTGTCTGCAATGTCAATAAATAATTCTGTCATTTTTCTAAAATAATCTCTTGTTTTATATGTATTTTCATCAAGAGGTGGTATCGTCATCAAGCCTCTTATTTTTAAATTTTCAAGTTCACCCAATTTCTTTAATAGTTCTGTCAAATTTTCTTCAAACACTCCAAATTTATTTTCTTCCCTTCCAATATTAACTTCAATCATCACATTTGTAACAACTCCTTTCATTTTAGATACTCTAGATATTTCTTTTCCTAGTTTATAGCTATCAAGTGACTGTATCATTTGCACTTTGCCTATTATATCTTTGACCTTATTAGTTTGAAGATGCCCTATAAAATGCATTTTGCAGTGTTCTTTCTCAATATAATCATACTTTTTCAAAAATTCCTGTACTTTATTTTCGCCTATTATTTTTACCCCTAAACGTATAGCTCTATTGATATTTTCTACGCTTACAGTTTTAGTAGCTGCAACTAAATATATGTCATCTTTATTTTTTCCTATTTTGTCTGTCACTTCATTTATGTTGTATTCCACTATTCTAAGTCGCTCATTAAGTAAATCTTCTTTATCATTTAACAACTTTTCCATCATATAAATCAGACCCCTCAATAACTATTTCATCAAACAGTTCCAAATATTTATTACTAAAGATTTCATCTTCATTTGGCTTTTCTTTGCATATTACAAAATTTTCATCTGCATGCGTAATTAGAACCTCTTTGAACACAAGTTGCTTATTTTTAATAACATATACACCTTGTATTTTCTTTTCAACATTTTCTTCCGTGCCGTCTTCATTTTTAAGCGTCTTTTTTAAAAGTTTCTCATGTATCGCTCTTTTGTTTATTTTTATGCCAGAGTACTCAGAAAAATCAATTCTAAAATGCTCTTTTCGCAAATTCAATATGTCTTTATTTATATAGTTGCATTTTAGCGCTATAAAAGCTTTGTCAGTGTTGTCAAAATTTATCTTTGCAACCTCTGCAGGAATCTTATCTATATTTGTTAAAGGCAAACTTAAAAATACAGTATCGCCTTCGGATAAGTTTTTTATATTTTTTTTATCTGTAACACTTAAAACGTACCAATACGGCAAATTTACGACCTTAGCAACAGCAGAACTTGTATTTTCTTTAGATTGCAGTAACTCTTTTACTTTACTTACATCACTCTTTAAGACTTCGGCATAATTAGTAACTTCTTCAAAACCATCGACATGACCCACAAAGAATCCCGATTCACTTGCCAATATGGTTCCTATTTCTGTGTTTGGTTTTACTTTGATAAGTTCTCTTCGCTCTTTTAGTTCATTAATCCTTCCCGAAAAATCATATGACTTATCTATAACCGCCTGTCTTTCATTAAACAAATACAGAACTTCTTCTCGATTTTCAAAAAGACTTGAATAATCATTTTTGTTAAAGCACAGTATAAGTTTTTTCAAATTTTGATGCGTTCTTTTGTCCAAATGTGTAATATTTGTAGAAATTTTATTTTTGTCATGCTCTAAAGTCTGCAATGCTTTTATTTCTCTATCTAGCTTGTCCGCTTCTTTTTTAGATAAATTATCCACTTCGTCTTTAAAAACGCTGGCTACCACTCCGCCCTTGTTTATTTTTTCTCCGTCATTTAGCACAAAGTTCACAACGCCACCAGCATTATTAAAAATTTCTGTTTCCTTTCTAACTATAAAACCATCTAAAAAAAGAGAATTACTCACCGATCCACTAAGTGCGACCTCTGTTTCCATTGCATATTGATGTATTTTATATATTTTGTTACCTACATAAGCAATTTCCACCACTGCTAAAAGTATTATCAATGGCTTTTTCAATCCCCTGCGCATTACAAGCTCCTTTTTGTTCGCTTTGCTTTATAAATTTTAAAAAATAATTATTTAAAAGAATTATATCACATGCTTTTCCATATTTCTATATTTTTTGTGTATTTTTTTAAATTTTCTTTAAAATCATTATATTTGTCCAGATAAATCCATTGAATTCGTTTATCTTTTCTAAACCATGACAACTGTCTTTTGGCATAATTTCTGGTACTTTGTTTTATTTTGTCCACAGCCATTTTTAAACTTAAATTGCCTTCAAAGTAAGGCAAAAGCTCTTTATAGCAGATAGCATTCATAGCAGTCTTACTACATTTTTTAGAAAGAATTTTTCTAGCCTCTTCCAAAAGACCATTTTCTATCATTAAATCCACACGTCTGTTGATTTTCTCATATAGCACATTTCTATTTCTATAATCCAGGCCTAAAATCAATGGAGAAAACGGTGAATCTATCTTTTTGGAATTTTCAATCTGCTGCGTCATAGTTACGCCGGTGACTTTATAAATTTCAATTGCTCTAATTATCCGCAAAATGTTGTTAGGATGTATCCTTTCAGCAGATTCAGGGTCAAACTCGTTAAGCTCTTCTAACAGTGGTTCTATACCTTTATCTTGCAGCCTCTGTTCCAGTTCTTTTCTTATCTTAATGTTCGAGTTTTGTTTTGTAAAGTCCACATTGTTTATCAATGAATTCACATATAGACCTGTACCTCCGCAAATGATAGGCAACTTTGATCTCGAATTTATATCAAAAACTTTTTCCTTTGCCAATTTTACATAATCTGCTACACTGAAGTTTTCTTCAAGCGGGACAAAATCTATTAAATGATGCTTTATGCCCCGCATCTCGTCAATTGTAGGTTTATCAGTGCCTATGTTCATTTCTTTGTATATCTGCATAGAATCTGCCGAAATTATTTCTCCATCTAACACATTTGCTAACTCTACTGCAAAGTTAGTTTTGCCCGATGCTGTTGGCCCTACAACAGCTAAAACTTTTATTTTTTTTCGATTCACTTCAGTGTTTATAAAAATCACATCCTACCAAATTGCTTTTCTATTTCACTTTTTTTCATAGTCATCGAAACCGGCCTACCGTGTGGGCAATACCTAACATTTGGATTTTCTTCCAGTTTTTTTACCAAAGCTACCATTTCCTCTTTAGATCCCTTAAGGCCGCCCTTTATAGCGGCACGACAAGCCACATTTTGATATAACCACTGCTTATGAGAATTTTCGACATCTTTTTTTTTTCTAGAATATGAGTTGCCATTTCAACAACCACATCCTTAACGTCTGCGCTGTCTAGGGATAAAGGTGTAGCCCTAACCACTACATCTCCCGCTCCAAAGTCATCTATATCAAACCCCGCATCGGTAAATAAATTTAAGTTGTTTATAACAGCGTCGTACTCATCTTTGCTCAAGGTAACCACAATCGGTTCCAACAACACTTGTTCATAATCTTTACCTTTTTTGCTCATCAAATCTTCATATATCAAGCGCTCGTGAGCCGCATGTTTATCTATAAATATAACCTCATCTTTGTTTTTCTGTACTATTATGTAAGTGTCAAATATCTCCCCTATAACGTTTAAAGTGAGCTCCTGCGGATTTAAATTTGCTATTTCCGTTTGATCAGCCACTGCAAAACTTTTTACCGTTGTCTTTTCAACACCCACATCAACGTTTCTTTCTGTCTTTACCGGTTCAACTTTTATTGGCATTACATTTTCTACTTTATTTTTGAAAGTTATATTGTCTTTCTTTAAGTAACTTTGTTCTGGAGATTTTATTTCTATTTTAGCATTCTTTTTTGGAATAAAAATTTCTATACCATCATCGAAGTTCACATCTGAAATATTTATTTTTTTATTCTCTTGAGGAATGTTTATTACCTCATTAAAAATTTTATCATCTTTTTTTCCCGTGATATTTATTACATTATTTTTATTATTCTCAGGTAATTTTTCTCTGTGAGCATTGACAGCCGTTTCGCATTTTTGAACACCTAGTTTCATACTTATAGGCTTATCTCTATTTAAAAGCGCCGTTTTTACTCCGTGGTAAATTAAATCAAATATAGGCTTTTCATTTACAAACCTAACTTCAACTTTAGATGGGTGAACATTTACGTCCACCATATCAAACGGCACTGTTATGTAAAGCACACACGATGGAAATTTTTGCACCATAATAGCTCCCTTAAAAGCTTCTTCAAGCGCTACCATGGCCGTTTTCGATTTCACGTATCTTCCATTTATAAAGAAATGCTGCATATTTCTATTGACCCTTGAGCAAACCGGCAGACTTATATATCCACAAGCTTTAAGCCCATTCAGGCTATATTCAAGAGGGATCAACGAATCGTTAAAATCCTTGCCATAAACTGAGTAAATTGCTGAACTTACTTCACTATCACCTGGCGTATTCAAAACCATTTTCCCATCTTTTATAAACTTAAAGCTAACATCCGGATGTGAAAGCGCAAGCCTGTCAATGAGTTTTGCTATGGCATTAGACTCTGAGATATCTTTTTTTAAAAACTTTAAACGTGCTGGTACATTGTAAAACAAGTCTTTAACTATAATTGTAGTGCCATTGCTCGCTCCAATTTCCTCTACATTGCCCTCTTCTCCACCATCAATTTCATAGTGAACTCCCATTATCTCATCTTTAGTTTTAGTGATAATCTCAACCTTAGACACTGCACATATTGAAGCTAGTGCCTCGCCTCTAAAGCCCAATGTAGATATTTTTTCCAAGTCATCTTCTAAAAAAATTTTACTAGTAGCATTTTTCAAAAATGCTTTTTTGACATCATCTTTTTCTATGCCATCGCCATTGTCCGTTACTCTTATATGAGTAATTCCACCATTTTTAATCTCCACTGTTATAGACGAAGCCTTTGCATCTATTGCATTTTCGACTAATTCCTTCACCACAGAACTTGGCCTTTCTACTACTTCTCCTGCGGCAATCAGCTCCGCTATATGTTTATTTAGAACATTAATTTTACTCATATTCTCACCTTCTTTGTGAAATCAATCTAATATTTTTAATAAAACGCTTGACTTTGTTTTAAATATATTATAAAATATAAATAATCAGCTGTTGCTGATTTGTATTTAATTTAAAGGAGGAAATAAAAAATGGATAAGAATGCTAAAAAACAAAATGTATTGGATGATGAGGCTTTAGACAAAGTCTCCGGAGGTGAAATGAACGTCTCTAATATTTTTGACTTTTTAAAAAATGTTATTAAAGGAGTAGATGGAAAAACTTCTGGTGAAGGTAATAATGACAGTACATCAAATCGATAATGCTCTTTTGTTACTTGCAATCAATTTTTCACCTCGGAAACCAAATTAAATAAAATATTCATAGACTCAATCGGCGTCAGTGTGGTTGGGTCTATTTTTTTTAGTTTTTCCAGAACATCTTTAAAAACAATAGAGTCTTCACTTTGAGTCAAAGTCATTTGAGCTGGTAATTCTTTATATATTATTTTACTTCCACTTTCCAATTCATTTAATACTTTCTTTGCTCTTTTTATAATAAAATCAGGTACTCCTGCCAATTTCGCTACTTCTATGCCGTAGCTGTCATCTGCCCCACCTCTCACTATGCGTCTTAAGAAAATTAAATCATCGCCTCTTTTTTTTGCAGCAATGTTATAATTCTTTACTCCGCTCAGTTCATCTTCTAGGCTGATTAGTTCATGATAATGAGTAGCAAATAGCGTTTTACAGCCAAGTATCGATTCATCCTGCACATACTCTAAAACAGCCCTTGCTATGCTCATTCCGTCAAAAGTGGACGTGCCTCTTCCTATTTCATCCAGTATTATCAAGCTATCTTTAGTGGCATTCTTCACAATATTGGCAACTTCAACCATCTCCACCATAAAAGTAGACTGCCCGCTGGATAAATCATCGCTGGCACCTACTCTAGTGAACACACTGTCCACTATACCTATTTTTGCCTTTTTGGCTGGCACAAAGCTTCCCATCTGAGCCATAATCGTAATCAGAGCAACTTGCCTCATATAAGTAGACTTACCCGCCATATTGGGGCCAGTAATAACAGCTATTCTGTTGTCATCTCGGTCCAAGACAACATCGTTCGGAACAAATAAAGAGTCTTTAGATAATCTCTCTACTACGGGGTGTCTTGCCTCTTCAATAATAATTTCTCCAGTATTTGTTACTTCCGGTTTTACATAGTTGTTTTCATAAGCAATTCTAGCAAAAGAATACAAAACATCCAATTTTGCGATGTTAGCAGCGGTAATTTGTATTCTTTTCAAATTTTCTGCCACTTTTTTACGAATCGATACAAACATTTCATATTCAAGGTTCATCGATTTCTCTTTCGCGCCTAAAATTTTCCCTTCCAATTCCTTTAGTTCCGATATTATGTATCTTTCACAGTTCGACAATGTCTGTTTCCTAAAATAATGTTCTGGAACTTTGCTCTTATATGAGTTTGAAACTTCGATATAATATCCAAAAACCTTGTTATATCCTATTTTTAGCTTTGGGATGCCCGTTAACGATTTTTCTCTAGCTTCTATTTTTGCTATAATATCTTTTCCATTTACTAAATTGCTTCTCAACTCATCAATCTCTGCGCTATATCCTCCTTTTATAATTCCCCCTTCTTTGACAGTAAGCGGGATGTCAGATTCTACAATAGCAGAATCTATTAAATTTTTTATGTCGTCGAGATCATCTATTTTAGCTTCTATTTCCCTTAAAAGTGGAGTTTTCACATTTTTTAATTTTAACTTTAATCCGGGTAATTTCTCAGTAGCTGCGCATATTGCTCTTAAGTCTCTAGCATTTGCAGAGCCATACACCACACGTGTCAAAAGCCTTTCTAAATCATAAATTCCAAATAGCTCTTTCTCAACCTCATCAAGCAACTTTATATTGCTCATCAGTTCTTCCACTGCATCTTGTCTTTTTATTATCTTATTGGAATTTAATAACGGCCTTTCGATACATGATCTTATTAAGCGTTTACCCATAGCTGTTTTTGTTGAATCTAAAACCCACAAAAGTGACCCTACTTTTTCTCTATTTCGCATAGTCTCTATGAGCTCTAAGTTTCTACAGGTGTTAAGATCCAAATTCATAAACTCATTTTCACTATAAATATCTATTGCATTTAAGTTTTCAAGACCATTTTTCTGCGTTTCTCTTAAATATTCTATGAGTATAGAGATACTGAATATCAAACTGTCACTATTTATATTTAGATCATCCAATTGGTTTTTCTTAAATTGACTAAGTATAATGCTTTCATAGTCACTCAAATTTTTTATTGTTTTTATTGGTTTTCCTGTAAAGCTGTGTAGTTTCTCCCTTATAAAAACCTTCGTTTCTTCTAAATCACCTACTTGTCCATTTAGTAAAACTTCTCTTGGTCTAAATTTTGTAAGTTCATCTTTTAATTTTTGCTGTACATTTGTGCCAAAAATACTAGTAGCGCTGAGTTCCCCCGTCGATATATCACAAGCACAAAAACCTATCTCATCTTTAAGTTTAAACACCGAGCAAATAAAATTATTTTTACTTTCATCCAGCATACTATTTTCTATAACCGTGCCAGGCGTTACCACTCTTACTACATCTCTTTTAACAATGCCCCTGTTGGAAGGTTCAGTTGTTTGCTCACAAATAGCAACCTTATATCCCTTTTCCACCAGTCTAGATATGTAAGCTTCACAGCTATGATAAGGCACACCGCACATCGGTGCTCTTTCATCTTGCCCACAGTCTTTGCCTGTTAAAGTGAGTTCTAGTTCCTTCGCTGCAATTTTCGCATCGTCAAAAAACATCTCATAGAAGTCGCCAAGTCTAAAGAACAAAATCGAATCTTTATTTTGTTCCTTTATTTCAAAATACTGTTTCATCATTGGTGATAACTCTGCCAAAATCATCCCACCTTTTCAATTTTTATAATATTATTGACACCCACCACAGCTGCCACAGGAGCCTGCACAGCCATTATTTTCCATATTAACACTATCTACATCTTCTCCATTTGCTCCGGCTACTACCAGCAAATTTATCTTTCTAATCAATTCATCAAATTCTTTTTTGCATTTCATATAATTTAGCATATTGCTGTTATTCATTATCTCTTTATAACAAGCTTTTAGTTCTTCATTTAGCCTTGATGTTTTATCAGAATTTTCGTTATCTTCAGACATTTGCGTCGATATCGCTATTTTCTTTAAGTTAAATTTTCCTATCAAGTCCTGCAATTTCTCATCATTATCGTTATTTTGACTTGCTATTTTCAAATTAATATAACTTTCACTTTTTTGAATCTCTCTTGCTAAATTCTTCGCAACATTTAAAATATCCACATTATCCTCCTTTTTACTTTATTATACTTTTTCGCCCAATAATAAACATCTTTTGGCATGTTTTATTTTAACATCAATAAACTGTCCTATCAAGTTTTCATCACCAATTAGCTCTACGGTTATGCCTCCGCCGGTTCTTGTTGTAAGTTTTCCTCTTTCCAAAGCCTTACTTTCAACCAAAACCCGTTCGGTTCTACCTACCATAGAATTATATAGCTCACCTGAAATCTCAGCTTGCAAATTTAAAAGCCTGTTAAATCTATCTTGTTTCACTGCTTTTGAGTTTGGGTCTGGCATTTCGCTAGCTGGAGTGCCCACCCTCTTTGAATAAATAAATGTAAACAAAGACGCAAAACCAACAGTTTTTACTAAGCTCAAAGTATCTTCAAATTCCTGTTCTGTTTCGCCAGGGAACCCAACAATAACGTCACTTGTAAGCGAAATTTCTGGAATTTTATTTTTAGCATAAGATACAATGTCTAAATATTTTTCTCTAGTGTAATGCCGATTCATTTCTTTTAAAATTCTGTTATTTCCCGACTGAAAAGGCAAATGCAATTGCTTAGTAACGTGCTTACAGTCGGCAATCGTATCAAGCAATTCATAGCTTACATCTTTAGGGTGCGATGTCATGAATCTAACCCAGTATTCCCCATCTATCTTATCAATTTCTTTTAAAAGCTCAGAAAAATTCATTCTATTAGTTAAGTTTTTGCCATAAGAATTTACATTCTGACCTAACAGCATTATTTCTTTATAACCAAGATCTATTAAATTTTTAAATTCCGAGATTATATCCTCAGGTTCTCTGCTCTTCTCTCTGCCTCTAACATACGGAACTATACAATAAGAACAAAAGTTGTCACAGCCGTACATAACCGGCACAGATGTTTTTATATCACCATCACGAAGTGTAGGTACACCTTCAGCAACAGTTTTTTTAAAATTTGCCCTGTCGAATAACCTGCTTTTGCCATCAAAAACATTATGCAAAAGTTCGGGAATTCGGTCTATTGAATCTGTGCCGAAAGTCAAATCAACAAACGGAAAACTGTTCTTTATTTTTTCTTGAACGTGTGGCTGTTCCATCATACACCCACAAAGAGCTATAAGTAAGTTTGGGTTTTTCTTTTTTATATTTTTGAGTGCTCCCACATTGCCGAAGACTCTATCTTCGGCATGCTCTCTTATAGCGCATGTGTTAAATATAATCAAATCAGCCTTTTCTGCTCTGTTTGTAAATTCAAACCCAATCTCTTTGAGTATACCTTTTATTTTTTCAGAATCGGAAAAATTTTGTTGGCAGCCATAAGTTTTCACAAAAGCCAAATTCAATTTTTTTTCGTTTATTATTTCCTTCAATCTTTTTAAATATAGAGAGTTATTTCTTATAAAAAAGTTTAAAGTAGTCTCGGACAAGTTTAAAAAACACCTTTCTTTACTATATACAATGTATTTTAACATTTTTTTTATTTTACTTCAATAAGGCAGCAAAACAAACTAAATATGCCGTTTATTTTATCAAAATCAACAATTACACAATTTATTCTCAACGTGTTTACAATTATTTTAAATTAAGTTAAAATAATATATATTTTTAATAATGTGAGGCGTTTTTAATGGACAAAAAGTTAGCATCAGAAAAAATACTTATAATTATTGCATTATCGCTTTTTGCTGGAATTATTTTTTATAATGCCTTTTATATACCAGACCCAACCATTCCTTCTGTAGTTTATGTAGACAAAACTCAAGAAGACATTTCAAACAATCAAAGCTCTTTAGGAGACGATAATGAAGAAAATTTAAGTTCAGAAGATGAAACCAATTCAGTTCATATAGACAACAGCAGTAAGATCAACATAAATACAGCAACGCAGGATGAACTCGATACTTTACCCGGTATAGGCAAATCTATTGCAAATAAAATAATTGAGTATCGTGAGTATAACGGAAAATTTAATTCAATTGATGAACTAAAAGGTGTTTCCGGAGTTGGTGAAAAGAAATTTGAAAAAATTAAAGATTTAATCTGCATTTAAAAGAAATAATTATTTTTAGTGAAACGACCATATCATATTCTTCATTACTTTTTCATATAGTTATCCTATAAAACCTTATAGGAGGGCTTATATGTGAAAGGTCTCGTGGAAGAGCGTGCAGCCATGTTAGGCGAATATATCATTGAAAGTAAAGCAACTGTCAGAAAAGCTGCTCAAAAGTTCGGAGTTAGTAAAAGCACTGTACATACAAACGTAATATAATTGAACGGTTTTGGTTGAACATCGCGTAATGTGTGCAACCTTAAAAATGAAGCCATAGACGAAAAAAATGTCTGTGGCTTTTCGTTTACGCTAAAAAAAAATTAAGGAGTGTTAAAATCATGCAAATATTTTTATTAATAGTAATTTTTATTTTAATAGTGATTAATTTAAAGCAGGCAGATGAATTGAGAAACCTTGAGAGAAAAACACTTGATGCGTTCAAAGTTATTTGTAAAAAATTAAAACAAAATATGGAGGACAAATAATGGAATCAATTGAAAAAGCTTATCTCACACCACCGGATAACGAGGCTATCCCCGTTTTAAAAT
>CASEZK010000051.1 GCA_949292425.1 uncultured Oscillospiraceae bacterium
TTGAAAAATGCGCCGTAGAAAAGTTAACCGCATGAAATCGGTCCTTCCAACTATCAAAGCTGGTAGCGATCGAGCACTCTTCCGGGATTAGACTTTGTAAAAAATTGCACAATGTGCTTTTTCCATTAGCTGGTTCTCCAACAATAAACGGCGAAACCTGCCTGTCCCTTATATTAGACAGTGCTAACCCTATAACCTGAAGCAATGCAACTCTCTCTTTTTGCGAAAAAGCAAGCTTCTCTAAGAAGTCTTGGGAAACTTTACCTAAATTTCGCTCTTTTATAAAATTAGCATCTACGCAAAATTTAAATCCATACTCTGGTGAATGGTCAGCTAATTCTAATGTCTTTAAATCAAGCACTCCATTTTTAAGATTTACATAACGGCTGTCTGGTATTTCTGGCAGGTTTTGGGAAACATTATCTCTTTCCACGAGATATTGATAAACTGCATTTGCAACTTTGCTGGTAGTCACCGTAATTCTAAAACTCTCATCGACTGTATTCATGAGAAAAGCCGAGAAACTGTTTGGCGTACCAACAGAATTGCGATGCAGAAGAACAAAATGCCCAGTGTCTTCTTGGTAATAGTACAAACCACCGGAATTATCTTTTCCAAAGATAATTCCCCGTTTTAATAACCCTTGAATAATGCAAAGCACCTTTTCTTCAAAAGACATTTCTTTATCAGGAACGGACAAATCTAATTCCAAAACCCGTTTACTGAATTTAGTAGCTATTGAAGCATCATTATCCGAAAATTCGATTACTTCTTCATCAGTCGACTCAGTAATGTTTACTTGTTCCGGCAACATCAAACTTTCAATAAGCCTACCTGAATCTACATTAAGCGCCAGTGACTGAGCAGTTTCTAACTCACCAAGTCCTTTATTGATAGCTTCTTGAACCTCAATACAAGTTAGCATAAGTTTACCTCCTCTCCATAACATCATCAAAACTTTGCAACATTTTTGTTTGAGCAATGTCTCCTGTAAGGAAAGCAATTAAATTTATAATATTTTTAAAAGTACGTTTGCCTTTATCCGTATACGCTTCTGCGAAAGAATAAAGAGTATTATTTTCGCTTTCAGCTATCGTAAATGTCAGCAACGTACCTTCCTGAGTCTGAAGAACAAGATACAAAAATCCTCTTTCCTTCCCGCCCCGTCCAATAGACAATAACTCGCTTTCGCTGTCATTTTTTCCAAGGCGCAGCATTAATCCAAAAAATGCGTTATTTTTATCAGCTTTCGGCAATACGGCGATAGCATAAAGTGCATCAGCGTTAAGCAAAGTGCCTTCAACTTTTTGCACTCCATGGTGGCATGTAATAGATGATTTACGCTCACCACAAATAACAATTGCAGCCCAATTGGAATAATGCGTAGTTGCATATTCTGCACCTTCTTCGGAAAAAATAAGGTTCGCAAGCTTCGAATTTTCATTTAACATTGTAATTCCTCCTTGTGGGGCACCTTCCGGACGATACCCCTTTGTTAACGCGTCTTTATTTAATTTTAAATCCACGTTCTTGAAACTTACATAGTATCAAAGGAATATATTTTTGCGCAATTAATTTATTTGACATTTTTCACGTTTTTTATTTCTACGCTCCCAGGTTTTATGTTATAATAGCAGTAATTATAGAAAGGAACTATTTTTTATGAACACAAATCTCAAAACATCATTAGAATCAATCAATTCTTTCACCACAAATTTTTTTGACGATTTTTGTATCGGTGATATAAATCAAAAATATCACGAAGAATGTTATAAACTAATAGAAGCATTCTTGAATTTTTTTCAAATTAAAT
>CASEZK010000052.1 GCA_949292425.1 uncultured Oscillospiraceae bacterium
ATTATGCAAGCTATATCTGACAGTGTGGAAATAGATGAAAAAGTAAAAAACGAGAACGGCCCGCAGAAAGTTTAAATGCGGGCAAAAATGCATCAAGTGCTGTTCCGGTGGAGTTTTCTTGGCTTTTATTTGTAGGTACAAAAATGCTTGGATTTACGGAAAGAGAAGTTGGTCACATGACACTGAAAAAGTGGAGCCTTTTGTATAAGCATTTTAGAGCATATCACAACTTTTGTACTCAGCAACAGCTATTTAAAGATGAAAACAGTCACTTAGATAACGATGAGTGGCTGCCGGATTAAATATTTATAAAAAACTACTCACCATAAATAGTGAGTAGCTGCTTATCTTATTTGAATAAATCGCTGTGTGTCCCAGTTCTTGCTAATTTTAAAAAACCATCTTCAACCATGTATACACGATTAGCATAATTTTTATTGGTCAGTCTCACTTTTAGGCTCAACTCCATATTCCTGACATATCTTTTTATATTCTGAATAATACTCGAACCCTTTTACATATTCCTCAGCCGTTTTGTAAAAAGGACATTCTTTTTTTCACAAATATTTTCCCTCAAAACTAGGCGATACCATTTTCCGTTTTCCATTTTCGTATAGGCAAAACAATTCTCTTTCACTCTCAACCCTCTAATTCTTCCGTATTCGCTTTCTAAGGCGTTACTATCCCATTCAACGCCATGGGGGCAAGGGTTATAAAATTGTCGGTAATGACAAAGGTAAGATAATTACATTGACTCATACAGTTACACCTTGGACGGATGTAGAAGAACAACCAAACAAGCAAACAGGAACCTGCGATATATGTGGTGCTACTGTAGAAAGAACGACCACGGGCACTGGAGAAACTACAGGTGGTGAAAGTGAATCTAAAGGCACTGGAGAAGCTACAGTTGGACACTCCAAAAAAACAGGAGAGAAAAGAAACCACGCTATACTGATATTATCATTATCTTCCATGTTAACTCTAGGTTTACTTTTAGTAATTCGCATGAAGAAAAAAGTAATATAACCGAAAAAAGCATCGATATAAAATCGGTGCTTTTTCTATTATAAAATTCGATCATAAACCTTTTCTATCATATTTTTGTAGTACACATATCTCGTAAACTATTATTCATTCAATCCTTTCTATTTTTAGCGATACTGTAAAATACATAAAAATATATTACTATTTTTTCAGATTTCGTCATTTTCATAGAAATTTTGATTATATTCTTTTGTGTAAATATAAATAACATTAGTATGTTATAATAGTTTAAAAAAGTGAATTTTAAAGGAGAATGAAAATGATGAAAAGATTATTTGCTAGCGTATTAGTATCCACTATGACATTTACAACCGTAGCCTCGCAGATGTGTTTCGCAGAAAAATCGCAACCTCAAATAGAACAAACTAAAATCACTAGTGGAAATTGTGGACCAAAAGGCGGTGAAAGTGGTGTTACATGGTCACTAGATGATGCAGGCACACTAACTATTTCAGGCACAGGCAATATGGAAAATTATGAAGCTAGTAGAGTACCTTGGTATGATAAGAAAAAAGAAATCAAATCTGTTGTGATTAATGACGGTGTTACCTCCATCGGAGATTATGCATTTGAAAATTGCACCAACTTGACCTCTGTTACTATTCCAGAAAGCGTTACTTCTATTGGAGCTTACGCATTCGGAATTACTAACTTAACCTTTATTATCATCCCCAATAGCGTTACTTCTATCGGAGATTTGGCATTTGTAAGTTGCCAAAGGTTGAAATATATTAACATCCCAAACAAAGTTACTTCCATCGGAAACTATACATTTGAGTCTTGCACTAGCTTATCCTCTATTACTATTCCAGAAGGTGTTACTTCTATCGGAGAAGCAGCTTTTATGAATTGCAATGGCTTAACCTCTATTATTATCCCAAACAGCGTTACTTCCATTGGGAAATATGCATTTAAGAATTGCACAAGTTTAACCTCTGTTACCATCCCAGGCAGTTTTACCTCTAACGGAAATCAAGCATTTGATAATTGCATCGTAAATCAAGTATTTGATAATTGCACGAGTATATACTCTATTACCCTTGAAACTGGCGAAAAACTGAAAAACGATAGTCTTATAAAAAGAATGTGGCGTAGTTACAGAGACTATATTAAGAGTACTCCTAACTGGTTACTGGTATTTGACATGCTCGCATCAATGGCTGGAATTTTAGGCTCATCTATCGCTTCAATCATTGCTCAAGCTGATGTAGATAAGTATAACGCAGAAATAAAAAATTGCAAAAAATACGACAAGTTTTGTGCTATTTTGGCTAAGTCTCGCTTGTTAGGAGCTTTGGAATCATTGAACAAATCAAATGCTAGGGTATCTACTTTCTATAGTTTGTTATCGGGTAGTTTTATTAGAGCAATTCTTTTCAAAGTTTTTTTCTAGAAGAAGCTCCATAACAAAAACATGCATGAAAAGATCACTAATTTGTAGTGGTCTTTTTACTTTAAAATGTTTTATTACCCAAAATTATACGATTTTTGCGCTCTTTTAATTGAATAACACATTTTTATAAGTTATAATGAAATAGTAAAATATTTGTACATTGAAACAAAGACAATAAAAGTGAGGTATGAACAAATGAAAAAATTAATATCAATAGCCCTGAGCGTAGCAATGGTAATATCCATATGTAGCATGCCATCATATGCAATTGGGTATAACAAAATAGTTGACAATGATCTCGGTGGAAAAACAACATATGTAGGAAGTGAACATTTAGAAGAGTATATTAAGAAGCTTGAAGATGAAATGTACGAAGCCAAAAATA
>CASEZK010000053.1 GCA_949292425.1 uncultured Oscillospiraceae bacterium
TGTTTATAGGACTATCAATTACAACCTTGATGGTGGCACAAACTCACCAAATAATGTTACAACACTTTCAAGCGGAAAGGAGCTTTTGCTTGCCGACCCGTCAGCGCCAAGTGAGTACTTAAAATTTGATGGCTGGTTTACAGACAGTGAATTTGAAAATCAAATTACTAAAATAGCTAAAGGTCGCGAAAGTCAGATTGACCTATACGCAAAATGGGTAGTTAAGGATGGGTACGGACTTTATGCTGTAAAGTCAAGCAGTATGGAGCCAGCTTTGTCAAAAGAACAAGCGGTTGTTACAACAAGTGATTATCAAGATTTGCAGGTTGGTGATATAGTAGTAATTTCTTATAGCGAAAGTTTAAACTATTTCTGCCGTAGAATAGTAGAGATTAACGAGGTTGAAGGGCAGACGAGATATATCACGAAAGGCGATAATAACAGTGCTGTTGATCTAAGGTATGTAACAGCAGAAAACATTCTTGGCAAGGTTATAGATGTGATAAAGACGCCAGCAAGTTATGAAGAACCTAGCCTAGGTGGCGAAGTTACTTTTACAGCTCGCCCACAGCTGTCGATTGAGGCACTTGATGTAAACGCCTCGGTATCGGCTCGGGTGCATAACTCAGCGGCTGAGATAATACCTTATGACGAGGAGTTTAATGCATACGTTGAATGGGGGAAAGGATTTGTGTTTTCAATAGCTTTTAATGATAATTTAGATCCTATAATATTAACGATTAGTGTAACAAACAATTCAAGTACAAGGGATATGACGGTTTACTTAAATACGCGTATACAAGAGCAATCCAATGTTGCGATTGATATCGTTCAAAATGATAGCTCTTATATTAGCGGAAGTGAGCTGACACTTCCTTCACAAGAGAGTATGACCTTTACAATTACGTTTACAACGAGGGTGACATCTGCCAATCTAACAATAGAAAACATCTCTTTTGGACTTGTTTTAGAAGAGGCGAACAGTTTGTAATTGAAAATAAAGTGCAAAGATAACTATATAAAAGGCATCATAAACGTAAAAATATGTGTTATGATGCTTTTTTATAGGTTTTGTATTGAAAAAATCTCTAAATTATGGTAAAATTATTGCAAAGAGGGATATTTATGATAAAAAAAACCAGCAAACATTTGTTGCCAGCTTTAATTTTCTGGTAAAACCAGAGTGGACTCGAACCACCGTAATTTCTTATACTCGCGTTGCTCGTTTTGCGGTGGGGAGGAATAAAAAAGAGAGCGGACACGTCCACTCTATTACCTCTGGTAAAACCAGAGTGGACTCGCGAAAGTGCCAGCGCAGCGCCAGCACGTAGTCGCGTAGCGGACGCCGACCCCCACCTTATAAGGCGCAAAAGTGGGGTGGGGGGGAAAATGAATGGCTGAAGAGGTTTGCGCCTTGCGAAAGCGCGTTGGGCGCTTTCTAACAGGGTCACCCTGATGCAAAACTTCGTTTTGCGTGTTCTTCGAACACAAGGTGGGGGTTATAAAAAAATAAAAGCAATCATATTTAATCGCTTTTATTGGTAGGATTGAGTGGACTCGCGAAAGTGCCAGCGCAGCGCCAGCACGAAGTCGCGTAGCGGACGCCGACCCCCACCTTATAAGGCGCAAAAGTTGGATTGAGGGGAATGAATGGCTGAAGAGGTTTGCGCCTTGCGAAAGCGCGTTGGGCGCTTTCTAACAGGGTCACCCTGATGCAAAACTTCGTTTTGCGTGTTCTTCGAACACAAGGTGGGGGGAATAAAAAAACCAGCAAACATTTGTTGCCGGCTTTAATTTTCTGATAAAATCAGAGTGGACTCGCGAAAGTGCCAGCGCAGCGTCAGCACGAAGCCGCGTAGCGGACGCCGACCCCCACCTTATCAGGGTGGGGTTCTAAAATCTAGTCAAGTCGACCTAATTTTATCTAAAAACACGATATATAGTGCTTTTATGCAAGTTTTTAACACTTTGAACACAATTTTGGCTTTATCAAATTTTATCGTTTGTGCCTATTCCTGTGCCTAAAACCATAAAATTCCTTTTGTAGTTTTACAAGCAAGTGCTTTTGAAAGTGATTTAAGCGGAAAAGGTGGGCAAGAAAAATTAGAAAATTTTTATAGGTCTAATGGTTTTACCAAAGCTATTGAAAAAAGCGCAGAAGATTTTGTTTGTTTAAAATTTTCAGATTTTGATGAAGGTTTACCAATTTATTACAAAGAAATAGAGCAAGAGCAAGAAAAAATGGCTCTTGAATTTTAAAAAATTCATGCTATAATTTTAATTAAGGAGAAATAAATGGAAATAAATAGCGATATAAAAAACATGGCAGAAAGATTATATTTAGCTCAGGTTTTAGAAAATATTAAAAAATATAAAAAAGGATTATATATCGAAAGTAAAATAGTTCTTGCAGGAGAAAAGACAGAAGCTTATGGTTTTTTCATGAATAAAAAATTTAATGAAGACGGGTTTAGCGTCGAACGATCAATAGATGGTTCGCCTTATTATAGGGTTAAAGATGGAAGATATTATGTTAATCTTGCAGCTTGCGACTATGAAGATCTTCCTCCAACAATGCAAAAAGAAATGTATTGTCAAGTATTGGACATATTAAAAATTATTAAACATTGTATAAAATCTAAGCATGATATGGCAAATTTTAGTGATGTTATTGCTGGATGGATGAATCGAATGAAAGTTGAAAGGTTCTTAGAAAATATTACTAAAAAAGAAGCTAATTTTTTAATGTCTACAAAAGAAGAGGTAGACATGCTTAGATCTTTTGATTCCAGTGAAAAAATTTGGGAAAAATTTGACGAGCGTAAAGGGCAGATAGATAAAGCCTATTACATACCAACATCAATAGAATTATTAATTGAGCATTTTTATGATAGAGAAATGGATAGAATTAGAAAAGAAAAACTTGGTGGGACGATTTCTTATACTGATGAAAATATAGAAGAAATACAAAGATTGGCAGGAGTCGAAGCTGTTAAACAAGTTCAAGAATTGCCAATAGAAACTTTGGTTGGCTATGAAGAGATTTCTCCATCATTACAATATAATTTAATGGGAAGATTTTTAACAATTTTAAAAGTGGTTGCTTATAATAGCGAGTATCAATTAAATAAAGAAGCAGAAGCATCGGGATATAATTTGTTAAATCAATTATTAAAATGGCAAAATAAAACAATGGAATTAGGTAAAAATACAAAAGGAAGAGAACCTTTAGAGTAATAATTCGTTAAAAATATATAAAGTTGTCAAATAAAAATAATTAATTTTCAATTTCAAGATGCATTTTGTAAATAAATTTTAAAAAAAAAGAATGAATATTAATCATTCTTTTTTATTAAAAAATTAAGATTGTTAATAATTTCTTGACAAATTAATACAGTTGATTAAAA
>CASEZK010000054.1 GCA_949292425.1 uncultured Oscillospiraceae bacterium
GGATATGATGATGAAGTAGCTTGTGATGCTGTGGATGCATACAGCTCAAGTTTATCACGTAGCACACCGGCATCCTTGAGCGTAGGCAGAAGGCAACTAGCAGGAGCAAGTGTAGGAGATTATGTGCTGTTTGCGGGAGGCAGTTATGTTGTATATGGGAGCTATTCTCAGGCAGTAGATGCGTATAATACTAGTTTAGCTCGAAGTACACCAGCAGCTTTAAATGTAGGACGGTACGATTTAGTCGGGTTGAGTATAGGAAGCTATGCGTTATTTGCAGCTGGTGAAGAGGGCTCTGGGCAAAGCAGAGATACCGTAGAAGTATACAATAGTAACTTAACCCGAAGCACAGCTATGAATTTAAGTGAAGCTAGAAGTTCGTTGGCAGGAGCAAGTACAGATAGCTATGCATTTTTTGCAGGAGGGGTTCGCAGTAGTACGGCAGATGTGTATGATATTAATTTAACCCGCAGTACGGCAGCCTCATTAAAAGAAGCAAAGAACGCATTAGCAGGAACGAACTTAGAAGATTACGCCATATTTGCGGGTGGATATTGTGTCAGCACAGCTAGTCGGCCGACTACGGTGGACTTATATGCAAATGGAAAATTTGAGTTTACTGTTTTCAAGGATTCAAAATATAGATTCCAGAATATGTCTTCTGAAGTTACAGTTAACTCTAATATGGTAACAGTGTCAATCCCTCAGCCAGCAACGGGTTATATAAAGGTTAAAAATACAACTATTTAGGAGGAGTAATAATGTTAAAAATAGAAAAATTTACAGGTAAAAAAACGTATATGTATCCGAATGGAGCGTTGGCTACTCCAGAAGTCATAAAAAAGGACTTTCCAGCGGTGGAAGTTTTTACGCATATTATTGAGACAGATGAAGCTGGACAAGTATGCTTTGCAGTTCAAAACTTGGCAGCAGTTCGCTCACAAGTTGGAATAGATTCTTCTTTAACAGAAGATGAGGCGATCGTTAAAATCGAGGAACTCAGGAATGCACCAACACCAGAGCCTGGGATATCAGCAGAAGAGAGAAGTGCAGCGGCGTTAGAGTACATTGCATTATCAAGTATGTAAAGGAGGAGAAAAAACATGAGCTTTGAGATAATAAAGAGAAATTATGATAGAGGACTTTGGACAAAACAAATGGTTTCAAAGGCTGTAGAAAAAGGCGTAATTACAGCCAAGCAGTACAAAGAAATTACAGGGGAAATTTACAAATCAAAAAATAAGTGACGAAAGTATTTATTGATGTTGGGCATGGAGGAAAAGATTGTGGAGTAGTCGGATATTTGGTTGAAAAAGACGTTAACTTAATGGAAGCTTTAGCTTGTACAGATTTTGATATCTCGCACGAAGGATGAAAATGACCTATTGGTTGAAGAAATTTGCGAGTACAATGCGTTTAACTGAGATTCAGTGGTAAGTGTTCATATGAAATTAATTGCTATCTTAATTTTATTTGAGGTCAGAAATACCTCATGCTGGACGCATTCTAAAGCTTAAATTATATGGTAAAGGACAGCATTTAGTTGTCCTTTTTGTCGTTTTTGGAATATGAAAATTAGGAGTGTGTAAAATGGATTATTTTGAATTAATGTGCATCAGTATAGTAGTGGGAATTGGCTGCTACCTTGGGGTGGTAGGTATTTCTTCGGTTACTGAGCTGATTACGTTTGGAATTAAACAGATAAGTAAAAAGCAAAAACGAGATCGTGAGTAAGTGTATTTTAAGGGAGAGTTTTCATGACGGATAAGCAGTTTAATTCTGAAATGGACTATCAGATACAAAGAAGTATAATAAATAAAATGCTAAAAGAAAAAATAATTACGGAACAAGATTACAAAAAAATTAATGCAAAATTACTTAAAAAATATGGACCTATTTTCGGATCTCTATACTGCTGAGTGGGTGGTACCCACGAGTAATTCACACATGAAAATCTTCAACAAAGTATAGTATTTATGTCCGCAATATTTCTCTTTATGAGTAGCTTGAAATGGCTTGATGCTGTGCTTAATTAGAGTTAATATGTATACAATATGTTAACAGAGACGAGGTGAGAAACATGGATCGAATAGTTAGGAAATTGGATAAAAAAATACTAGCTTTTTCTCAAAGAAAACGCGTGGCGGCATATGCGAGAGTATCGAGCGGGAAAGATGCGATGCTCCATTCGTTATCTGCGCAGGTTAGCTACTACAGTAAGAAGATTCAAAATAATCCTCAGTGGGAATACATTGGTGTTTATGCTGATGAAGCAGTGACTGGAACTAAAGGTTCAAGACCGGAATTTCAAAGAATGCTTAGGGACTGCAAGACTGGAAAAATCGATTTAATTTTGACGAAATCGGTTTCAAGGTTTGCAAGGAATACAGTAACAATGCTGGAAATAGTGAGAGAACTTAAATCGATAGGAATTGACGTTTATTTTGAAAAAGAGAATGTTCATAGTATTTCAGGGGATGGCGAGCTGATGCTCACCATCCTTTCTTCATTTGCGCAGGAAGAAAGTTTATCTGTAAGTGAAAATTGCAAGTGGAGAATCAGAGATAAGTTTAAACAAGGAATCCCAACAAATAATGCGATTTTAGGTTACAAAATAGTCGATGGAACGTTTGAGATTATTCCAGATGAAGCAAAAGTTGTAAAAATGATTTTTGAAGATTATTTAAGCGGGATGGGCAGAAATGCCATTATGAAGAAGTTGATTATGTTAAATATTCCGACAAAAATGGACAAGAGATTTAATTACGATTTAAATGAAAGTGCAGATTTAGGGCATAACGAGCTACTGAGTAGAGAAGCTCAGTACCAAGCTCCTTGTTGGCAAGAGTGCATGATATATACGATTCTTCGAAATGAGAAATATACAGGTGACTTACTGTTACAAAAAAGCTATATTATGGATCATATAACTAAGAAAAAACTTATCAATAAAGGTCAACTACCCCAATTTTACATTGGAAATAATCATGAGGCTATTATCGACAAAGAAACGTTTAAAAAGGTTCAAATTGAGATAGAAAAACGAGAAAAAAATAAGGGGAATCCAAAAGAAACTTACCCATTTACAGGGAAAATAATCTGCGGACAGTGCGGTAAACATTATCGAAGAAAGGTCAGCAATGCTGGCACGAAATATGCAAAACCGGTGTGGATTTGCAGTACATTTAATAGTTATGGGAAATCCGCTTGTGCATCGAAGCAAATCCCGGAAGATGTGTTGCAACAACTCATACCATCGAATTTTGAAGAAATACGAGTGACTGAACGAAATAAAGTAGTAATTGTTTTGCAGGATGGTTCTAAGATAGAAAAAACATGGCAGTATAAGTCACGCAGTGAATCTTGGACTGAGGAAATGAGAAAAAAAGCCAGCGAAAGGAGACAGAAACTTGAATACAGCAAGAACTGTGACAGTGATTCCAGCAACGCTTAATTTGTTTACAAATACGCCTAAAATGTCACAAAACAAGCGTAAAGTGGCGGCATATGCAAGAGTTTCAACAGACAATGAAGAACAACTTTCAAGTTACGCAGCGCAGGTTGATTATTATACTAGATACATAAAATCGAAGACAGAATGGGATTTTGTGGATATTTATACAGATGAAGGAATCACAGCAACAAATACGAAAAAACGAGATGGATTTAAACGTATGGTGAAAGATGCATTGGATGGAAAGATTGATTTAATCGTGACGAAATCAGTATCGAGGTTTGCAAGAAATACCGTGGATACGTTGACGACAGTTAGAAAGCTCAAGGAAAAAGGTATAGAGGTTTATTTTGAAAAAGAGAATATTTATACCTTAGATTCTAAAGGCGAACTTTTGATCACTATTATGAGTTCGCTAGCGCAAGAAGAATCGAGATCGATCAGTGAAAATACAACATGGGGACAGAGAAAACGCTTTGCAGACGGTAAAGTCAGCCTTCCGTATAAGAAATTTTTAGGCTACGAAAGGGGAGAAGATGGTATTCCTCAGATTGTAGAAAAAGAAGCAAAAATCGTACGCTTAATCTACAGGTTATTTCTTGAAGGCAGGACCACGAACGGGATTGCAACTCATTTGACTCGGCTGAAAGTACCGACTCCGGCGGGCAAAGAAAAATGGACTACAAGCACAATTAAAAGCATTTTAACAAATGAAAAATATAAAGGTGACGCTTTGCTTCAAAAATCCTACACGGTGGATTTTTTGACTAAGAAAAAGAAGAAAAACGAGGGAGAAGTTCCACAATATTACGTGGAGAATAGTCATGAAGCAATAATCTCACCTGAGGTTTTTGATATGGTACAATATGAATTTGAAAAGCGCAAAGGCCGGGTGCAAAGCGGAGCGAATTGTTTTTCAAGTAAGATCGTTTGTGGTGACTGTGGTCGTTTTTACGGGTCTAAGATATGGCATTCTAACGATAAATATCGGAAAATTATTTGGCGGTGCAATGCTAAATTTAAAAACAAAGAAAAATGTAGAACTCCACACGTGACTGAGCAGCAGATAAAAGAGGCTTTTGTGAAAACGGTTAATTCTATGATTGAAAATAAAGAACAGGTTATCAAAGACTGTAAAGAGCTGATTTTAGAACTTACAGACGTAACTTTAATTGAAGAAAAGGAAATAAAACTGCAAGGTGAGCGCAGTGTATTATATAATTCGATGAAGGAATTAATAGAGCAAAATTCACGTTCTAAAATTGATCAGGTTAAGTAAAATGAACGATATGAAGAACTAAGAGGTAGATACGATAAAGTAACTAAACAGCTATCAAAAATCGAAGATTTAAAATTTGAAATGAAAGCAAAAGAACATAAAATTAATGAGTTTATAAAAAACTTAAAACAAAGTACAGAAATCATAACCGACTTTGACGAGAAGTTGTGGTATACACTGATTGGAAAGGTAATAATAAATCGCGATGGAAACATAAAATTTGAATTTAAGAATGGAAAAATAATTTGAGTAAATGAAGCCAGCCAATAGCAAAGAGAAGACATATGCTATTGGCTGGCTTTTTAATTTTTATTTTAGAAATAGCTTGACTTATTTCTCATTTAGAGTTGTTATGTAACAAGGAAAATCAAAAATAAAAAATGTCATGGTGGACTGGTATGACTCCAACCATACCAGCCCAGCAAAAGGTAACAGAACTACCCGTTACAACCTTAAAACGATACCATAAGCAATTATATCTTAAAATACATAGTTGCACAAGAGTCTCACGTAAGGTGGGGAAGAAAGGATGGTGATTTTTTCTGCCTTTGCATTACATGCATTTTTGTTTTGAAATTCCTAAATAAAAATTAAGGAGCTCTAACGTGAATATTTTTAAAGATGAAGAAGATATATGTGGCAGATATTTTCCTGTGGAGTTGAACAAGGCAACGGAAGATTTTTTTAATATATCAAGAAAAATAAGGCAAAAACTTGGTGGCAAATCGTATAAATTGGACCAGTATTTGGGTTGGGTATTAGAGATAGCAAACAGCAAACTTGCAGTTGATGCAGCAGAAGATGGTCACAGATATTTTAGTGAATTTAGGGGGCTGTGCAAAGCAATTTTGGATTATGAGCCGGAGGTTAAAAATCATGAATTCTATCAAACAGCAAAGAGGTTTATAGAGGACCACAGGTATCCATATAAGGAAAAACACACTTTGTTAGAAATTTATTTTGTACTGCTTACGCCGCAGTTTACTAATTATGCAGTGAAGAAATTTATTGAAGACATTAGGCAAACGTTAAGTCAAGAAATTGACACTATACTAGTTGCTCAACACAGTAAAATGATAGTTGATCTTGTTGGAGAAGATGAGATGGTAGCTTTAAATAGGGCAATCACGGACAGATTTATAATCTCATCAATACTGAACTCATTTTTACAAGCCATCACAAACGAGTATTTATATTGTTTGCTTCATAGAGACCCGGAAACGTCAAAGCGAGTGTTTCAGCTAATAATAGAAGGGGAGTTATAGTTAGAAAAAAGTGTAAGGATGATGTCCAATTTTGGATAACACGATAATAAAGCGAGAAAGTCCAGAAACACTGGACTCTCTCGGCTTGTATCGATTGACACGTCAAGATATGGTGCGGATAACAGGACTTGAACCTGCATGAAATTACTTTCATATGGACCTGAACCATACGCGTCTGCCAATTCCGCCATATCCGCAAGCGTAAATATATTTTATTATATATTCGTAATTTCGTCAATAATTAAATTTAAAAAGTAATTTTTATTATAGCAAATAGTTTCAACGCTTGCATGGCATATAATCTCACTAATTAGTTTATTAGACACAAAAAAGCCTTTTCTTGTGAGCTTTATGTCGTTTTCATTTATTTTCACAAGCCCATACTTTTCATATAACTTCGCATTTCTTATGTAACTGTTAGGTATGCACTCTTTAAATCTTTTATAAAACTCATCTTGCCTTAAGCCTGAATTTAAACGTAACCTTAGCATGACATATTCCGTCATATCCCCGCCACAGTCATCGAAAATAGCTCTAGGAAAATTTAAAAACTCCGATAAAGATTTTTCATAGTAAAACCTTTCACCGTCGATAAATGAATGCGCGCCGGGACCTATGCCTAGATATTCGTCAGCATTCCAATATTTTAAATTGTGCTGACTTTCAAAACCTTCTTTCGAAAAATTCGATATTTCATACTGCAAAAAACCTATTTTTTCAAGGTTCTCACAGACAAACAAATACAGTTCCCTTTGAGATTCGTCGTCAGGCAAACTTAGACTTTGCCGTTCTTTATAGAATAATGTACCTTTTTCTATTTTCAACAAGTAAGCCGATACATGCCGTACGTTTAACTCATTGCAAAAATTTATCGATCTAAGCACGCTTTCTTTAGTTTGACCCGGCGTGCATAACATTAAATCAACTGAAATATTAGAAATTCCAGAATACTGCGCCTTTTTTACTGTGTTTCTTGCCATTTGCTCAGTATGAGTTCGACCTAGTAACTTTAGCTCCTTTTCGTTGGCTGACTGCAATCCTATAGACAATCGGTTTACTCCTAGTTTTTTAAGAGACGCAAAATCTATTTCATCATATTTTGTCGGGTTTATTTCTACTGTAATTTCACTATTTTTTTCCAATTCAAAATTTGCTTTTATATGCGAAAATATTACTCTGAAATGCTCAATACTCAATAAACTCGGGGTTCCTCCTCCAAAATACACAGTGTCTATTTTTTTGTTCAATTTTCTACCCCAATTTTCTATTTCATCACAAAGCTTACTTACATAGTTATCTAGATCATGAGTGCTGGGCTTAACGGAATAAAAGTCACAGTATGGGCACTTTCTTAAGCAAAACGGCACGTGAATATAAAGTCCTATGGAGTTCAAACATCTTTCTCCTTTATTTCAAAAATTTTTTCAAATATTTACCTGTATAAGATTTTTTTACTTTACATACTTCTTCTGGAGTCCCTTCTGCTACTATAGTCCCGCCACCACTTCCACCTTCTGGTCCCAGGTCTATAATATGATCTGCTGTTTTTATCAAATCTAAATTGTGCTCTATAACAAGTACTGTATTTCCGCCATCTACAAGTCTCTGCAAAACTCCTACCAGCTGGTGCACGTCTGCTATGTGAAGCCCCGTGGTGGGCTCGTCCAAAATGTAAATAGTCCTCCCTGTAGATTTTTTGGCAAGCTCTGTAGCTAACTTTACCCGCTGAGCCTCACCGCCAGACAATGTGGTGGCGCTTTGTCCGAGTTTTATATAAGAAAGTCCTACGTCGGATAACGTCTGCAGTTTTTTCTTTATCTTCGGAATGTTTGAAAAAAAATCTAACGCCTGCTCCACAGTCATTTCAAGCACATCAAATATATTTTTGTCTTTATATTTTACTTCCAAGGTCTCTCTGTTATATCTTTGGCCTTTGCACACCTCGCACGGCACGTATATGTCCGGCAAAAAGTGCATTTCAATCTTTAGCAAACCATCGCCTTGGCAAGCTTCACATCTTCCACCTTTTACATTGAACGAAAACCTAGCTCCTGTGTATCCTCTAGCTTTTGAGTCATTTGTTGAGGCGAAAAGCTCTCTTATATCTGTAAATACACCAGTGTAAGTTGCCGGGTTAGACCTAGGCGTGCGTCCGATCGGGGACTGAGTGATGTTAATCACTTTGTCAAGATTTTCTACGTCCAAAATTTCTTTATGTTTTCCCGCAATATGTTTGGCTCCATTCAGTTTTACGGATAAATGCTTATACAATATTTCGTTTACAAGCGAAGATTTTCCTGAACCCGAAACTCCTGTAACACATACAAATTTTCCCAAAGGGATTTTTACATTTATGTTTTTTAAGTTATTTTGTGCCGCTCCTATTATAGTTAAACATTTGCCATTTCCTGCGCGGCGGCTTTTCGGAACATCTATTGCCTTTTTGCCACTTAAGTATTGTCCGGTAATGGACCGAGCGCATTTTTTTATATCCTCTACTTTTCCGCTACAGACTAGCTCACCCCCATGCACACCAGCCCTTGGACCTATATCTACGACATAATCGGCGTTTTCCATAGTGTCTTCATCGTGCTCTACCACAATCACCGTATTACCAAGGTCTCTGAGCCTTTTTAAAGTTGCTAAAAGTTTATCATTATCCCTTTGGTGTAATCCTATGCTAGGCTCATCCAGAACGTAAAGAACTCCCGTTAAAGAAGAACCTATTTGCGTAGCAAGTCTTATTCTTTGGCTTTCTCCTCCAGATAATGTCCCGGCTTCCCTGGACAGAGTCAAATAGTCAAGTCCAACATTTATAAGAAAACTTAAACGCTCTTTTATTTCTTTTAAGATCTCCGATGCTATGGCTTCATCTCTGGCGTTTAAATGTACATTATTAATAAAGTCTAACAGATCAGAAATAGATTTATCAGTTAATTCAATTATGTTTTTCCCTGCAACCCTCACTGCTAGACTTTCTTTAGAAAGCCTTTTGCCTTTGCAGTCATCGCAAGGTATTTGCCGCATAAAACTCTGTATTTCTTCTTTAATCCAATTACTTTGTGTTTCTCGATATCTTCTTTCAAGGTTATTTATAATTCCTTCAAACTTTGTAGAATAAGAAATTTCGCTGGATGCCACTATTCTTTTTACTTTTATTTCTTCTTCGCCAGTTCCATAAAGGATTTTATCTAAAACATTTTTATTTAAATTTTTTATAGGTTCATCGAGCGAAAATTTATATTTTTTAGCAAGTGCCTCAAAATACATACTTGCTATTTTGTTTCCTTCCATAGCCCAACCGCTTGCCTTTATACCGCCTTGATTTATAGATAAGTCTTTGTTAGGCATCACAAGTTCCGGGTCAATTTTCATAAACACTCCTAACCCTGTACATTTTTTACATGCTCCATAGGGGTTATTGAAGGAAAACATCCTTGGAGAAAGCTCGTCGATGCTAACTCCATGTTCAGGACAAGCGTAATTTAACGAAAACAAAATATCTTCTTGATTTACTATATTTACAATAACCAAACCTTCAGCCAGGGATGTTGCTGTTTCTATCGAGCTTGACAATCTAGACCGTATACCATCTTTCATTATTAGCCTGTCTATGACTATTCCTATATTATGCTTTTTATTTTTCGCAATTTTTATATCTTCCGACAGATCATAAATAATCCCGTCTACCATTATGCGAACATATCCGCTTCTTTTTATTTTTTCTATTTCTTTAGCATGTTCGCCCTTTTTTTGGCGCACTATGGGGGCTAAAATTTGAATTTTGCTACCACTTTTTATATTTAGTACTTGATCCACAATTTGATCTATCGTTTGGTGCTTTATTTCTTTGTTACAAATCGGGCAATGCGGAACCCCTATTTTTGCATATAAAAGCCTTAAGTAATCATAAATTTCGGTTACGGTTCCTACTGTGGAACGTGGGTTTTTGGAAGTTGTTTTTTGGTCAATGGATATAGCCGGAGATAATCCCTCTATAAAGTCGACGTTGGGTTTTTCCATTTGTCCTAAAAACTGTCTAGCGTATGAAGATAGAGATTCTACATATCTTCTTTGCCCTTCCGCGTAAATCGTATCGAATGCAAGCGAAGATTTTCCCGAACCAGAAAGCCCAGTTATTACCACAAGTTTATCTCTTGGTATTTTCACATCTATGTTTTTTAAATTATGTTCTTTTGCGCCTTTTACATATATTACTTTATTTCCCATGTAGTTCCTCCTTGCTTAATTTACAATCAACAGCAGTTTTATGAGTTTCTAATCAAATTAATTTTATCACGTATTGCGGCCGCATGTTCAAATTCCAGTAGCTTAGCAGCGGCTTTCATTTCTTTTGTAAGTTCGTTAATTAATTTATTTTTTTCATTTTGAGTTAATTTTTTGTTCTCATTAAATTTATTCTGTATTTCCGATTTCTCAGATATTTCAAGTATATCTCCTACTTTTTTGACGATCGTTTTCGGCACAATATTGTGCTCTTTGTTGTAATTCATTTGTATTGTTCTGCGCCGTTGTGTTTCAGTTATTGCCATTTCCATGGAATGCGTGACAGTGTCTGCATACATTATAACTTTCCCGTTTGCATTTCTGGCAGCTCGTCCAATAGTCTGAATTAACGATCTTTCCGAGCGCAAAAAGCCTTCTTTATCTGCATCCAATATAGCAACCAAAGAAACTTCCGGAATATCTAAGCCTTCTCTTAACAAATTTATTCCAATCAGAACGTCGAACTTACCAAGCCTTAAATCTCTAACTATTTCCATTCTTTCTATGGTATCTATTCCATAATGCATATATTTCACTTTTATGTCAACGTCTGATAAATAGTCCGTTAAATCTTCTGCCATTTTTTTCGTCAAAGTTGTTACGAGTACCCGTTCTTTTCTGTCCACCCGAGCATTAATTTCAGCAACTAAGTCATCTATTTGCCCATCCACCGGTTTTACTATGATTTCAGGGTCAACCAAACCCGTTGGCCTTATTACTTGTTCTACGACCTGCTTGCTTTTTTCTTTTTCAAAATCCCCTGGGGTTGCGCTTACAAACACTACCTGGTTTACTTTACTATAAAATTCATCAAAGGTAAGCGGCCGATTATCGTAAGCAGATGGCAGCCTAAATCCGTAATCTATTAAGCTCTTTTTCCTCGCTTTATCACCCGCGTACATGCTTCTTACTTGCGGTAGCATAACGTGAGATTCATCTACGAAAAGCAGATAGTCCTTAGGAAAATAGTCAAGCAATGTAAATGGAGCACTGTTTGGTTTTCTCCCTGACATTACTCTGGAATAATTTTCTATACCCTTACAAAAGCCTATTTCTTGCAGCATTTCAATATCATATCGTGCTCTTTGCTCTATCCTTTGAGCTTCTATTAAGTTATCGTTTTCTCTAAAATATTTTACTCTTTCTTTTAGTTCCATTTCAATTTCACTTATAGCTTTATTCAACTTTTCTTTCGGCACAATGTAGTGCGATGCTGGATATATTGCTACATGTTTGACGGTAGTTTTCACTTCACCTGTTGTGGAGTTTATTTCTGAAATTCTATCTATTTCGTCTCCGAAAAATTCTACTCTAATCACAGTATTATCTGAAATAGCAGGGAAAATTTCTAAAACATCACCCCTAACTCTAAATTTGTTTCGCGTTAAGTTTATATCATTTCGTTCATATTGAAGTTCAACTAATTTTTTTATCAGCTCATCTCGTTCTTTTTTCATTCCAGGCCTTAATGAAATAACCATTGTTTTGTAATCTATAGGGTTACCCAAGCTATATATACACGACACGCTTGCTACTATTATTACATCTCTCCGTTCTGAAAGTGCCGCTGTTGCTGAATGCCTAAGTTTATCTATTTCTTCGTTTATATATGAATCTTTTTCAATATAAGTGTCTGTCGAAGCCACATACGCTTCAGGCTGATAATAATCATAGTAGGAGACAAAATATTCTACCGCATTTTCCGGAAAAAACTCTTTAAACTCAGAACACAGCTGTGCCGCTAAAGTTTTGTTATGCGCTAAAACTAAGGTAGGTCGGTTCACTTTCTCTATAACATTAGCCATTGTAAACGTTTTTCCGGAACCCGTTACACCTAATAAGGTTTGTTCCTTGTAGCCTTTGCTTAATCCTAAAGTTAAAGCATCTATAGCTTTTCTTTGGTCTCCTGCTTTGGTGTATTCTGATTTTAATTTAAAGTTCATATTCACTTTCACTCCCATTTAAGTTTATATGATGTTCAATTAGCGAGGCATGCGGTCGCAATGTCCGCTTGCGAAAACGCCAGTTTTCCGATGGCTTCGCCATCGGACCGCGTGTCGCACAGTAAGCACTTACTCACAAAATAATTCATCCGTGTTAATCAAATATACTGTCTCCCAGCTCACTATCCGCTAGAGACACATAGTCATTTTCAGAAAAAATCAAATGATCTATTAGCAATATCCCAAGAGGTTTAAACATTTGTCTTAAACTTATAGTTGCCTCTATGTCGTTTTTGGAGGGAAGCGCTATACCGCTGGGATGATTATGTGCCAATATAGCGTACCTAGCCTTATATTTTAATGCTAGCTCCAAAAGATCCTTAGCGCTGGTTGACACTGAATGCATATCACCTTTGTTTAGTATATCGCAATATATCATTTTCATTTTAGCGTTAAACAATACCATAGCTAAAGTCTCATCAGTACGGTTTATGAACTTATTCATAAGTATCCGTCCGATTTGGTCTTTGGTTAATGACCTAGATTTTGGCGAAGTGTCTTCCATATAAAGTCTTGTAAGCACGCCGACAAGTTTTATCAAAACAGCACTTCTTTCACCAATCCCATCTATACTTTGGAGAGCATCCATCGGCGCATCTATAACGTCTTTTACTGACCCAAACTGCTTCAATAAAGCATGAGCTTGTTCATTTGTATTTCTTCGAGGTATTGCAAAGCTAAGTAGTAATTCTAATATTTCATGTTTTTCCATAGCATCACAGTTGCTAATAAATTTCTTTCGCAGTCTTTTGCGGTGCTCCTCATGCATAGGTTTTCCTCCAGTTATAAGCTTATTATCATTTTATCGCAAACTTAGCACAGACTCGTACCCACGGCTAGTTGAGGTAATAGACTTTAAATGCAGTTAGGATTTGATAGAAAATTTTTATGCGAAATTTAAATGAAATTCTATAATATTAAAAGCAATTTTTCAAGTTTTTAAACTCTTCTAAAAGCTCAGATGGTAAATTCCCGTCAAATCTGCTATAAAATTCTTCGATCTGCGTTATTTCGTCTTTCCAAAGTTCGTCATCGACTTCAAGAAGTCCTTTTAAGGTTTCTTTATTTAAAGATAATCCTGAAATGTTTATATCACTTGAAAAAGGCAAATATCCAATCTTGGAGTCATTAGCGGACACTTCGTTTTCGCAGCGTTTTAATATCCACTCTATTACCCTTAAGTTGTCGCCAAACCCTGGCCATATAAAATTGCCATTCTCATCTGTACGAAACCAATTTACGTTGAATATCTTTGGCGCTTTATTCCCAAGCCTTTTGCCCATACTTATCCAATGCGAAAAATAATTTGACATATTGTACCCGCAGAAAGGAAGCATCGCCATGGGGTCACGCCTTGTTACGCCTACCTTTCCGGTTGCTGCAGCTGTAGTTTCAGAACCCATAATGGAACCCATAAATACTCCGTGGTTCCAGCTTTTAGCTTCGTAGACAATCGGTGTGGTTTTTGCTCTTCGTCCTCCGAAAATTATGGCAGATATAGGCACGCCATTACCCTCTAAAAATTCCGGACTCAAGCATGGACAGTTTTTGGCCGGTGCCGTAAACCTGCTATTTGGATGCGCTAAAGGTCCACTTGCTTCTGTGCAACGCTCACCCTTCCAGTTAATTGCATTTACAGGTGGATTTTTAGTTTTACCTTCCCACCAAACAGTATTGTCGTCTACATTTAGTGCAACATTAGTAAATATGCTGTCTTTTGACATCGTTTCCATGGCATTTGGATTTGTTTTCATATTTGTACCTGGTGCAACACCAAAGAAACCATTTTCCGGGTTTATTGCCCATAAGCGGCCGTCAGGGCCTATTCTCATCCAAGCAATATCGTCTCCGACACACCACACTTTATAACCCGACTTTTTGTAAATTTCCTGTGGAATTAACATAGCAAGGTTAGTTTTTCCACAAGCTGAAGGAAAAGCTGCCGCGATATATTTAATGTCGCCCGTAGGGTTTTGTACACCTACTATAAGCATGTGCTCAGCCATCCAACCTTCGTTTTTCCCTTGGTACGAAGCAATCCTCAAAGCAAAGCATTTCTTGCCGAGAAGCACATTGCCACCGTAAGCGGAATTAACAGAAATGATGGTATTATCTTCTGGGAAGTGACATATGTACCTTTTGTTTTCATCTATGTCACAAGTAGCGTGAATTCCGCGTACCCAGTCGTTACTGTTTCCGAGTTTTTCTAACACATTTAAGCCAACTCTGGTCATTATTGACATGTTTAGCACTACGTAAATTGAGTCGGTAATTTCAATTCCGATCTTGGAAAAAGGTGAATTTATCGGCCCCATAGAGTATGGAATAATGTACATAGTTTTTCCTGAAAATCTGCCTTTCATTATATCAGAAAGCAGTTTGTATGCTGTATCGGGAGCCATCCAGTTATTGGTTGGACCAGCATCATATTTACTTTTTGCGCATATGAAAGTTTTATCTTCAACTCTCGCTACATCATTTCGGGCAGTCCTGTGTAAATAGCATCCCGGCATTTTTTCTTGGTTCAGTTTGATAAGTTCACCGCTATCGCAGGCCTCTTTACGAAGCATATCAAGCTGAGACTTGGTCCCATCGACGATTACCATATTTTGCGGAGATAAAAGCTCCGCCGCCTTGCTTACGAAATCCTGGACTGATTTGTTTTTTAGCATAAATAGTTTACTCCTTTTATTAAGAGATATATTCATTAAGTTTTTTATGCCGCCCTTCTCAAATGTGCACAGACCTAAGTATTAATAAAAATTTAAGGTTTCAATAGACATATTTGCAAAAGCGTTGAGTCTAAAGTCCGCTACGTTTTTGTTGATATATTCATAATACGCTTGAGAAGCAACCATGGCAGCGTTATCGCCACAGAGATTTTTTGCGGGAATATAGAGCTCGATATTTCTCTTTTTACAAATGTCATTTAAATTTTTTCTTAACAACAAATTTGCTGAAACTCCGCCAGCTATCGCAAGTTTCCTGTATTTTAAATCTGTAGCTGCTTTCATGAAATTATCCACCAGATAATTTACAACGGTTTTTCTAAATGAAGCACATAAATCGTTTACGGAAACAGGAATATTTTTCTGGTTTAAATTATGAATTTGATTGACAATAGCGGTTTTAAGCCCTGAAAAGCTGAAATCGTATTTTGAGTCTGTAACCTTTGGTTGTTTAAATTTAAAAGCAGTATCGTCACCTAACTCTGCTAATTTATCTAACTCAACCCCGCCCGGATAAGGTATAGACAGACTCCGAGCAGCTTTATCAAAAGTCTCGCCAGCAGCATCGTCACGAGTTTTACCTGTTATACGAAATTCACAATAATTTTTAACTTCAACTATATGGCTATGACCACCTGAGGCGATTAAGCATAAAAAAGGGGGCTCTAAGTTTTTGTGGGTTATGTAGTTTGAAGCGACGTGTGCCCTTAAATGGTGCACAGGAATGATGGGCAACCCAGTGGATAGCGACAGGCCTTTTATAAAATTGACCCCGACCAGCAAAGAGCCAATGAGACCTGGGGCAAATGTTACGGCTAGTGCATCTATTTTTTCAAGTGATGTACCCGCTTGAGTTAAAGCTCTTTCTGCCACGCTAGAAATTAACTCAATATGGCATCTGGACGCAAGTTCTGGAAAAACTCCTCCAAATTTTTTATGCTCTTCAATTTGCGAATGGACCACAGAAGATAGTACTTCGCGGCCGTCTTTTACAACGGCTGCAGCTGTCTCGTCACACGAGCTTTCAACTGATAAAATTAGCATTAAAATCTCCTTATAAAACAGATTTTGTAGTATTTGATTGTGGCGGGGAGCCCCCGGCATAAAAATAATTTTTATGCCGGGGTGCAAGGTACCAAATTTATTTGGTACCTTGCACCCCGAGAAATTTTCCATAAAAGGAAAATTTCTCGGGGGCTCCTTTCAGCTATATAAAGTCATAATTATCGCGTCTTCTCTTGGCTTTACGTAAAAATCTTTACGCAACCCCACTTTTTTAAATCCAAAATTTTCATATAGTTTTATAGCGTTCAAATTTGATTTTCGAACTTCTAAAGAGATAAAGTCACAGCTTTTTCGGGAACGGTCTATGAAAAAAGCTAATAGACAAGTGGCAATTTTTTGTTTGCGATACTTCGGCAAAACCGCTATATTGAAAATATAGCATTCCCTGCAAACGCAGTGTGCACCTATATACCCTACAACTTGTTCGTTCAAAACCGCTACAAAAAATATAGCATTTTCATTTTCGAGTTCAGAAGAAAGTGATTGCACGGACCAAGGCATAGAAAAGCAGTTTTTCTCTACATTATAAACATCTTTGATATGTTTCTTAGCCATCTTTTTTATAACGATATCAAGCATTTTTTTCAATTACTTTCTTAAATAAGTCCTTCAAAGCCGAATTTATACTGTCCCGACATTGCTTATAAATTTCGATATCGCTTCCGTACGGGTCTTTGATAGAGCTACCGAGAACGTAGATTTTATCGCTAATAACGCCTAAACCTTTCAGTATATCATAGTGAGTAAAAGTCATGACAACAAAAAGGTCAATGGACTTTAGGTCGATATCTAACAAACTTTTAGCTTTGTGGCTAGATAAATCTATATTCCATTCCTCACAAGCTTTAATAGCGTTGTGACTAGCAGGTTCGCCTGTTATACCGGAAATTCCAGCACTGTCGCACGATATTTCTTTAATGCCATGTTTTTCTAGCATACGTTTAAATATTCCCATTGCTATAGGACTTCTGCAGGTATTGCCCGTGCAAACAAAAAGTATTTTCAATTTAGGACACCATCCTTCAATAATTTTAGTTTAGCCCTTTGCGTCATACCAACTTTTCCCTACAAAGGCTTCTGCTATTAATGGTACGCTAATGTTTACAGCGTGTGCCATTTCGCTTTCTAATATATATTTAACTCTTTCAGCTTGACTTTGTAAAGTTTCTACGATAATTTCATCGTGTACTTGCAAAATTATTTTAGCATCTAACTTTTCTTCCCGAATTTTTTCATCGACATTGATCATTGCGATTTTTATAATATCTGCAGCGGACCCTTGTATAGGCATGTTTCTAGCCACTCGTTCGCCAAAGGAACGCAAGTTGAAATTTGAAGATTTAAGTTCTGGTAAATATCTCTTTCTTCCGAACATAGTTTCAGCAAACCCTGTTTCCTTTGCAAAATTTATAGTTTCCTGCATATATTTTTCTATATTTGAGTAATGTTTAAAATAATTTTTTATATAAGAATCGGCCTCTTTGCGGCTAACGCTAATATCCTTAGCGAGTGAAAATGCGCTTATCCCGTAAATTATTCCGAAATTTACTGCTTTTGCGCGGCTCCTCATAAGAGGCGTTACCATGTCAATAGGAACGTTAAAAACTTGAGACGCTGTTATTTTATGAATATCGACGTTGTTCTTAAACGCATAGATCATATTCTGGTCATTTGACAAATGCGCCAGTATTCTCAATTCTATTTGAGAGTAGTCTGCGTCCACCAAAAGATAGCCTTCTTTAGCTATAAAAAATTTTCTGAACTCTCTGCCAAGCTCTGTCTTAACAGGAATATTTTGTAAATTTGGCTCTGTAGAGCTAATCCTTCCGGTTTTGGTTTCGGTTTGGTTGAAAGTAGAATGAATTTTTCCATCATGGGAAATGGCCTTCGCGAGCCCGTCGCAGTAAGTAGATTTTAGTTTAGTTAAGGTCCTGTACTGTAAAATTTCTTCTATGACAGGATGAGTGTATCTCAATGACTCTAGAACTTCTGCACTTGTAGAATATCCAGTTTTAGTTTTTTTACGGGTAGGCAAATTTAAGCCTTCAAAAAGTGCAATGCCAAGCTGTTTAGGAGAGTTTATATTCACGCCGTTGCCTAAAGTGATTTTTATTTTAGATTCAAGTTTTTCAATGTCTACAGTCAATTTTGCAGCGAATTCCTCCAAAGCAGTCTTATTCACACAGAAGCCTTCGTACTCCATAGAGGCAAGTACTTTGGCAAAAGGTATCTCTATTTCTTTCAGCAATTTTTCCTCATTACGTTGAGAAATTCTTTCAGAAAGAGTTAAAAACAGATGATATGTAGAAATGGCATTTTTTATTAAATCCATGTGTTCTGATGAATTAACATGCTGTACAGGAATGGAATACTCTGAAACAAGTTTTTCAATATCGTAATTTTTAGATGAAGAGTTCAACAAATACGCTGCCAAAACTACATCGAAATCAACATTTCTTATATTAACGTTGAGCTTATTGCAGAGATGGAATAAAGGTTTGATATCGTATGTTACTTTTCTTATCGTTTGATCTTCAAAAATACTTTTCACAAAATTAAAAAAATTCTTTTGAGATTGACCGATAGCATAAACTTCATTGTTTAAATAAAAAGCGAGTTCTGTTATTTCTCCGGAGTTAAAGTTAGCAAAAAATATTGCTGTACCATTTTCAGTTAGCTTTTCTCTTAAAGCGTCAATGTCGAAGTTATTTATCACTTTGACGGGCTTGTCTACTACAATGTTATCATCCTCACGGAGACAGTCAGATAGATTTAATTTTTTTACCATTGAAAACATTTCAAGCTCAGAAAGAAGTTTAGAAGCTTTAGTGGGATCTCCTTCACCGATAATGTAATTTGAAATATTTGTATCTATGGGGACGTCTTTTACGATAGTACCGAGGTATCGGCTTAACTGAGCGCTGTCTTTTCCGTCTATGAGTTTTCTTTTCATGCTTGGTTTTATGTCGAGAGTTTCAATGTTATCATAAATATAATCAATTGAACCAAATTTTTGAATCAATTCCAATGCACCCTTTTGTCCAATGCCAGGAACTCCAGGAATGTTGTCTGAGGCGTCTCCTTGCAAGGCTTTTACATCGATTAACTGTTGAGGTTGAATCCCATAGGTTTCATATATTTTCTTCTCATCGTAAAGCACAACTTCTGCCTTATCAAACTTGGTAGATGTAATCCTAACAGAGACATTTTTATTTACAAGCTGTAAGCTGTCTTTATCTCCAGTAGCAATAATGCAGGTATTGCCACTATTTGTGCAGCTTTGCGCCAACGTGCCCAGAATGTCATCAGCTTCAAAACCTTCCTTTTCTACAAGCTTGTACCCTAAGTGCGAAAGAAGCTCCTTTAAAACTGGAAACTGCGTATAAAGCTCTTCAGGCATACCTTTTCTTTTGGATTTATATCCATCGTAATACTTGTGACGAAAGGTGGGAGATTTCATATCGAAAGCTATAGCGACTGAGTCTGGAGTGGTTTCCTTTTTCAGTTTACTTAAAATATTTAAAAATCCATATATAGCATTGGTATAAAACCCATTTTTGGTACTTAGCAGTTTTATTCCGTAAAATGCTCTATTTAAGATACTATTCCCATCTAAAACTAATAATTTCACTTAAAACACCTCAAAACTTGTTCTGAACATAGTTTATTGTTTTTCATTATACCATTTTTTTTAAAATGGGAACAGAAAATTCATTAAAAAGCAAAATGAGAAATAAATTTACTTTGAAAGTAATGATTTATGAATTTAACTTTCGTAAAATAGTATGACAAAAGGATAAGTAAAACGATAGATATGCGTCATAAATAAGCCTAAATTTATTCACTTTAGAATTAATATTATATAAATTTATTATATGATATTGATCTTGTTTGATAATGTTTTAAATTATAGTAAAGTATTTTATAGTAAATATGAAAATAGTTGCATGAACTTGTGAATTTGAAGTTATTTGTAAAAAATAAAAAGTTAATATTTGCAATGTTTTTGCTATTTGTGGCTTCATGTGCAACCTATTCACTTGGCTTTTTAGATGAAACTTTTGTAAAAATATATCAAACGTAAAGTATGAAAGGGATGATTTCACGTACACTGGCAGTGTTTTAGACAGCAAGTTAAAGCCTCTGCAAACTGGCAGTATTCGGCCCATGATTCTGGCTTTGATAATTTACTTGATTATAAGTTTGTGTAGGAGGAACTGCTGCAGAATTTGTTACGGTGCTAAAACTTTCAGAGCATTTTTCTGATATTGCTTTTTTGTATACTTCATTTTCAGAATTATTTAAGGTCTGTCCTAAAAGGGTCTTAAAAAATACGGCTCTATATTTTTTTTAGATAATAAATTTTCAGGGTTTACGAAGTAGATTTTGACTCAGACATTGTTAAAAATTTTAGGACTTTTAAAGGTCATTTTTGTAATGGGATCAAAATTTGACATAGGTATATTTCCCCTTTCCAGTATATTTAATTTTACTTGCTTTAAACCGTCAAGTTCAATGTTTAATGTGTCTATATCTGCGCTTGGGTCCGTATCAATCAAATCATTTATCTCCTTTGCTCTCATTTCTATTTCTAAAATTCTCTTGTCCTTATAATAGTCAAAGACTTCTGCAATATTTTTAAAATTCATTAATTTCCTTAAAATTTGATTTATTTTGATTTTCATTTCTGCTCTTTTGGGGTCATTTATCTTTTCCAATATTGATCTTGATTCAACGCTAGTCTGCGGCTATGCTAGGAAGGGGACAATGTAAGCTGTCTATACGATTGAAATCATCTTCGCAATAAAAAGCTAGGATATTACACAATGCTTGGTCTGCTTCACTTTTTGACTTATATTCTTTATCGTTTCCACTCCACAAACCTTTAAACAAATCACCATTTTTAGCATTGGAGGCTTTTTTCTATGATTTCGCTGTCTGTTAGGCAAGATTTAATTTGTGGTTCCTGACTGGTTTTTTATCACTGTCCATATTTTTAGCTGGTTCCTGTTCTTCATCACAAAGATAAGCTTTATGGAATATTCCTGGTTCATATGAACGTTCTTCGATTTCTCTGTTTTGACCATAAATATCGCCCGTAAAAGTAAAGAAACGGTTCGAGGAATACATTTCAATATTCCCTTTTTTTCGCCTTCCAGGTGGAAGCGTACCTTTACAAAATATATGTAAACCCTTGCCGCTTGGGCTTATTTCTGTTTAGCTGTCTAGCGCCTCCACAATATCATCGGCTTCGATTGTAAGCTTACCGTTTTCATCAATTGCATTATCTAAATCCAACTATGCCATTGTCTAGTTCAAAGCCTATACTGTCAAATCCATAGCGTTTTACGGCATTTACCGCTGTGTTGCAATCGCTCCAGTTTTCTTTGTTATTGCAGCTAGCAGTATCCATTGTGTGGATTTTTTGGTATCTTAATGATTTTATCCTTTTCATTATCATAAATAAGCTTATAACATATCCATTGATTCAGACTTTTTAGAGTGTTAGGAATGTGATTATACTTGTCCGTCATTTTTTACCCCCGACAAAACCTGTTTTTTCTTCAAGCCATTTTTCTAATTTGTTTACAGGTATTACTTTACGTCTACCTATTTGTAAAATTGGA
>CASEZK010000055.1 GCA_949292425.1 uncultured Oscillospiraceae bacterium
TCTTCTTAAGTCTTTTAATAATTATTATAATATAAATGAATTAAAAATGTCAATAGTTTACCATGGTGCTTATCCAGATTTTATTGAAAAACTTGCCTAAAGACTATTGACCTTTTGCCAAAAAGTATGGTATAGTAAAAGTACCTCACAAAATAGGGCTTTATTTTTGTGCCCTCTAGAGGGAGGCTAAAATATTCCGATTACCGGGAGGTGCCGCCATGAGAGTTAAAGTTACATTAGCCTGCACTGAGTGCAAACAACGCAATTACAATACTATGAAAAACAAAAAAAATGATCCGGACAGACTTGAGATGAACAAGTATTGTAGATTTTGTAAAAAACGTACTTTACACAAGGAAACTAAATGATTTGAACGGAGGGGTAAAATATGGCTGATAAGACAAAGAAAAAGTCGAATAAAAAAGCAGATAAAAAACCCAACATTTTTCAAAGAATTGGTAAATTTTTTCATGATTGTAAAAGTGAACGCAAAAAAATAGTTTGGCCAACTATGAAAACAACTTTTAAAAATTTCGGAGTGGTATTGTCTTCAATATTTGTTGTTTCGGTTTTTGTAGGTTTGTTGGACTGGGGTCTTACTATGCTTCTTGGCACGATAATGAACATTGCCAAATAACAAATTGGGGGAAAGTTTATGCCTGAAGAAGCAAAATGGTACATTGTTCATACTTACTCTGGGTATGAAAATAAGGTTGCATCGGACCTTGAAAAGACTGTAGAAAACAGAGGTCTTAAAGATCTTATACAAGAAGTTTTTGTTCCAACTGAAATCGTTACGGAAATCAAAGATAATAAAAAACGCGATATAGAACGCAAAATTTTTCCAAGTTATGTTATTGTGAAAATGGTTATGACCGATGATACCTGGTATGTTGTTAGAAATATCAGAGGTTGTACAGGCTTTGTAGGAGCTTCATCGAAACCATTGCCTCTTACCAAGGAGGAAGTGGAACGTTTAGGGATAGACAAAAAGACAGTTGAAGTCTCGTATGATATTGGAGATACGGTTATTATTGTAGATGGGCCGTTGGAGGATAGTGTTGGAACAGTTATGGAAATAGATAAAGAGAAAAATTACGTAAAAGTAGAGGTTTCCATGTTTGGGAGGAAAACTCCTGTTGAGCTTGAACTATCACAAGTTCAAGTTTCAGATTGATGGCATATATATGTTTGTCAAGATTAGAACTTAGATGTAGTTCAAAGTGAAGCTGAGCTTCACTGTGGGAGGAATAAAATTATTCCGCAATTTACCACTATTTTTGGAGGTGCAAAGAAAAATGGCTCAAAAAATTACGGGCTTTATTAAACTTCAAATACCAGCAGGCAAGGCAACACCAGCGCCACCTGTAGGTCCAGCGCTAGGTCAACACGGCGTAAGCATTATGGCGTTCACAAAGGAATTCAACGAACGCACAAAAAATGACGCAGGAATGATTATTCCGGTAGTCATAACAGTATATGCAGACAGATCTTTCACTTTTGTTACTAAAACCCCACCGGCTGCAGTGCTCATCAAGAAAGCTTGCAAGATAGATAGCGGATCGGGAGTGCCAAATAAAACAAAAGTTGCAAAGATTACACGTGATCAGGTAAAGGCTATTGCAGAACAGAAAATGCCTGATTTAAATGCTGCAAACATAGATACAGCAATGAGTATGATCGCTGGTACAGCGAGAAGTATGGGCGTTGAAGTAGTCGACTAACCAACACCCGAGTGGGAGGACAAAACTCCGATTTTACCACTTTATAGGGAGGAAAAGTATGAAACACGGTAAGAAATATATTGATAGTTTGAAACTTATCGATAAAAATAAATTATATGATGCCAGCGAAGCAATTGAACTTTGCACGAAGATGGCATCAGCTAAGTTTGACGAAACAGTTGAAGTTCATGTTAAGCTTGGTGTAGATTCAAGGCATGCAGATCAGCAAGTTAGAGGAGCCATTGTGTTACCTAACGGAACCGGTAAAAAAGTTAAAGTTTTGGTTATTTGCAGGGGCGAAAATATAAAATCAGCAACAGAAGCTGGAGCTGATTTTGTAGGTTCAGAAGAAATGGTCGCAAAGATACAAAATGAAAACTGGATGGACTTTGACCTTCTTATCACGACACCAGATATGATGGGACAAGTGGGACGCTTGGGTAAGATTTTAGGTCCAAGGGGTTTAATGCCTAACCCAAAAGCCGGAACAGTTACGCCGGACGTTGGAAAGGCTGTAAAGGAAGCAAAGGCAGGTAAGATTGAATATCGTTTAGATAAGACGAATATCATCCACTGTCCTGTTGGAAAAGCTTCTTTTGGAAAAGACAAACTATTGGAAAATTTCGAGACACTTCTTGGTGCGATAGTAAAAGCAAAACCAACTGCAGCGAAGGGTCAGTACATCAAATCTTGTGTAGTAGCAACGACGATGGGTCCAGGTGTGAAAATAAATCCAAACAAAGTTGGATAGTAGTGACGTAAAATAAAAGTGCCATTATGGGTTTTATTAACCTGTAATGGCGCTTTTATTTATGTGTTTCGTAATAATTTCATTAGGGGGAAAGAGCACTCAAGTTCAACATGTTTTAAGAATAAGCCGATGGACAACGCTAATGCTTATGTGCAAAATCAAAGTAGCAACGAACAATAAATAAGTTAGAGAAATCAATAGCGTTTGAAGTAGTAAAGATTGATGTAGTATAAAAAAAGTTGACACATTATTTTCAAAGAAAAATAATAAAAGTAGGAGATGAAAATAATGGGAAGAAAATATGACAAAGAATACAAAATTCAAGCAGTAAAATTAGCAAAAGAAATTAACGGAAGTAG
>CASEZK010000056.1 GCA_949292425.1 uncultured Oscillospiraceae bacterium
GCTCGAACCGTCGACCTCTAGCGTGACAGGCTAGCGTTCTAACCAACTGAACTACCGGGCCATGTGGTGGGAACAACAGGGCTCGAACCTGTGACCCTCTGCTTGTAAGGCAGATGCTCTCCCAGCTGAGCTATGCTCCCAAAACAAGTTGCAATTACATTAGCAATGATAATTATGATACTATACATTTTCGGAAAAGTCAACATGTATTTTTAAAAAATATAATTTAATTTTTATTTAGAAAAATGCTTATATTGAACTTTTGTATATTGTAATATATAATAAAAAATAAAAACTTTTGTGTTTGGGGTAGTTTTATGAAGGAAAGAAAAATGAAAAACTTTAAAGGCAAGTACGGTGTAGTTGTTAGAGTAATGGCACTTTTGTGTTCCATTTTATTTTTAGGTTTTTTGTTTGTTCAAGTGTTAGTTAGATGAGTTGTAACAGAGGTATTGAGATGCTGTGTAATATATTTGATTCTCATGCTCATTTTGACGATGAAGCTTTTTCTAAAGACAGGGACGAACTACTTAGTGAACTATTTAACAACACTGTGTGCAATGTAATAAATGTAGGAGCGGATATGAAAAGCTCTGAGGAGTCGATTAAGCTTGCAAACAAGTATTCTCAGATATATGCGTCAGTTGGCGCACACCCTCATTGTGTAAGTGACCTTCCTGAGAATTATATAGAAATATTTTCAATCCTAGCGAAGAACAAGAAGGTTGTAGCAATAGGAGAAATGGGTCTAGATTACCACTATGACACAACTCCTAAAGATATGCAAAAAAAGTATTTTGAAGAGCAGCTGATTTTGGCACAAAATTTGGACTTACCGGCTATAATTCATACTCGCGAGGCGACTGAAGATACGTTAAAAATATTAACGAAATATAAAGTAAAGGGTACGGTACATTGTTTTTCTGAAAGCGTAGAAACTTTAAAGGAAGTCTTGAAAATAGGAATGTACATAAGCTTAGGTGGAGCGGTTACTTTTAAAAATGCAAGGAAATCGTTGGAAGTTGCTTATGAAGTTCCTATTGAAAGGCTTTTACTTGAAACAGACGCGCCTTACATGACTCCTGTGCCATTCAGAGGGAAAAGATGTGATTCTTCAATGATAAAATATACAGCTGAAAAAATCGCCGAAATTAAAGGCATGTCAGTGGAATTTTTATTAGAGCAAACTAGAACAAACGCAGAAAATTTGTTTTTATTAAAACGGGATGTATAGAAAAAAGGAGAATAGGCTTATGAAAATAAAAGAACTTTTTTTGAAGTCGTGTTATATTTTGAGGAATGATGGAATGTTAGCACTTCTTAAAAAATTTTTTCATGTTATACACTTTAGAGGGAAAATGAAGCGTGGAAAATTAATGGATAAATGTTTTTGCGATGTCCTTTTTATAAATGGGTGCACATTACCACACCCTCACAGGTATAGAGTTAGTCATCAAATAGAACAACTAAAATCGAATAATTTTTCAGCTCAGGAGGTATTTTATCAAAATCTTTCAATGGATTATATTAAAAGGTACCGATGTTTTATTTTTTTTAGGTGTCCTATAACAGATACAATTGAACGATTTATAGAACTTGCTAAGAAGGAAAATAAAAGAGTTTTTTTCGATATAGATGATCTTGTTATTGATGAGAAATATACTTCACAAATAAAATATTTAGGTAGTTTAAGTGAATCGGAGCTAAGGCTTTACAATGATGGAGTAAATAGAATGCAAAAAACTCTTAAATTGTGTGATTATGCAATTACAACTACAGAACGGCTTGCAGATGAGTTAAGAAGCTATGTAGGTGAGGTTTTTATAAACAGGAATACTGCATCTGAAGAGATGGTTAAACTTTCACTTAAAGCGCTTAAAAAAGAAGCTTTAAATAATAAAAACAATAAAGTTGTGCTAGGGTATTTTAGTGGAAGCATAACGCATAATGATGATTTTGAACTGATTTTACCTAGCGTTTTAAAAATAATGGAAGAAAACCCAAACGTTTATTTAAAAATAGTTGGTTTATTAGATATACCAGAGGAGTTGAAACCATTTAATGATAGAATTTTAAAATCTAAATTCACAGATTGGAAAATGTTGCCGGAAATTATTTGCTCAGTTGATGTTAACCTTGTACCGCTTTGTAATAATATTTTTAATGAAGCAAAGTCTGAGAATAAATGGATAGAGGCAAGTCTTTGTAAAACAGTAACGATCGCTAGCAATATAGGAGCATTCAAAACTTGCATTGAAAACGAAGTGGATGGCATACTGTGTGAAGATGATGAGTGGTTTGAAAAGCTAAGTTATTTAATAAAAAATGAAGACTATAGGAACAAAGTAGCTGAAAATGCATTTAAAAAAGTTAAAAGAGAAAAAATAACCACATATACAGGGAAACCGCTTGTGGATTTTATTGAAAGCAAACTTTCTAAGAACATATGTTTTATTTTACCTACAGTTAGTACTAGTGGAGGGGTAAATGTCGTACTGAAACATTGTGAAATTCTAAAAAAACATGGTTGGGATGTAACAATCATTAATCAGGACATAAAAGAAAATATAAATGCTAGTACTTATGAAATAAATGTAATATCAGCTATGACAACTAATATAATAGCACATATTGACGTTTGTGTTAGTACGTTATGGTCTACTATGTACTTTGTGAATAAAATTCCTAACATTAGAAACAGAAAATACTTAGTGCAAAATTTTGAAACAGACTTTTATAAAAATGGTAGTGCGTTAAAACAACTTGCAAATAGCACATATAATTTTGATAATGTAGATTATTTAACTATTTCTGAATGGTGTAAAAGTTGGCTGGAGGATAAATTTAATCAAAGAGTTAAATTTGTACAAAATGGGTTAGATTTAAAATTATTTCCTTTTAGACAAAGGACATTTGAAGGGAAAATAAAAATTTTAATTGAAGGAAATTCAAAATCGTATTACAAAAATGTAGATGAAAGTTTTAAAATAATAGAAAAATTGGATAGAGATAAATTTGAAATTTATTATTTGTCGTATGAGGGTGAACCCAAAGATTGGTACCATGTTGATAAATTTTATAATGATGTACCATATAAAAGAGTAGGAAATGTTTATAGTGAATGTGATATCTTAATAAAATCAAGTATTTTAGAAAGTTTTTCATACCCTCCTCTTGAAATGATGGCTACCGGGGGGATCTGTATAGTTGCACCTAATGGTGGAAATTTGGAATATTTAAAAGATGGGTATAATTGTTTGTTATATAATCCAGGAAATATAGATCAAGCAGTAGACTTGATTAATAGTGTTGTAAGTAACAAAATGTTGAGGGAAAGAATAATTAAAAATGGATTAGAAACAGCTGGGCAGAGATCGTGGGACGCTATAGAAAAAAATGTAATAGGTTTATATGAATAGTCACATAGACGCCTTATGCAGAGCTTTATCACTATGAGTCTAAAAGCAGAGGTTATGTAAGATACTTCTGAAAAACAAAAGCGCTTTCAAAAGGAAATTAACCTTTTTAAAGAGAGATGGAGAAGTGAACTGAAAAAAGGTAACGAATTTTACAATCCCAATTTATTACAATAAAACTTAACTAAAAGTAAACAGGTTGTCTCTAAAATGAGGTAGGCCTGTTTATTTTTTTAGGATGGTAGCTTGACAATAGCCGTGATTTTATTTATAATGATAACTTATAAGGTTATAAACTCTAAGGAGGTATTTTTTATGTTGAGAACCTATCAACCGAAAAAGCTTCATAGACAAAAGGAGCACGGTTTTAGAAAAAGAATGTCAGACAGAAACGGTCGCAAAGTATTAGCGCGAAGAAGAAGAAAAGGCAGAAAGCGCTTGTCGTACTAATAATAAAGGCCACTTAAGTTTAGTGGTCTTAGTTTTTGCATGAGCGTTTAACTGAAAAGTAGAGGTTCCGCAAATGAGTGATATAGTAACTTTAACGCGAAAAAAAGAATATAATCGCGCATATGCAAAAGGAAAATCTTTTGTTTCTGATTTGTTAGTTATTTATATTTTGAAAAATCGAAATAATGGCATAAGGTTAGGAGTAACTACAAGTAAAAAAATCGGAAATGCAGTTCAAAGAAATCGCGCGAGAAGAGTAATAAAGGAATCTTTTAGACATATTTTGCCTAGATTAAATGGTAACTTTGATATTGTATTCGTTGCCAGAAAAAAAACGCCATTTGTTAAAAGTGCATATGTTGAAAAACAAATAGTTTATGGCTTTAATAAATTGAATTTGTTTGGCGCGTCTATTCGCAAATAAAGGTGTGGTAATATTAAAAAAATTATTTTGAAAGCCATAGGATTTTATCAAAAAAATATATCTCCTACAAAACCTCCTAGATGCAGGTTCAGGCCGACTTGTTCTGAATATGCAGCGGTTTCAATAAAAAGATTTGGAGTTATTATTGGTGGGTTTTTATCTGTATTAAGACTGATGCGTTGTAACCCTTTGTTTAAAGGAGGACACGACCCTGTTCCATTAAAAATATTCAAAAAACATTAAATTTTCAATACGGAGGATTTTATGCAGATTTTTTTTAACATAGGAAATGCTATAGGACAATTTGCCGGTTACATATTGTGGTTTTTCTTCGACGTGTTTGATAATTACGTATTTTCAGTTTTTTGCTTTACTTTATTTATAAAGATCTGTTCGTTTCCTTTTGAACTAAAAGGTCGTAAAGCTATGGCCAGAACGGCCAGAATCAATAAAAAAAGATTAGAGCTTGAAAGGAAATATAAAAATGACAGACAGAAACTTAGCGAAGAAACCACAAAACTGTACCAACAAGAAGGAGTAAACCCGGCAGGAGGATGCCTTCCTCAATTGTTCCCGATGTTTGCTTTTATGGGAGTTTTATTTTCCATCACTCAACCGTTGACGAACATGCTTCATATCGCGGCAGATAAGGTTTCAAATGCAATAGATATATTACCAAACCTTGTTGGGGAAAGTACGAAGTCCGGATTTTACAATAGAGCTTATTACTCTCAACTGAATGTAGTAAAATATTTTCCAAAATATCAAGATTCTTTTACAATGTTTAACGAGACTGAAAAAGGCTCAATTTTAAATTTTCATAAGGGGTTTAACTTTTTCGGACTAGACTTAACGCTCACTCCTAACGGGAGTTCATTCTCAGATTTTATCTGGCTGATACCGGTTCTGTGTATAGTGACAAACTTTTTATCGGTATTTCTAAGTCAGAAGTTAAATTCAGCACAGACTGGCGAGTTGAATGGTTGTATGAAATTTACGCCGTACTTGATGTCAATACCGTACATATTATTTATTTTCAACGTTCCGGCCGGAGTCGGTGTTTATTATATAATCTTTAACTTTTTAGCTATAGTTCAAACTATGATAGTTGCGAAATTTTACAGTTCGCATATTTTAACAGCTAAGGAAGAAGCTGCAAGAATTGCTTTACTTGATATGGAAGAAAAAAATGTTTCAAAAAGGCAGTAAAATAAAATGTCTTTATATTTTTGGGGGTGCTTGTTTTGGTAAAAGAAGCTTTTGGAGTAGGAGAAACGATAAATTTAGCACAAGAGGACGCACGCAGAAATTTAGCATTAAATAATTCAAATCAAGAAATTAACTATGAAATTGTACAAATGCCAATAAAAAAAACTTTAGGAATATTCGGTGGAAAGCAAGCAAAAGTAAAGGCTTCTGTTTGCATATCTCCGGCAAAAGTTGCTGCCAGTTATGTTGAGGGTATTTTAAAAGAGTTTGGTTTGAAAGACTTTAAAATAGAAATATCGGAAGGAAAGAATTCTGCTGAACTGACGATATCCGGTGAGAGAATTAGCCATATAATAGGCAGGAGAGGCAGACTACTTGATAACATACAGTATTTAGCAGGACTGGTAGCAAATAGTGGTGAAAGTGATTATTTTAGATTGACTATAAATGCAGGTGATTATCGTTCTAGGCGCGAAAAGACTTTAGAATCTTTGGCAGAAAAAATAGCTATAAAAGCATTGAGAACAGGAAAGGCGCTAAACTTGGAACCTATGTCGCCTTATGAAAGGCGCATTATTCATTTGAAGGTAGAAAATATAGATGGCGTAAAGTCTTGGTCGGAAGGTGAAGGCAAAGAAAGGCATATTGTTATATCCGCCGAGAACCCGGAAAATATAAAATCTTCTTATAAAAATCACAATCGTAAGTTTAATTCAAATGATTTTCACAATAAGGGAAAAATTAGTAAAACAGAAATAAATGAAAAAGATATACCATTGTATGGAAAGGTAAATATTTAATTTAATCAAATCCTCGAATCCCAGAATCATATGGTGGGTTCGAGGATTTTTAGTTATTTAAGTTTTAGACAAAAAACAGAACAAATGTTGAGAAAGGAATGGACAATGGGAAATAAAACAATAACTGCAATAGCCACCGCAAGAGGACAGGCCGGTATAGGTGTCATTAGGGTTTCCGGTGATGAGGCTGTGCAGATAGCTGACAGAGTGTTTAAGTCGGCAAGTGGAAAGAAAGTTAAAGATTTAAGCGGATATAGCGCTTTATATGGGCGAGTTTATGATGGCGAAGAGTGCGTAGATGAAGTCATAACGCTTGTCTTTAAAGCGCCAAAAAGCTACACAGGAGAGGATGTAGTAGAGATTCAATGCCATGGTGGCATATTTGTGACGGAGCAGATATTGAAGATGATTTTAGATAACGGTGCAGTGCTAGCTTCTCCTGGTGAATTTACTCAAAGAGCTTTTTTGAATGGTAAACTTGATTTAACAGAAGCAGAGGCTGTGATGGGTATAATAAGTGCTCAAGGAAAGCAGGCATCTAGAGCAGCTTTGGCAATGCGAGATGGAGCACTTAGCAAAAGGATTGTTTCTATAAAAAATGAATTGTTAGATTTAGCGGCACATTTGTCTGTATTTTCAGATTATCCTGACGAGGACATACCTGAGTTGAGCGAAGAAAGTTTAGACAAGAGTCTTTGCAAAGTGAAAGAAAGATTGGAAAGGCTTTTAAACACTTATAATGACGGAAAATTATTTAGAGAAGGCATAGATACAGTCATAGTGGGCAAGCCAAATGTAGGAAAATCTACGATAATGAACTTTTTGTCTGGCACTGCGCGCAGTATAGTGACAAACATACCTGGAACTACCAGGGACGTAGTGGAGGAAACTGTTACTTTTGGGGATTTTGTCTTAAAAATAGCGGATACGGCGGGGATCAGGGAAACTTATGATATAGTCGAAAGAATAGGTGTAGAAATAGCGAAAAACAAAATAAAAAGTGCAGATTTGATTTTGATGGTTTTTGATTTATCTAGGGAAATTTCTGTGGAAGATGTAGAACTTTTAAATCTGGCAAACACCAATACTATTGCCATTTTTAACAAATCGGACCTGGAGAGAAAGTTTGTCTGTAATGAAGTTTTAAATAAAATAAACAGGGTGGTATATTTGTCTGCAGAATCGGGTGAAGGCTTTGAAAATTTAAAAAAGGAAATTTCGCAGGTTGTTCAAGCTGAAAAAATAAATCCAAATGAAGGCATGATATCGAACCAGAGACAATTTATGGACGTTAAATCTGCACTTAGTAATGTGATTGAGGCGATGAATGCCTTGAAAGATGGCTTTACATTGGATGCTATCACGGTGTTGATTGAAGATGCGATAGGAGATTTGTTAAAACTAACAGGCGAAAGAGTAACCGAATCTGTTACCAATGAGGTTTTTTCTAAGTTTTGTGTTGGAAAATGATATAAAAAGAGGTTGAAGATATTGTATAAAGCGGGAAGTTATGATGTGATAGTTATTGGTGCAGGGCACGCGGGAATAGAGGCAGGACTAGCTTCGGCACGTTTAGGTGCCAAAACTGCGGTGTTTACAATAAACATGGACTCTGTTGGAAATTGTCCCTGTAACCCTTCTATAGGGGGGACCGCAAAAGGGCACTTGGTTAGAGAAATAGATGCTCTCGGAGGAGAAATGGGAAAAACAGCAGATGAGTGCTGTCTGCAGAGCAGAATGTTAAATATAGGAAAAGGTCCAGCAGTGCATTCTTTGCGTGTGCAGATAGATCGAGAAAAATATAAGGTTGTAATGAAAAATAAACTAGAATTACAGGAAAATTTGGATTTGAGACAAGCGGAAATAATTGATATAAAAAAATTAAATGAAGAATTATTGCAGGTAGTAACTAGAAATGACGCCAGTTATGAAGCAAAGTGCGTGGTTGTGGCGTCTGGTACATATTTAAATGCAAAGATTTTCATAGGAGAGGTTTCCTATGAAAGTGGGCCTGATGGTCTTTTTCCTTCAAATTTTTTATCTGATTCATTGAAAAGATTAGGTTTGCCTTTAAGAAGATTTAAAACAGGAACGCCTGCGAGAGTATTAAAATCAAGCATAAACTTTGATTGTTTAGAAGAACAGCTGGGTGATGAAAAAATTGTACCTTTTTCTTACGAAACGGAAGAAAAATTAGAAAATAAAATAAAATGCTATGTGTCATGGACAAATCAGGACACAAAGAAAATAATATTAGATAATATTCATCGATCACCAATGTATTCAGGAAAAATAGAAGGCGTTGGACCTAGATATTGTCCAAGTATAGAAGATAAAATGGTTAGATTCAAAGATAAGGAGAGGCACCAACTTTTTATAGAACCTTGTGGAGAAAATACACAGGAGATGTATTTGCAAGGGCTTTCTTCCAGTTTACCAGAAGATGTTCAAATTCAATTTTATAAAAGCATAAAAGGTCTTGAGAATGTCTTACTAACGAGAACAGCTTACGCAATAGAATATGACTGTGTGGATCCTCAGGCCATGGATTTGTCACTGGAATTTAAAGACTTCCCAGGTTTATTTGGTGCAGGTCAGTTTAACGGAAGTTCTGGCTATGAAGAAGCCGCAGCTCAAGGACTTGTGGCGGGAATAAATGCAGCATTAAAGGCACAAAAAAAAGAAAAAGTAGTGCTAAGCAGGGCGAGCTCATATATAGGAACTTTAATTGATGACCTAGTTACGAAAGGTGTAACAGATCCGTACAGAATGATGACGTCTCGATCAGAATACAGACTGATTTTAAGACAAGATAATGCAGACGAAAGGTTAACTCCATTAGGATATAAATTAGGACTTATAAGTGAAAAAAGATTTAAAAAATTCAAATGGAAAGAAAATTTAAAGAAAGAAGAATTTAAAAGATTGAAAAACACGATAATACCGCCGAATAAGGAGCTAAATGATATCATTGTTTCACGTGGAACATGTGCAATTTCCACAGGCATAAACCTGTATAATTTATTAAAAAGATCACAAATAAATTATGATTGTTTGGCTGATTTAGATGCAGAGAGACCAAATTTAGAAAAAGAATTTTTTGAACAAATTGAAACTGAGATAAAATATGAAGGATATATAAAAAAACAAAATAATCAAATCAATGAAATGAAAAGATTAGAAGTGAAAAAATTGCCGTTAAATTTGGAATATTCGAAAGTACGTGGCCTTAGACTAGAAGCTATAGAAAAGTTAGATAAAGTTAAACCAGAAAATATAGGTCAAGCGAGTAGAATATCCGGTGTTAGCCCTGCGGATATAAGCGTTTTGCTGATATGGCTATCCAAAAACAATAAAATGTGAGGTAACTTGCTATGCGCTATAATTTAACTGATGCAGCAATGAACGAAGAAAAGTTTAAACAAAGATTTTACAAACTTGTTGATAACTGTGAAATGAATTTTAACTTAAATGATGAAAAAATAGGTTTATTTTTTAAATACATGAATCAACTATTAGAATGGAATAAAAAAATTAATTTAACTGCAATCACTGACGTTGATGATATAATTATCAAACATTTTATTGATAGTTTAAGCGTTTTTGGTGCAAGTGAGATACCTAAAAATTCAAAATTAATAGATATTGGTACGGGTGCAGGCTTTCCTGGAATGCCTATAAAAATATGTAGACCAGACTTAGCAGTAACTTTATTAGACAGTGTAAAGAAAAAGATAACATTTTTACAAGATTTGAATCTATATTTAAATAATATAGGAGTAGAATTAATTAATGCCAGAGCTGAATTTGTTTCAAGGGATAAAAGCTATAGAGAAAAATTTGATTTTGTAACTTCTAGGGCTGTAGCTTCATTAAACATATTAGTGGAATATTGTACACCTTTTTTAAAAAAGGGGGGGATTTTTGTAGCCATGAAAGGAAACAAGGTATATGAAGAATTGAGTTGCTCAAATGATGCTATAAATTTATTAGGTTGTGAAGTAATTGAAGTAAAATCATTTAACTTACCTAAAAATAATTACAGAGCTATTGTTGCAATACAAAAAATAAAAAACACAAAAATTGAATATCCTAGAGTTAGTTCTAAAATAATAAAAAAGCCTCTTTGATCTGGTGTGAAAATGGCTTAATAATAGGAATTGCAACAAAATGTTCCACGTGAAACATTTTATAAATAATATATACAAAATAACTTTTCCATGGTATAATTAATTAACGCATTAAATAAGGGAGGTGCTTAAGTGGAAAAAATTATAGCTATAACTAACCAAAAGGGTGGTGTAGGAAAAACCACAACTGCTGTAAATTTATCTGCAGCAGTAGCTAATGGCAACAAAAAAGTACTTTTAATAGATATGGATCCTCAAGGGAACACAACTAGCGGAGTTGGTCTGGATAAAAAGAAAGTTGAATTTTCAATTTATGATGTGTTAATAAAGAAAATAAGAGCTGAAGAAGCAATAATAAAAACTCCATTTAAAAATTTATCCGTTATACCTTCGAATGTAGCTTTATCTGGAGCAGAATTGGAATTAGCAAATATTGAAAATAGAGAATATTCACTAAAAGAATCCATTTTGCCAGTAATGTATATGTTTGATTATATTTTTGTGGATTGTCCACCGTCTCTTGGGCTTATAACTACAAACGTTTTGAGTTTATGCGATAGTATAATAGTTCCTATTCAATGTGAATTTTATGCTTTAGAGGGACTGTCTCAACTTATGAGTACAGTTCGCAGGGTAAAAAGACAATACAATGAAAAACTTGAAATGGAAGGTGTTTTATTGACAATGTACGATAAACGGTTGAAATTAACTTTACAAGTTGTAGACGAAGTGAAAAATTTTTTTAAAAATCAAGTCTTTAAAACGACAATTCCTAGAACTGTGAGGTTATCGGAAGCACCTAGTTTTGGCAAACCTGTTATGTATTTTGACAAGTATTGCAAAGGTTCTAGATCTTACAATGATTTAGCAAAAGAACTCATTAAAAAGCAAAAGAAAAAAGATAATTAAAAGGAGGAAAAAATGGCTAAAAAGCAGAGTGGACTTGGAAAAGGTTTAAGTGCGATTTTCATAGAAAATGATACGGAAAATAAAAATACGACCTATTTAAAAATATCAGATATTGAGCCTAATAGAGATCAACCGCGTAGAGATTTTGATGAAGAGGCCTTGGCGGAACTTGCGGATTCTATAGCTCAACATGGCGTTTTGCAACCTTTATTGGTTAGACCAGTTGGCACCGATTTTTATCAAATAGTGGCTGGAGAACGCAGGTGGAGGGCATCCCGTATGGCGGGATTGCAGGAAGTTCCGGTTGTGATAAGAGAATTGACAGATAATGAAGTAATGGAAATCGCATTGATCGAAAATTTACAACGTGAGGATTTGTCAGCCGTAGAAGAAGCACAGGGTTATAAATCTCTAATGGAAACATATAACATGACGCAAGAAGAGATAGCAAAGTCGATGGGCAAATCAAGATCTTCAATAGCTAATTCTTTGAGAATATTAACTTTGCCTGAAGATGTAGTAGACATGATCTCCAAAGGACTGCTAAGTGGAGGTCATGCAAAGGCTCTTCTGTCTTTGAAAGACGACAATGACGTAAAGAAAGTTTCAAAATTAATAGTAGAAGAAGAACTATCTGTACGCAAAACTGAGAAATTTTGCAAAGCATTAAATGAAGATAAAGGCAAGAAAAAAAGCAAAAAAAAATTAGATAGAAATCCGTTTTTTGATGAAGTAGAACTGTCGTTGAAGCAATTTTTGGGAAGAAAAGTAAAAATTATTAATTCTTCTAAAAGTAAAGGAATACTTCAAATTGAATTTTACAACGATGAAGATTTGGCGGAGATAGCAAGGTGCTTGGAAGAAAATAAATAATAAAAAACTATGTAAAGTGCAGAGGAGACATTTTACATAGCTTTTTTGCATTAACTTATTTTGAAAATTCTGGTGAAAGTTTAACTAGCAATTCTTCTAGTAAAATTTTATTATCATCTTTAGAGCTTTTTAACTTCAAATCAATCTCTTTTAAAAAAGATATATATTTTCTTAAGTCTTTTACAGAATAATTGTCACAAGCTTTACTTGCCAAAGTCAATCGAAATTCCTTTCGCTTGTAATCAAACAGTTCAGCAATTTTATTTGAAGGTACACCTGAATTTTTTGCAACTTTCGCTCTGTACATATCAATATAGTTGCTGGCTAAAAGGCTCAAAATAGCTACAGGTTCTTCTTTTTTTTCCAGCAATACATGTAAAATTTTCAAGGCTCTATCGTAATTATTCTGACTGACAGCTTTTGTTAAATCAAAAACATTTGCTTCAGTTTTTTTGTTCACTAAAAGTTCAATGTCATTCTCTGTTATTTCTCCATTGTCTACAAACGCACTTAATTTTTCAAGTTCCGATCGCAAATTTAATAGACCGTCACCGCAATACTCTATAAGCTTTTCTACACTATTTTGAGAAATATTTAGGGTTAATTTTTTTGCCCAATTTATTATTTGTTTTTTTAAAGACAATTGAGAAAGCCTTTTAAAGTTAATAACATTGCCATGTTTTTCAACTAGCTTTATAAAGCTATTCAACTTACTAGACTTATAAATGCTAGCGTCGATATTACTTTGGCTTATAATAAGTACTGTCGTTTCAGGAATTTTAGAAACGATTTCTTTTAATTTTTTTATTTCAGTAACGTTAAATTTTTCGAGTTCCAAATCCAATACCACAGTGCATTTTTTACTGCTGAGGAAAGGAAGCACTTCAATAGACTTTTCTAGAGAATCGATAGACATGTCACCGGCCTTAAATTTTTTGAAGTTAAAGTCGTTGATTGTGCCATCTAATGCAACATCGATGAGCTTGTTTGTATAGTAGGAAATTAAATATTTTTCCTCACCGTAAAGTAAATACAAATTATTTACTTTACAAGATTTGATTTGAGATTTCAATTCATTTTCTGTCAAGCTTGCCATAATAACGTTACTCCTTATTGAATTTTTTAGCACGGTACCTACCTGTTTCTTTTTATCCTAATTTCTTTATTTTTAGGAAACTCAATTATCAAATCCCCCATATTTGCTGTTACTATTGGTATTTTATTAAATGAAGATACTTTTTGTATATTAACGTTGGCTACATTTTCACTGTTGGACATGATGGCGTAATTAGAGGTAATTAGATTCATATTTTCTGGAATTTTGCCTTCAATGAAAATGTGACAGTTTCTGTATTCTTTTGGGATATAACTGACATTTACTCTAGAAGAACAAACTAACAAATTTACACTGTTAATGGTAAGGTACATAAAGCTTTGCCCGTCTGTATTTACTATATCTATGCTTACGCCTTTCCAAGGAGCCAATGTGGCTTTTTCATTGAAATAAACTGCCTTTTTGTCATCACTTATAGAACGATTTAGCTTATCGTCTATATCGTCCCTGTCTGGCAAAACTACATAATGAGGCGAGAATTCATTTATTAAATCTTTGGCATACATGGCGCTATAATCGCTGAAATCACTGAGAACTACATAATCCAACCTATCTACATTTAGTGAATTTAATAAATTTTTAAACTTATTGTATCTTATAGTATCTCCACCGCAAGACAAAACTATAGCATGGTTATTTTTCTTTAAAAGCAAAGAACAACCGTCACCAACATCAGAAATAACTAAGCTTGTTATATCACGTTGGTATACTTGGTAAGATAAAATTCCTGTGAAAAGCAAAATAACAGACAGAAGCGCAACTATTTTCATTTCGGCAAATCGGCACTGTATGATCAATGCAGCGACTATTAACACAATGGTACTAGCAACCCAAAATGAGATGAAAGCATAGCTTGTAGAAATGCTGGAAAGAGGAATTTTAGCGAGAATGTTTGCCACGAATGTAATGTAATTTAACAAAATGTTTGAGACTAAAGCAAGAGGCATTGTTATGAACTTTAAAAACCAAATAAAATTCGAAATAGCAGCAAGCAACATGGTAACTATGAATATTGTGGACGGAAATGCAACGAGCAAGTTAGCCAAGATACAAACGAGTGAGATCTGCTTAAAGTATAGCATAGTTATAGGTAAGGTGAACAGTGTTGCGCTGACTGTAACGCATATAGGTGAAATTATTAACTTTAACACTTTTTTCAAGTTAGTTCTTTTGAGTTTAGATATTATGGAATTTGCATATGAGCTGAGTCTATTTGAAAATAAAATGATGCCTAAAGTGGCGCTAATTGAGAGCAAAAAGCCTACATCACCGCAGGAAAGGGGATTTATGGCAGCGATTAACAAAACAGCAAAACCGAGTGAATTCAATGAATCGGCTTTAAGGCGCAGACATTTTCCTAAATTATAAATAATTATCATAACTCCGGCCCGCACTATAGACGGAGTGAAGCCTGTTATACCAATGAAAAAAACTACGCCAAAGCATGACAGAAAGTAAGATAGCTTTTTGGGGAATTTTAGTGATAAGAAAATTAACATTAATAATTCTGCTATGATTGCTGTGTGCATTCCGGATATAGCTAACAAATGAGATATCCCGGTATCTCTAAAATCGAACTTTACTTGAGCGTCTAAGTAATGCTGATCGCCAATTAGCAGCGCGCTGGCTATACCGTAATTTTTGTTTAAGATTAAAGAACGTATAGAAGAGTTCAAAGCTTCTTTTGTTTTCAAACAATAGTAATAAAGGGGCTTATTGAGGTTTTCTATTTCACTGTAATCTTCGTACTCATATAGGTAAGAAAATGCCTGTACCCGTTTAGATGCATAGTAATTTTTAGAAGAAAGTCCACGTTCATCGTCTTGTATAAAAATATGTACTTTACCAAAAATTTTATCGTATACATCAAGATTAAATGGTTTAGATACAGTCATTCTCATTTTCACGTTTTGTGGTACATCCTCGACCCCGTCTATTTCTATTTTTTCAGTTTTTATTATGTAATAGAATTTTCCGTTGGACTTATATGGAATATCACATATAGTTCCTGTTATGACTGCATCCTTGTCGATTAAGATTTTTGTAGGCTCTAACTTTATGCTATTGTATAAAACAAATATACATATAGAAAATATGAATGTTAAAAATACAATTGGTAAAGTTTTTTCTTTTCTTAGTTTTTTAAAGAATAAAGATACTGTAAATAATGAAATAAAAGTTACTAAGAGTATGTAATTTAATTTTATAGAACAGAAAAGAGCGATTATTTGTGCGAATAAATAAGAAAAACCTATTGTTACAAATGGTCTTTTCATTATTTGCTCCCTTTTAAATTATAATTTTGTCCAATTTAATTTTTTTCCTCCAAGCAAGTGAAAATGCAAATGATTTACACTCTGACCACCATCTTTGCCGCAGTTGTTGATTATACGGTATCCGTCCAATTTTTTATCTTTTGCTATTTTTGAGGCAACTTCGAAAATGTATCCTACAATATTAGAATTTTTTTCATTTAGTTTATCTGCTGACGATATATGCTCTTTGGGAATAATCAGTATATGAACAGGGGCGATTGGGTTAAGGTCATTAAAAGCGAGAATTTTTTCATCTTCATATACTTTTTGTGAATTAATTTCACTAAGAGCTATTTTACAAAATATACAATCCATTGTTTATCTCTCCTTGAATTTATGAAAATTTTTAACTTGTGCAGCGCCGCCCACGCGCCCATAAAAAATATTATTTTTTATGGGGATAAAATCGTAGCTACGCATATGATTTTATCTAGTCCAATAAATTTTAAAATTTATTGGACGGCGCGTGGGCTCCTTCACTGTTGCACTCTATTTTAATTTAAACTCGCTTTTAATAACGTTAGTGACGTTATCGAGAACTAAATCTATTTTTGCGACATTTTTAATCCCAGCCATTGCGAAATCGGACTTACCGCCACCGTTTCCGTCAGTAAATGCAGCCAACTTTTTGACTATATTTTCGGCACTTAAATTATATTTTTGAGCCTTTGAATCTACACTTGTTAACATGACCGCCTTATTTTGTTCTATACCTATCAGCACGATTACGCATCCATCAATGTTATTTTTTACTTCATCGCAAATAGTTCTTAACTCATTAACGGATGAGTTGCTTAATTTTGCATAGAAGACACTCACACCGTTTACGTCTTTTTTCGATGATAGCAAATCTTTGACTTTGGACTTAGCGATTTTTTGCTCTAATTCATTTATCATAGCATTTTTTTCTTTGAGTTCATTTACCATTTTTTCACAAGCTGAATATAAATTTTTAGAATCAGATATTTTTAAAGTTTTTGCGCAATCTTCAATAATAGAAATATTTTTGTTCAATAAACTCAGCACGCCTAAGCCTGTAACAGCTTCAATTCTTCTAATTCCTGAAGCCACAGAATTTTCGGATAATATTTTGAATAATCCCAATTTTGCTGTATTATCCACGTGAGTTCCACCGCAAAGCTCAATCGAAAAGTCTCCAAAACTTACTACTCTAACGACATCGCCGTATTTTTCGTTAAATAACGCTATAGCTCCCATTTCTTTGGCTTTAGTTATAGGCACTTCTTCGATTTTTCCCGCCAAGCCTGAAAGTATTTTCTCATTTACCATATTTTCCACTTGGTCTAACTCATATTTAGTCAAAGCGGAAAAATGCGTGAAATCGAACCTAATTTGTTTTTCGTTTACTAACTGTCCAGCTTGCTCCACATGCTTACCAAGAACTGCCCTTAAAGCAGCCTGCAATAAATGAGCACCTGTGTGGTTTCTGGCAACAGTATTTCTAAAATTTTTATCAACCTTAGCGAAAAGTTCATCGCCGTTTGAAACATTACCAGATATAATTTCAGCTTCATGAATAAAAATACCTGATGTATTTTTAATTGTGTTATTTACTTTAAGTTTTAAACTTTCGTTTTCTAAAACGCCAATATCACCGATTTGTCCACCACTTTGAGCATAAAAAGGTGTTCTATCAAGAATGATGTTTATGTACTTATTGTCTGAAGACTTTACTACCTTTAGAACTTTTGCTTTTACTTCTAACTGGTCGTAGCCGCAAAATATAGTTTTAGGTACACCTTGACAAAAGTTGCTTTCAGACTTCCATGCATCAGCTCCGGCGTTAAGTCTAGCATTTCTTGCACGTACTTTTTGTTCTGACAGCAGTTCATTGAACCTTTTCTCATCCACTGTCATGCCTTTTTCCGACAATATTTCTTTAGTTAAATCGATAGGAAAGCCGTAAGTGTCATTTAACTTAAACGCCTTATCGCCTGAAAGGACTTTGTTGTTAGATTTTTTTATAGCCTCATTCAGTAGCGCTAAACCTTGATCGATTGTTTTTGAGAAGTTTTCCTCTTCTTTTTTCACCAATGTTTTTATAAAGTCTCTCTTCTGCAGAAGTTCAGGGTAAACTTCTTTGTTTTCGCTTATAACGGTGTCACAAATTTCAAACAAAAACGGTTTATCTACTCCCAAAAGTTTTCCTTGCCGAGCGGCTCTTCTCAACAGCCTTCTGAGCACATAGCCGCGCCCCTCGTTAGATGGCATAACCCCGTCTGCTATCATCACAGTGGTACTTCTTATATGGTCTGTTATTATCCTCAAGGCTGTGTCGATTTTACTATCCAATCCGTATTTTACATTTGTGATTTTGCAAACTGTATTCATGATGCTTTGCATAGTATCTATCATAAACACGTTATCAGCGCCCTGTATAATGCAAGCCAGCCTTTCAAGGCCCATTCCGGTATCTATGTTTGTACGATCTAATTTGGAATAATTCCCATTTCCATCATTTTCAAACTGAGTAAACACAAGATTCCAAAACTCTACATACCTGTCGCAGTCGCATCCAACTGTGCAATTAGGTGACCCGCATGAGTATTTTTCTCCTCGGTCAAAGTAAAGTTCAGAGCAAGGCCCGCAAGGTCCTTCTCCGTGTTCCCAGAAATTATCTTCTTTTCCAAGTCTAACTATGTGTGACGGGTCCACGCCAACTTTTTTTGTCCAGATGTCGAACGTTTCATCATCGTTTTCGTATATAGAAATCCAAAGCTTGCCTTCAGGCAGCTCTAAAACTTTAGTACAAAACTCCCATGCCCATGCAGTAATCTCATTTTTAAAGTAATCACCAAAAGAGAAGTTACCGAGCATTTCAAAATAAGTTATGTGTCTGGCCGTTACGCCAACCAGTTCAATATCTGGTGTCCGAATGCATTTTTGGCAGGTTGTTACTCTTTTGCTTGGAGGAGTCACTTCTCCGGTGAAGTACTTTTTCATAGGAGCCATGCCGGAGTTTATAAGCAACAAACTATTGTCGTTTTTTGGGATTAAAGGAAAACTTGGCAATTTTAAATGTCCTTTTGCTTCAAAAAACTCTAAGAATTTTTTTCTCAACTCGTTAAGTCCAGTATATTTCATATTAAACACTTCCATCGAAATTTTATAAAATATTCTATAAATTAATTATACCATTGTATAAATCAAAGTCAACTGCGGCTTTTATAGTGTACAAGTCTAAATATGGCCGTTGATATTTAATATAGGAATAAATTTCCATGCCTCATTCAGTATATTCAAATCGAAATGTCTAAAGCAACTTTATACAGGTCCATGTCGAGGTTTTTAGCCATTTTTATAGCTTCGGCTATATCGTAGTCAACTACTTCTGAGCATTTTAGAGCAATTATTCTGTTAAACTTGTTTTCTTTTATTAGTTTTACCGCGTGATGTCCCATTCTGCTAGCGATGACTCTGTCTCGTAAGGTGGGATTGCCACCACGTTGTACATGCCCTAAAATTGTGGTGCGAGCTTCTATTCCAGTTTTTGTAAATATCCTTTCTGCAATTTCGTCTACATGGTCCACACCTTCAGCGACTATAATGATAAAATGCTGTTTACCGGTCTTTTGAGTTTGCTTTATTCGCTCTAAAATATTTTTGTTGAAATCGTAGTCAACTTCCGGAACCACAATAGCGGTTGCACCTACAGCAATTCCGGCATTTAAAGCTATCTCGCCACTTCTTCTACCCATAACTTCAACCACACTGCATCTATTATGAGATTGTGCAGTATCGCGGATTTTGTCAACCATCTGCATAGCTGTGTTCATCGCGGTATCAAAGCCAATGGTATATTCTGTGGAGCCTACATCGTTGTCGATAGTCGCGGGAATGCCTATACATTTAACACCGGCTAAAGCTAGCTCATTTGCCCCTTTGAACGAACCATCGCCACCTATTACTACTACGGTATCTATCTTGTATTTGTTGCAGGTTTCTTTTGCTTTTGAAATTCCTTCTGGAGTCAAAAATCTGGGACTGCGTGCTGTGTACAGAAACGTACCGCCTCTATGCAATATGTCTCTCACAGAACGTAAGTTGAGTTCAATCAAGTCTGAGTCGATAAGACCGTTATACCCTTTTCTTACCCCAAAAACATTCATTCTTTCGCCAATTCCAGTCCTTACAACTGCTCGTATAGCCGCATTCATACCGGGTGCATCTCCGCCGCTTGTAAGTACGGCGATGTTTTTTTGCTTATGAGAATAATTAAAATTTTCCATAACTGAATATTCCTCCGGAGCTTATTTATGGGGTCCCCGGCACAAAAATATTTTTGTGCTGGGGGAAGTAAAAAGATAAACTTATCTTTTTACTTCCCCCGAACAGTTTTTTTACTGTTCGGGGGCCCTTTTTTTACACACACTTATTTACTTTTTCAAGATCACAGCTTTTTCGCCTACTTGCCTTTTAAGTTCCGCCATGAGCACTTCATTTACGTCAACCCATAGAGACCTAGGCGCAAGTACTAAAGATTTAGTTTCTTCAAAGTAAAAATAAACAGGTTCATTTCCGTCAAATATGCTTATGAGATTTTTAGCTTTGTGATACTCAGGCGCATCATTATTTTTCACTTTAACATACAACCCGTGCTTTTCGCTTTTTGCTGTTAAAGATGTAGTTCTATCTGTACTTTCGGCATTGTCACTATCCACAGCACAAACACTATCGCATACTACTCTTATCTCGTCTTCGTCCAAAAAAGAAACTCTAACCCCAAAAACTACAATCGTGCCTTCTTGCAAAAATGACGAAAAACGATCAAATGCTTTAGGGAAAATTATAACCTCAATATGTCCGCTTGTATCTTCTATGTCGACAAATGCCATCATGCTATTAGTTTTAGTAGACTTTATTTTTACGTTGGATATGATAGCTAAAATTTTAACACTGTCATTATTTTTTACATTATGAGAAAAAATATCAGAAATTCTAGAGTAATTTCTTTCATTGATTAATTCATTGTATTTAGACATAGGATGCCCAGAAATATACATCCCAGTTGCTTCTTTTTCCATTGTCAAAAGCTCAAACAGTTCAAATTCATCAACTTTTGGAAAGTCTAATGTACTGTTGCTATCTTCATCTTCTTTGCGAATATCGAAAAAACCAATTTGCCCTTCTATGTTACTTTTTTTAGAGCTTTCAATAGCATCTATTATATTATTGAAAGACAAAATCATCTGTTTACGGTTAGCTGTTAAGTTATCAAAAGTACCCGATTTTATCAAATTTTCCACAGCTTTTTTATTTACATCTCTACCGGAAAGTCTTTTGCAAAAATCGTAAAGGGAAGTAAATTTTCCACCATTGGTCCTTTCTGAGATTATAGATCTTACAGCACCCTTACCAAGTCCTTTGACAGCTAAAAGTCCAAATCTTATATTTCCATCTACTGATGCGAAAAATTCTTGACTTTCGTTTACAGATGGTGGCAAAATTTTTATTCCTAAATGGGTGCATTCCTCGATATACGCAGTTATTTTGTCCGTGTTGTCGAGCACGCTCGTAAGCAACGAGGCCATGAACTCACTTTTGTAGTGGCATTTTAAAAAGGCAGTTTGGTAGGCCACAAATGCGTAAGCTGCAGCATGAGATTTATTGAATGCATATGAAGCAAAGCTTTCCATTTCGGAATAAATCTTAGAAGCAACTTTTTCGTCAATACCGCGATGTATACACCCTTCTACGACAATTTTTCCATTTTCGTCTTTTAAACCATTTATGAAGATCTGATGCTCTCTTTCCATAACGTCAGCTTTTTTCTTTGACATTGCCCTTCTTACAATGTCTGCTCTACCAAGAGAAAATCCGGCCAATGTTCTAAAAATCTGCATAACCTGTTCTTGATAAACTATACACCCATAAGTAACGTCCAATATCTCCTTGAGCGCGGGGTAAGCGTATTTTATTTTTTCAGGGTTGTGCCTGTTTTCTATATACTTAGGTATGGAACTCATGGGGCCCGGACGGTAAAGTGAAATAACCGCAATTAAATCTTCGATATTTTCAGGTTTCAGCTGCATAAGCACATTTTTCATTCCGGCCGATTCAAACTGAAACACGCCTTCGGTGTCGCCTTTTGAAATCATCTTGAAAACAGACTCATCTTCAGTATCGATATTTTCGATCTTAAAATCAGGATGCTTTTGGCGGATGAGCTTTTCCGTGTCGCTGATAACTGTAAGAGTACGAAGTCCTAAAAAATCCATTTTCAAAAGGCCAAGCTCATCTAGAGTAGTCATGGTATATTGAGTCACGACAGAATCATCGTTTTTGGCAAGAGGGACATAGTCACTAACAGGATTTTCTGTTATAACTACGCCGGCAGCATGCGTTGAAGAATGCCTTGGCATGCCTTCTAGCTTCCTTGCTGTATCTATTAGCTCTTTAACTTCGGGGTCTTGATTATATTTTGAGTTAAGTTCTGTTGAAGATTTTAATGCTTTTTCAATTGTTATATAAAGTTCATTTGGAATTAATTTTGAGATAGAGTCAACTTTCGAGTACGGCATGTTCAACGCTCTTCCGACATCTTTTATTGCGGCTCTAGCGGCCATTGTACCGAATGTTATTATTTGAGCAACGTGATCGTTTCCGTACTTTTTTATAACGTAGTCAATTACTTCTCCGCGGCGAGCGTAACAGAAGTCAATGTCAAAGTCAGGCATGCTTACTCTTTCCGGGTTCAAAAAACGTTCAAAAAGTAGGTTATACTTTATAGGATCTATACCAGTTATGCCAATGCAATACGCACATAAGCTTCCTGCGCCGGAACCTCTTCCCGGGCCTACGCTTATTCCCACACTTTTCGCGTACCGTATGAAGTCATGCACAATTAAAAAGTAATCTACATATCCCATTTGGTTTATAATGGAAAGCTCGTATTCTAAGCGTTCCACAAGCTTTTGTGAAGGAGAAGTTCCGTAATGCAAATATAAACCATCGTAGCATTGTTTTTTGAAGTACTCGTAGTGGTCCATGTTATCGGGCACGTCAAAATGTGGTAACTTAGTTTCTCCAAACGTAAATTCTACATTACACCTGTCAGCTATTTTTACGGTGTTTTCATACGCTTCAGGAAGGTGAGAAAAGAGCTTCTTCATTTCCGCTTCATTTTTTACATAAAACTCATTTGTTTGAAATTCCATCTTGTTTTCGTCGTCTATATTATGGTTTGTCTGTATGCAGAGCAAAATTTCGTGCATGCGGCTGTCTTCCTTGCTTATATAATGACAGTCGTTTGTAACGACTAATGGGGTTCCGGTATCTCTTGCTAAGTCAATTACATGTGGGTTAACGAGCTTTTGATCTTCAATACCATGATCTTGCAGTTCGAGATAAAAATTTTCTTCTCCGAATATGTCTTTATACTTATGCACAACTTTTTTAGCAAGATCATAATCTTTAGACAATAAGGCTCTTGGCACTTCTCCGGCAAGGCAAGCTGAAAGTGCAATTAATCCTTCACTGTGATTTCTAAGGAGTTCCTCATCTACTCTAGGCTTTGTGTAAAAGCCGTCAATAAATGAGCTTGAAACTATTTTTATTAAGTTTTCATAACCCGTATTATTTTCACACAAAAGCACCAAATGATATCTTTGTGAATCAAATTCACGAGTTTTATCAAACCTAGAGCGAGGAGCAACATAAACTTCGCAGCCAATGATAGGTTTTACATTATTTTTTTTAGCTTCTTTGTAAAAGTCCATCACACCATACATAACGCCGTGGTCTGTGATAGCTACAGCTTTTTGTTCTGAGTCTTTTACATGTTTTATTAATTCTTTTATTTTACAAGCACCATCAAGCAGACTGTACTCGCTGTGCAGGTGCAAATGAACAAAGCCCATGAAAGCCCCCTCCTAATAGTTATTACATTTATTATATATTCATAATTTATTTTTGTCGATAAATAAAGTTAGTTTTCTAAATTTAAGAAATTATCTACATTTTTCTATCTTGATATATTTGGGTGCTGTTTTGTGCAGTTTTTTGAAATTTATGATGGAGATTATGGGAGAATGAAACTAAATTGATTTTTATTTATCTTTGAACTATAATATTATAAATAAAAACTAAGGGGAAAAAATTTGAATATAATCATTGCTGAAAATGCAGGTTTTTGTTTTGGTGTAGATAGAGCCGTAAAAATCATATACGACTTAGTGAAGCAGAATAAAAAAGTCTGTACACTTGGACCTGTCGTGCACAACTCGCAAGTTATTAATAATATGAAAAAAAGTGGAGTATTAACAGTTGCTTTACCGGAAGAAGTTCCAAAAGGATATACGCTGGTTATTAGGGCTCATGGAGTTTCTAAAAATTTGACTGAAAAAGTTCAGAAGCTAAATATTAATTATGTTGATGCCACCTGTCCTTTCGTAAGTAAAATTCACAAAATTGTTCAAAATGATAAATATGACGTCATTCTTATTTTTGGAAACGAAAACCATCCTGAAGTGGATGGAATTATTGGCAATTGTAACAGTAAGTGCTATGTAATAGCTAACTCTGTAGAGTTGGAGGATTTTATAGAAAGTAATGAATTTAACAAAAATTCAAAAATTTTAGTTGTTGAACAAACTACTTTTAACATTAATGAATGGGGAAAATGTTTATCAATACTAAAAAATAGCTGTACAAATTGCAAAATTTTTGATACAATATGTAACACAACACAAAATAGACAGATTGAAGCTATGTCCCTTGCAAAAAAATCCGATTTAGCGGTTATTATAGGCAGCAAGGAAAGCTCAAATACGATGAAATTAAAAAACATATGTGAAAAATATTGCAGGACTATTTTGATTGAAGACGCTAAGGAAATATCTGAGGACATTTTAAAAAAAGCTAAAAAAATTTGTATTATAGCAGGAGCTTCAACACCTGCTTATGTAATATTGGAGGTAAAACGTGTGATGGAGAAAATGTTAGATGAAAACAATGAAATTGATGTAGAATCGAGCTTTGAGGAGATGCTTGAAGAGTCTTTAAAAAACATGGACACTAGCAGCAGAGTAAAGGGCATAGTTGTTAACGTCACGCCCAGCGAAGTTTATGTGGATATTGGAAGAAAGCACGCAGGTTTTATTCCTGTTTCAGAGCTTTCAAGTGACCCAAATGCTAAATGTGAAGACATTGTTAAAATCGGTGATGAGCTGGATCTTCTAATACTGAAAACCAATGACCAAGATGGAACTATGATGTTGTCTAAGAAAAAGGTTGACAATATGAAAGGTCTTGAAGAAATTGTAAATGCAGAAAAAGATAAAACTATTTTGGCTGGCATAGTTTCGGAAGTGGTGAAAGGCGGAATAATCGTTCTTTGTAAGGGTATAAAAGTTTTCATTCCGGCATCTTTAGCTACACTGAGCAGAAAAGAGCCATTGGAAGAACTTAAAGGAAAAACTGTTAACTTTAGGATAATAGAAGTAAATAAGCAAAAAAGACGTATTGTAGGCTCGATTCGTTCTGTTTTAGAAGAAAAAAGGGAAAAAGAAAGAGCAGAGTTTTTTGAAAAAGTTCAAATTGGCGACAAATTAAAAGGTAAAGTAGTGTCATTTACTCCTTATGGTGCGTTCGTGGACTTTGGCGGAGTTGATGGAATGATACACATTTCTGAACTTGCTTGGACAAAAGTTAAGCACCCTTCAAATATATTGAGTATAGGTCAAGATGTTGAGGTTATGGTTGTAGATGTTGACAAAGAAAAAGGCAAAGTTGCACTCTCGTACAAGCACAGCCAAGAAAATCCATGGGACATTTTAAAAAGGGACTACAGCGTAGGTTCCATAATAGACGTTACTATTGTTGGACTTACAGATTTTGGTGCTTTTGCAAAAATCATTCCCGGTATAGATGGGTTGATTCATATATCTCAAATATCGAAAGATAGGATAAATCACCCTAAAGACGTACTTTCAATTGGTGACATTGTTAAAGCTAAAATCACAGATCTAGATTTTGATAATTGCCGTGTAGGGTTGTCGATAAAAGAAGTGGAACAAGATGAAGAACAATAAATAATTTGAATAGTACTCGCGTACTAAAATACGATTGCTAAATGTTTTAGCAATCGTATTTTTTGGTTTGTTAAATTTACTGCACTTATTAGATAACCTGTATTGATGTTTGACGAAAAATGTTGATATTATTTTCAGATATTTAAATAATTGCATAGCTTTAAAATTGCTATTTGAGTTTTTGCATCTTCTATTTCATTATTCAAAACCATTTTTTTTGCATCTAGGATTTGGATTTTTTCTATATTCAAAAATTCGTCTTCATCCGGGCACATTTCGCCGAAACTTTTTACTTTACAAAAATATAAATATATTATCTCTGAACACCAACCAGGGCTGGATAATATTTTCCCTAAACTAATATAATCTTCACCAACAGCTCCGGTTTCTTCTTTTAATTCTCTTTTTCCTTCTTTTAAAGGGTCCTTGCCTTCTTCCAACGTTCCTGCTGGCAGTTCCAGCAACACTTTAGAAAAAGGATACCGGAATTGCTTTACAAAAAGTAATTCGTCATTCTCTGTGAGAGCTGCTATGCACACACCGCCCCTGTGACGCACTACATCTCTTTTAGCTTTTTGACCGTTTATAAGCTCTACTTGTGCAACAGAAACTTTTATTAAATTTCCAACAAACTTAACACTTTCGCTTAAAGTTTTTTCATTTAATTCCATATTAAAGTTCGTTCTCCTTCACCAAACAGTAAATAAATGTATATTTTATTATTAACGTAATTTTACCATTAAGAATTTAAATATACAAGTTTATATTACATATATTTTTGATGTGAAGGAGTAGCATATGTTTTATCAAAAAATGACCGACAGTTTTTTCGATCAAAAAAATCGTGAAAGCTTTATTTATGAGTTAAAAGAAAAGTATCCGTTTGTTAAAGTTGGGATACTCTGTAAAAGTTACTGTGGTAGAGATATACATTACATAAAGCTAGGCAACGAGCAAAATGAAGTTCTTATGGTGGGTGGAGTGCACGGCATGGAATGGCTAACAAGCCTATTGCTGCTCACATTTATAGAGAAGGTCGGTTTTTGCAAGTCGAATTGCTTAAAGCTGCACAATGTAGATGTTTCTAGTTTTCTTGGAAAACAAGGAATATTTGTCGTGCCTTGCTTAAACCCTGACGGGACGGAGGTTAGCATACACGGCTCGAAAGGTGCTAAAAATTATCAAAACTTAGTTAATGCTGTAAGCAAAGGCAACACTAAAACTTGGCAGGCAAACGCAAGAGGAATAGACTTAAACCATAACTTTGATGCCGGTTGGAAACAGCTTCATGAACTTGAAATTAAAGAGGGTATTACTTATCCGGCTCCAACGCGGTACGGCGGGAAATGCCCTGAAAGCGAAACCGAAACGAGGACTTTAACAGAACTTTGTTTAAAACGAAATTTTCGATACGCAATTGCGTTTCATAGCCAGGGTGAAGAAATTTATTGGAAATACGGAGAAAATGAGCCTGAATGCTCATTTTTAATGGGTAAAATTCTTTCTCAAAACAGTGGCTACAAACTTTCTTCTCCAGAAGGTTTGGCTGTCGGCGGAGGGTTTAAGGATTGGTTCATAAAAACGTTTAACAAGCCCGGGTTTACAATAGAAATAGGCAAAGGAAAAAATCCATTGCCTATAAGTGACTTCGATTCAATATACAAAAAATTAGAAAAAATGCTTACGATTTCTTTAACACTCTAAATGCTACTCATCTACACATAGTCCCGGGTTTATCTTGTGCATGTATTTGTAAGTTAAATAAAGCGGACTCATTTCTAATAGCTTATCAATTTCCTTTAAAATGCAACAAACCAAATGAGTACGATTTATATGATTTTTGCATTTTTCTTCCAGAGATGTAGAAATATACTTGAGTTTGCTGTTAGATTTATCCACACCGTTAACTTTTATGCTTATTTCCACTATTGTGTATTTGAAATTTTCTCTGCTGTTGCCTTCCAAATGTTCTACTTTAATTTTGCTAACCATTTTTTCATCTATTAATATATAATTAGGCCAGCGAATGTTAGTTTTAAGGCTCGAAACTTTGTCTATTGCGTTTGCAACCGCTAACGGTAAAATTATAGATAACAATTTTAAATCGAGATTTATATTTTTAATCACGACAGTCATATGTACATTGGTGTTTTTATGTGGAAAGTCTAAACTCTTCTCAGCTTCCATTTTATTGTTAGAGATTATTACCGCATTACCGTTGAGTTTATTTTTCTGTATCAATTTTTTTGCCATTTCGTTTGTCGATTTTACTTTAGAAAAATAAAAAATTTTTTTAAATTTGTTAGTCGAATTTTTTATTAAACTTATATTGTAGTGAAACATACAGTAACTCTTTTCTTAAATAATTTTATTTATGTTCTTCGATAATCCTAACTACATCATTTATTGTTTTCATTTCTGCAAATTTTTCCGGCTCTATCATTATACCGAACTTTTCTTCAATTAAATCGAACATTTCTAATATATTTAATGAATCCAACCCCACGTTTTTAATTAAAGACGCATCTCCCGGAATTTCGGCACCATCCGTTTCGAGTAGTTTGCCAATTTCTTCTCTTATGATTTTTTCGGTTTGGTTCAAATCATGTCACTCCTTGAAAATTTTAAGTTAAGTTAAATTTCATCTCAAACTCGTACTTTTTATGTTTGTAAGAGTCTTTGAAATATAATGAAATAAACCTCATCACTCTGGGATTTTCGACGCTTACAGCACATATGCCTTCCTTGTCACGCAACTTTGTTAGTTGAACTTTCATTGCTTGATTGAAAAGTGAGAGTCCAAGCGCAGAACTTCTGTAGTTTGGGTAAACGAAAAACGATCTATAAAGTACCATATTTCCCGGCGCTAACAGTCCGCTTATCCAGGCAATTATTCTTTCGTTGTTTTCCAATGCAAAAATTGAATTCACATGTTCTAAGTTATATTCGTTAGCAAAAGGAGATAAACCTTCCGGATACATTAAATTTTCTTCAGTTTTTACTTTATCTATCAAAGTTTTTTCAGTTTCCTCAAAAGGTAAAAACTTAATATTTTCAAATGGGTTTTTGCTAATCAAGCATGACTTTACTATATTGCTACCATTCAAAATTTCCTCCGGGTTAAATTTATAAACATTAGTGAGTATTTCAGGTTCAATGAAGCCATTTTTGGAAAGAAAATTCTGTAAAATTTCTATAGACTCTTTAGATGAAACGATATTTAACCTTACAACTTTGCAACTTTTACTTTTCAATGCAGCAATTAAGCTTTCCAAAAGTAATGTGCCTGCGCCACGGTTTCTAAATAATTTTGAAATGAAGAATATCTTTATGTCCCACTGGGAGGACAACTTTAAATTTCTTTTAGCTAAAATTGCACCACAGGGGAAGTTTTCCATTTTAACACCAAACGCTACAGTGTCACCATCTATAGTATTGTTCACTGTAAAGTTTCTGTAATCGTCTAAGTTGTCACAATTTATTCTTTCAATTTGCATAAACTCACCTCTTTATGCCGATGATTTATAATTCTATAAACAAACAATATGTATTATACAATAAAAAAAAACCATTTGCAATAAATATTTAATATAAATGCTCAATAACACTAAGTCCATAATGTTAGTGTTGTTGAGCATTTACAGTAAGAGCCTACCTGTAGTTGCAGTATATATTTTCATATTTGTTATCTGTAGTAAAATAGCTTATTTGCCTGCATCCGCTCGCGCAAATAGGCCCCATATCGCAACCTTTGCATTTTCCTGTTAACATATCCGGTGTAAAGTCTCTATTGTACGCGAATGCACCTTTCCTGTTCCAAATTTCTTTCAAAGTGTTTTTCCTAAGGTTTCCTTCTATGAACGAATCATCTTGCAATGACTCACAGCCTTTTACGTTGCCCACGCTGTCTATACCAATAACGTACTTTCCGGCCCCACAGCCCATCCATTTTACTTTTTCTTCAGGTTCACAACCCCTTATATAGTACTCGTTTTCGTCGTAATAGCCTATGCAATCTCCTGCAACTGTATAAATTTTTCTTTCCTGTGCTTTATCCCTTACAAATTTGGTTAGGTATGACATCCGGTTAGGAGAAATAAGCAAATTTTTGTTATCTCTGGCGTTCCCCATAGGAGATGCTATTTGTATTTGCCACGATGTAACTTTATTGTCAAGAAAAAGTTCATACATGTCTTCTAATTCATCTATGTTCAAGTCCGTAACAGTTGTAACTACCCCTATTGGCATATTTTCTTTTCTTAATCGCTTCATAGCCTTAAGAACATGCTCAAAAGAAGCTGGATTTCTTCTTATAGTGTTGTGAGTTTTTTCCAGACCATCTACAGAAAAGTACAATTGGCAAATACCGGAATCTTTTATTTGCCTAAATTGCTCATCATTCAAGTTAAACCCGTTTGTAATTATATTTACCTTCACGCCGTTGTCAACAAACTTACGTGAAATTTTATCCCAATCTTCTTTTAAAAATATTTCTCCGCCTATAAGCGTGATTTGTTCGAGACCCATATCTATCAGCTGTTGAGCAATATTTAAGCACTCTTCTATAGTTAATTCGTTTTCACGTGCTTTTCCTGCTCTGGATCCACAATGCATACAATTCATATTGCACTTTAAAGTCGTTTCCCAAACGGCTTGTCTAGGATAATATTTCATACTAATAAGCTCCTTACTAAAAAAGGAAATAAAATACGGCAAAAGCAAAGTTGAAAGACATTTTACAGCTGTATTTTAATTTCCTTTTCTTCAATTTACAAATGCTTTATTTTTGTGGCAACAAAACGTGCATATCATCAGGCTTGTCCTCAAAAACTTGCACATTTACATCTTCCGGAAATTCTATCCCTATACTTTTTAATGTGGATTTTGCGTCTTTTAAAAGATTTTCTCTAAAAATCTTATCATTATCAGCTTTCTCTGCTATTTTCTCATAAATTGATTTCATGTCTAACATAATCTAGCCCTCCTTAAATTATAACAAATTTTTAGTATCGATAAAGTTTGAATTTTTTCGTGAATTTGGAAAACAGCCACCATATGCGCACATCAAACTCATGCGGTCTTTTGAGACGACTCCACCGCTTACAGTTTCGAGGTTATCTTCGTCTAGTTCTCCTTCAGGGTTCCATTTCGGCAATATAAAAACTAAATTTTTTTCATCTGCGTCGTGAACCGTAACTTTTACCGGAATTTTTTTCCCAGTAAGTTCCAGTACAGCTTCGTTAGCATCTTTAAGAAGTTTTGCCTTGAAGCTGTCATCTTCCATTGCCTTGTAAATAGCTTCATTTATAGTGTTTACCATTTCTTTTCTATCCATTTTCTCATTTCCTCCTTATTTTTACAAAAAATTAAACTTACACCTTTTGCATTGATAATATGCAAATAAAACATATAATTAAATGCACACACGGCATAAATTTATGAATATTGCGAACATTTAACATTATAAACTAAAAAAATAAATAAGTCAATATTTTTATGTAAAAAATTAAAAACAAAAAATGAGCTGTTACCCACCAAAGGGTTACAGCTCATTGAAAAAATTTTCATACATTAAATCGGAACAAAACCACATCTCCGTCTTGCATAACATAATCTTTACCCTCGGAGCGAACTAGGCCTTTTTCTTTAGCAATATTCATAGATCCGCTCTCAACTAAGTCGTTATACGATACGACTTCTGCACGAATAAAACCTCTTTCAAAATCTGTATGGATCTTTCCTGCTGCTACTGGAGCCTTTGTGCCTTTTTCTATTGTCCAAGCTCTGACTTCTTGCTTTCCTGCTGTTAAGAAGGATATAAACCCAAGGAGACTATAGCAAGCTTTTATTAAGCGATCCAGACCAGATTCCTTCAGTCCTATATCTGATAAGAACATAGCTTTTTCATCTCGTTCCATTTCTGAGATTTCAGCTTCTATTTGTGCACAAATCGGTAAAACTTTAGCATGGTCGTTTTCTGCTATTTTGAGTACCTCCTGAACGTATTTATTGGAGTTTATATCTTTTTTAAAGTCATTTTCGCTCACATTCGCCGCATATATAATTGGTTTGTTCGTAAGTAGGTCAACTGCATTCAGAAATTCTTGTTCTTCCTCATTTACGACTAAACTTCTTGCACAGTTGCCTCGTTCCAAGAATGCTTTTAACTTCTCGAAAAAGTCTAATTCAAGTTGATATTTTTTATCAGATTTAAGCATTTTTTTTGTTTTGTCTATTTTCCTGTCCACTAGTTCAATGTCTGACAAAATAAGTTCTAAATTTATCGTTTCAATGTCTCTTTTCGGATCTATAGAGCCTTCCACATGAACTATATTATCATTTTCAAAGCACCTAACTACATGAACTATAGCATCTACTTCTCTAATATTAGATAAAAACTTATTTCCTAGTCCTTCGCCTTTGGAGGCTCCTTTTACAAGCCCGGCAATATCCACAAATTCAATTGTGGCAGGGGTGTACTTTAGAGAAGAGTACATTTCACTCAACTTGTCTAAACGTTCATCTGGCACCGTTACAATGCCTATATTTGGTTCTATTGTGCAAAACGGATAGTTTGCAGCTCCCGCTCCCGCATTTGTAACGGCATTGAACAATGTACTTTTCCCTACATTTGGTAGGCCTACGATTCCTAAGTTCATAAAATTTCTCCCTTTTGCTTCTTAAAGCATGTGCAGCGCAGCCACATCGGCTTCTTTGGTCGATTCAAAAGGTTTTGATCCTTTTGTAGCGAAGCTTGCAAGGCTGCACCTTAGAATGCACTACAAATTTAATTTATCATTATAAGGGGTTTTCTAAATTATATTTTTTCAGTATTTCATCATAATATAAAGTTTTCTTAGCATATTCAAACCAAATGTTAGAAAATGGTACATTTACATCTTTCCATGGTTTCCACCCAAAGTGTAATATTGATGGGTTTTCTCTTGCATTTTTCACTTCTTCGAAAGTATATTTATCTTTAGCTCCCAGTTGGTTTATGTAAGGTATAGTAAATTCATCTGGAAAGTTAAACATACCGTATTGTGGTGGTAATATCCCAATATTTCCATAACAAGTTACGTTTATAACTGTTTGGTCATGGGAGCGAAGTTTTTCATTATTTTTACTTACAAATTCTTTAAATTTTTCTTCTATGGCATCCATGCGTAATTTATCGAGATTAATCAACATAACTCCTGCGCATATATATTGATCATTTTCTATTCCAAAATCTTTTAGCCCACTTGCGTTTACATCTGACATTATATCTAAAAATCCTCTGTAATAATAGTCAGACATATCTAGCTTATACATTTCAGATAAATCCTTTAAAGTTATAGTATCTCCATCTAGCCATATTATTTTATTGACATCAGGTAACAGGCCGGATAACAATAGTCTATAGTATGATGATGTCGGTATGCGTTCATCAGTTTTCGCGTCTTTGAACTTATTTCCCATATTCATAAAT
>CASEZK010000057.1 GCA_949292425.1 uncultured Oscillospiraceae bacterium
ATAATATACCCATTTTTGTAAATCTCTTTTATAATTTCTTTAACTTTGTCGCAATGGAACGGGTCATCTGTGCGGTTATAAATATCGTAACTAAAACCTAATTTTTCAAAGCAATCGGAAAATTCATTGTGAAATCGCTCAGCAATTTCTGAAGGAGAAACTTTTTCAGATTTAGCTTTTAAGACGATGGGAGTTCCGTGACAGTCGCTACCGGAAACATAAAGCACATTATCGCCCTTTTGCCTGTGGTATCTGGCAAGAACGTCACCCGGAAGGAGGGCCGCCAAGTGTCCCAAATGCATCGAACCATTTGCATATGGCCAAGCGCCACCTATAAATATATACATTTTTACACCTCAAATTTAATCTATAATATGGTTATTATAGCATCGAAAAGAAATATATGCAAATTCTTTATGGTATGAAAAATTACGTGTTAGCCAAGATTTATATGTGTTGAGTGCAGTTAATGATGTTGTAAATTTATATTAAAGCATTATATAATTAGTGTAAACATATAAAAGGTGGATGAGTCTTGTGGATGTGAAAATAGACAGCAAAAGTAACAACCTTATTAAAAAAATAAAAAAACTTACTAGTTCGAAGAAACATAGAGAAAAAGAAAAAAAGTTTGTAATAGAAGGACTTAGATTGTGTGAAGATGCAGTAAAAAGTGGAGTAAATATATGCGATTTTTTGTATACAGAGGAAGCTTTACTTAAGAATGAAGAAATAATAAGAAAAATAAAAAAAGTTGCTTTAAACTCACATTCAATTTCAGAAACATTATTAAATTACGTTTCGGAAACGAAATCTCCACAGGGCTTTGTATGTATATGCCAAAATCTTGACAAAGAGGTTACTTTAGATAAAATAAGTAGTAAGGATAAAATTATTGTACTGGAAAATATTCAAGATCCTTCAAATCTTGGAACTATACTAAGAACAGCGGAGGCTTTACACATTGATGCAGTAGTTTTGTCAAGTTGCTGTTGCGACCAATACAGTCCAAAAGTTTTAAGAGGAAGCATGGGAGCAATTTTTAGATTACCAATATTTGTGGCGGAAAACCTACCTGAAACTATAAAATTACTAAAACATAAAGGCATAAAGGTATATGCAGCAGTTCCAGACAGGGATGCATTGTCGGTAAAAAAGGCAGATTTTAATATTAGAAGTTTGGTTGTTATTGGAAATGAAGGAAACGGCTTAAAGCTAGAAACTATAAACTCGTGTGATGAGAAGGTGACTATTCCTATGAAAGGACGAGCTGAGTCATTAAATGCTAGTGTAGCGGCTAGTATTATTATGTGGGAGATGGTGTGATGGCTGAATGTCTTAAGAGCAGTGCAAAAGTAAGCTTTGTGGATAATTGGATCTACTTGCAACAGGCTTTAGGGTACGCAAGTCGTAGAATCAAAGATATAATGAAAACCTATAAAACATCACAAAATTTTTTTAATTCACCTCATGAAGAGTGGAGAGACAGCGGAATTTTTACAAAAAGAGATCTTTTAAAACTTAAAAATTTTGATACTGATAAAATTGAAAAAATAAAAACTCATTGTAAGCAAAAAGGCTACAAAATAATAACATACGAATCTTCAGATTATCCAAACAGGCTGAAAAACATCTATAACCCTCCGGCTGTGCTTTACGTAAATGGCATTTTCCCAAAGGTTGATAATGAGCTTTGCATAGCTATAGTGGGAACTAGAAGTGCTACGCGATATGGCTTAGGAACGTCTTTTGAATTTGGACATAAGCTTGCAGAGTTTGGCGTAATAGTAGTGAGTGGAGGAGCGTTGGGAATAGACAGTTCAGCTCAAAAAGGCGCTATAATGGCCGGAGGAAAAGTCATTTCTGTTATGGGCTGTGGGTTAGATTGTCACTATTTAGAAAAGAATAACAATTTGAAAAAAGCGATTTCTTTAAATGGTGCAATAGTGTCTGAATATGAACCGAGATATGCCGTAATTGCAAGGAACTTTCCCATGAGGAACAGAATAATCTCAGCTTTATCTCTCGGGACGTTGATAGTAGAAGCAGGACGAAAAAGTGGTTCATTGATTACGGCAAACCTGGCACTTGAGCAGAACAGGGACTTATTTGCTGTTCCTGGAGATATAAAAAGCAGTATGTCAATCGGCACGAACTCTTTGATAAAAGAATGTGCAAAACCTGTTACTTGTGTTGAAGATATATTAGAGGAATATTACTCTAGATTTCCAAATTTAAACACGACACAAGCTGGTAAAGTAAGTAAGACCGAAGGTAAGATAGAATCTATTGAGAAAATGAGCAAAAGTGAAAATAAAAATTTGAAAGTTTCAAGTAGGGCACGGAATATTTATAATTTTCTTAAAAATACTGAGTTTATGACCATAGATGAGCTTATATTGAAAACAAAAATGTCAACTGCTGATGCATTGCAAGGAATAACAGAATTGGAATTAAACGGATTAGTGGAAAGTAAACCAGGAAAAACGTACAAGAAAAAATAAAATGACAAATGGGGGATTGTTTTGTCAAAGTTGTTAATAGTTGAGTCGCTGGCGAAAGCTAAAACAATAAAAAAATACTTAGGAAAAGATTTTGAGGTAGTGGCTTCCATGGGACATGTTAGGGACCTGCCTGAGAGCAAACTTAGCGTAGATATAAAGCATGATTTCAAACCGACATACGAAATAATAAAAGGTAAGGAAAAGCTAGTGAAAGAGCTGGTAAAGGACTCTAAAAATAGCCAGGAAATTTACTTGGCAACTGACCCTGACCGAGAAGGAGAAGCTATCTCGTGGCATTTGGCTTATATTTTGGGGTTAGATTTAAGTAAAAAAAATAGGGTCACGTTTAATGAAATCACTAAATCCGGTGTGTCAAGCGGAATGAAACACCCCAGAAGCATAGATATTGATCTCGTGAATGCTCAACAAGCGAGGAGAATCTTGGATAGAATAGTAGGTTATAAACTTAGCCCGTTTTTATCTCAAAAAATTAGACGAGGGTTGTCGGCAGGAAGGGTACAGAGTGTCGCTGTTAGGATAATAGTTGACAAAGAAGAAGAAATAAGAAAATTTAAACCTGAAGAATATTGGACAATAGATGCAAAATTCGTTCAAAATGGAAAAAAGAAACTTTTTTCGGCTGCATTATATGGAGACAAAAATGGGAAAATAAAAATTCAAAACGAAGATGAAGCTAACAAAATTTTAAATGAAGTGGAAAATGAATCTTATATTGTAAATAAGATAAAAAAAGGGACTAGAAAAAGAAAACCATCGCCACCTTTTATAACTTCCACTTTACAGCAGGAAGCTTCGAAAAGATTGGGGTTTCCTTCTAAAAAAACCATGAAAATAGCGCAGGAACTTTATGAAGGCGTGGAAATAAAAGGCGAAGGTGCTATAGGTTTGATAACGTACATGAGAACAGACTCGCTAAGAGTGTCAGATGATGCGTTAAAAGATTTGTCGAACCATATAAAGGAAAATTTCGGAGAGAACTACTTGGTTCCGAAAATCAGGTACTTTAAATCAAAAGGTAATGTTCAGGACGGTCACGAGGCAATTAGACCTACATCTGTTAGTTTGACCCCGGATAAGGTACAGCCTTCACTGAGCAGAGACCAATATAAAATTTACAAACTTATTTGGGAAAGGTTTACGGCAAGCCAAATGGCAGACTGCGTTCTTAACACGAAAAGTGTAGATATTTTAGCTGGGGAATATGTTTTTAGAGCAAGTGGCTATACTGTTAAATTTGACGGATTTACGGCGTTGTATCAAGATGTGAATGAAAACTCTGAGGAAGAGAAAGCGAAAGTTTTGCCAGAATTAAAAGAAGGTGAAAACCTAAAAAAAGATGGAATAAAAGCAAACCAACATTTTACAGAGCCTCCGGCAAGATACACAGAGGCTTCGCTTATAAAAGCACTTGAAGAATACGGAATAGGTAGACCTTCAACTTACGCTGCGACTATTTCCACCATAACTGGTAGAGGGTATGTAGTAAAAGAAGTACGTAGCTTGAAACCCACAGAGCTAGGTGAAGTCATTACAGACTTGTTGAAAAAACGGTTTCCAAATATAGTAAATGTAAAATTTACAGCGAAAATGGAAAACGATTTGGACGTCATAGAAGAAGGCAAACAAGAGTGGACAAAAGTTCTTGACGAATTTTATGGAGAATTCAATGATAATTTAAAACGAGCGAAAAATGACATGAAAGGCATAAAAATAACGCTAAAGGAAGATCAAACGGACGTAGTATGCGACAAATGCGGCAAGAACATGGTTGTTAAGGTAAGTCGTTATGGAAAATTTTTGGCGTGTTCTGGGTATCCTGAATGTAAGAATATAAAAAAGATGGACTTAGATAAAAAAGAACCGGTTTCAAACGAAGTGGAAGAAAGCGATGTCGTTTGCGAAAAATGTGGCAAAAATATGGTCGTTAAGACAGGCCGATACGGGAAATTTTTAGCGTGCCCCGGGTACCCTGAATGCAAAAACATAAAAGGTATAGATGAAAAAACTGGCGTTAAATGTCCAAAATGCAGTGATGGAGAAATTGTAAAAAGGCGCACAAAACGCGGTAGACTGTTTTGGGGGTGTAACAAATACCCAGATTGTGACTTTGTAACATGGAACGAACCTACTGATAAGGCTTGTCCAAAGTGCAATGACCCTTTATTTATAAAGAAGAGTAAAAAGCCGAAGCTGATTTGCGTAAATGAAGGATGCGGATATGAGGAGCCGGTTGAGGAGAAAAATAATGAAAGTTAATGTAATTGGAGCGGGTTTGGCAGGCTGTGAGGCCGCGTGGCAGATAGCTTCTAAAGGTATAAATGTTCGGCTTATAGAAATGAAACCGAAAAAATTCTCGCCGGCGCATAAAAGCAGTGGTTTTGCAGAACTTGTATGTTCAAACTCTTTTAAAGCAGATAGAGTTGACAGTGCAGCCGGACTTCTAAAAGAGGAAATGAGACTTTTAGATTCTTTACTTTTGAGGTGTGCTAAAGTATGCCACGTACCTGCAGGTGGAGCTTTGGCGGTGGATAGAGACGAATTTTCAGAAATGGTGACGAGTTTCATAAGAGAAAATGACTTCATAGAAGCAGTCTGCTATGAAGTAAAGGAAATACCGAAAGATGAGATAACGGTTGTTGCTACAGGTCCTCTTACATCTGGAAATTTAAGTGAAAATATTTCCTCCATTTCAAATGGACTCTTAAGCTTTTACGATGCAGCAGCTCCCATTGTGACTAAAGATAGCATAGATATGGAAAAGGCTTTTTTTGCTTCTAGATACGACAAAGGGCACGACAATTCTTACATCAACTGCCCTTTAAGTAAAGAAGAATATGAAAATTTTTATAATGAATTGATTTTAGCAGAGAGGGTACCGGTGCGTGAGTTCGACGCCAGGGACCCTAAAGTATATGAAGGCTGTATGCCGGTTGAAGTTATGGCACAGAGGGGCAAAGACACTTTGCGGTTTGGTCCGATGAAACCAGTTGGTTTAACTGACCCGGAAACAGGACGAAGACCGTGGGCGGTTTTACAGCTTCGGCTTGAAAATAAAGAAGGTACACTTTATAATTTAGTAGGATTTCAAACGAACTTAAAATTTCCGGAACAAAAAAGGATTTTTGGATTAATTCCCGCTTTGAAAAATGCTGAGTTTGTCCGCTATGGCGTGATGCATAGGAATACATTTTTAAATTCTCCTAAAATTTTAAACGATAATTTTAGTTTAAAAAGTAACCCTAATATATTTTTTGCAGGGCAGATCACAGGTGTTGAAGGCTATATGGAATCAGCGGCGAGTGGAATATTGGCGGGGATAAATGCTGTAAAAAGAATACAAAATAAAAGTAAGTTTGTTTTACCAAAAGAAACTATAATGGGTGCTTTAGCTCATTACATAAGCAGTAGTCCTGCTGAAGATTTTCAGCCTATGGGTGCAAATTTTGGTATATTGCCAAAAATAGAACCTCATATCAGGGATAAAAAAGCTAGATATATTGCTTTATCAGATAGATCAATTAACATTTTGAAAAATATTTTAAATGAAAGAAGTGTTGAACTATGAAAATAATCGTGGATGCCTTTGGAGGAGACAATGCTCCTGTTGAAATTTTGAAAGGTTGCGCGGCGGCCGTAGCCGAATATGGAATAAATATTTTATTGGTTGGCTCTAAGGAAAAGATTGAAAAAGCTGCAAATGAGAATAACATTCTGCTTTACCACATGGATATAGAGGATACGCCGGATGTTATAACTATGGAGGATGATCCATCGGAGATAGTTAAGTCGAAAAATAACTCATCTATGGCGCTGGGGCTAAAGTTGTTATCTGAAGGAAAAGCGGATGCCTTTATTTCAGCTGGCAACAGTGGAGCTTTGGTTATGGGTGCTACGTTTATCGTTAAAAGAATAAAAGGCATAAAAAGATGTGCATTTGCGCCTGTTATTCCGAAAGAAAAAGGTTGCTTCATGCTAATAGACAGTGGAGCTAATGTTGAATGTAGACCGGAAATGTTGCAACAATTTGGAATTATGGGATCCATTTATATGAGCCGAGTTATGGGTGTAGGCAAGCCAAGAGTAGGCCTTGTAAACGTTGGAGTGGAAGAACACAAGGGTGGCCAATTCCAAAGAGATGTGCATGAAAAACTTAAAAATAGTAATCTTAACTTTGTGGGGAATGTAGAAGCAAGAGAAATTCCGATAGATGCAGCTGATGTTATAGTTACAGATGGATTTACAGGAAACGTGATGTTAAAACTTTATGAAGGTGTAGCAACCGTTTTGATGGGCAAAATAAAAAATGTGCTTACACAAAATATAAAAAATAAGATAGCAGCAGCGATGATATTGCCGGAAATGAGGGCTTTAAAGGCTGAAATAGACTATAATGAATATGGCGGGGCACCGATTATGGGTCTGCAAAAACCTGTATTTAAAGCGCACGGAAATTCATCTGCCAGAACTTTTAAAAATGCGATTAGGCTGACGATTGACTATATAAATGGTAATGTGGCTGCGGAAATTTCGAAAGCTTTATCTGAATTTGAAAAAGAAAGCGAAGCCTAACAGGTTTAGACTTACCGAGATTAGAAAGGATATTTATGGAAAATAATGATATTGAGTATCTAGAAAGCAAATTGAAATACATTTTTAAGAACAAAAACTATATTAAGAATGCTTTGACACATTCTTCGTTTGCAAATGAGTCTAGAAAAAAAATAAACAGTAATGAAAGGTTGGAGTTTTTAGGGGACTCTGTTTTGAGCATAGTTGTTTCCGACTATATATTTGCGCATTGTCCGGATTTGCAAGAAGGCAACCTTTCCAAGTTACGTGCATCTTTGGTATGTGAAAAAACTCTATGTAAGTTTTCAAAATCTTTAGAAGTAGGAAATTTTTTAAAGCTCAGTAAAGGCGAAATGCATTCGAAAGGCAACGAAAGACCATCTATTTTAGCAGATGCCTTTGAAGCGATTATAGCTGCCATATATTTAGACGGCGGCATAGAAAACGCCAGAGATTTTATTTTGAGGTTTGTTGTACCTGAGATAAATAACCAGAAAAATTTGGAGTTTAAAGATTATAAAACTATTTTGCAGGAGATAATCCAAAAAAATAAAGAAGAAGTTATTAGTTACAACTTGGTTAAAGAATATGGCCCTGACCATGATAAGCATTTTGAGGTGGAAGTGAAATTAAACAGCAATGTGATTGGCAAAGGTGGAGGAAGGAGTAAAAAGGAGGCAGAGCAGCAAGCTGCACGAGAAGCCCTGGGGTTGATGGGATATTGAAGAATGCGAATGTGTCTATTTTTGTGCCGCATAATGGCTGTCCAAATCAGTGCAGTTTTTGCAACCAAAAAAATATAACTGGACAGGCTGTACAGCCTAGTGTTGAGTCTGTGAGAGAAACCTTAGAAGCTGCAAAAAACAAAATAGACTTTAAACAGACTAGAGCCGAAATAGCTTTTTTTGGTGGCAGTTTTACCGCGATAGATAGAAAGTACATGGTAGAACTTTTAAATGAAGCATCGAAATTTTTAGGAAAAGACAGCTTTGAAGGCATTCGGGTATCCACAAGGCCCGACGCCATAGACGGTGAGATAATTGACATTTTAATGTCTTATGGTGTGAAAACTGTGGAGCTAGGAGCTCAAAGCATGTGTGATAGTGTTCTTTCGGCTAATAAAAGAGACCACACAAGAGAAGATGTAATTTTTTCTTCAAAAAAGATTAAAGCAGCAGGGTTCAAATTAGGTCTTCAGATGATGACGAGCTTATACATGAGCAATGAAAGCTTAGATATAAAGACCGCGGAGGAATTTATAAAGTTAAAACCAGATATGGTAAGAATTTACCCAACGGTTGTTATGAAAGGTACGGAACTTGAAGGCCTATATAATTCTGGAGTTTATGAGCCTGGGAAGTTTGAATCTACGGTTGAGTTGTGCAGCTTTTTGCTGGACTTATTTGAACGCAAAAATAATATTCCTGTAATCAGGCTAGGTCTTCACGACAGTGAAAGTTTGAGAAAAAATATGGTTTCGGGAGTTTTTCACCCTGCCTTTCGTGAAATATGTGAAAGTAATTTAATATTTCATGAAATTTTAGATCAAATTAAAAAATTAGAAATGAAGTCTGGAAATATCACAATAAAAATTAACTCAAAAGATATATCAAAGGCGGTAGGCCAAAAAAGGGTAAATTTAAAGAAGTTTAAAGATTTAGGATACAATATAAATTTTGTCTTTTGCAATGAAATAAAGTTGGGGAAAGTTTTTGTTTCAGCGTAAATTTAATTGATTGTGGGTGTATGTGTGTTATTGAAGTCCCTTGAGATACAAGGTTTTAAAACTTTTCCGGAAAAAACACTGTTGAATTTTAATAGTGGCATAACAACAGTGGTAGGGCCAAATGGTAGCGGAAAAAGTAACATAAGTGATGCGATTAGATGGGTGCTGGGTGAGCAATCTTCTAAAGCTTTGAGATGTTCAAAAATGGAAGATATTATTTTCAACGGCACGCCTAATAAAAAACCGAAAGGCTTTGCTGAAGTCACTTTAACGCTCGATAATAGAGATAGAAAGCTTCCTTATGATGACGAAGTTGCCATTACTAGGAGGTTTTATCGTTCTGGCGAAAGTGAATATCTTATCAATAAAAACAGCGTTAGAATGAAAGATATACATGAGCTGTTTATGAATACGGGCTTAGGAAAAGATGGGTATTCGATAATAGGTCAAGGGAAAATAGATAGCATAGTTGCCTCGAAAAGTGAAGATAGAAGAGAAATCTTTGAAGAAGCAGCTGGAATTTCTAAATATAGATATAGAAAAAATGAAGCAGAAAAAAAACTAGAAAAAGCAGAAGAAAATTTAGTTAGACTTACAGATATTTTAAGCGAAATAGAAGCTAGAATTGGGCCATTGTTAGAACAGTCTGAAAAAGCTAAAAAATTTATAGAACTTTCAGAAGAACATAAAAAATTACAGATAGGCTTATGGCTTTTTGAGCTTGAAAACTCAAATGTTTTGCTGAAAAAGGAAGATGAAAAACTTAACCTTGCAAAGGAACAGTATAGCGAGCTAGAATTGGCTATAGATAAAATAGTAACAGATTCAGAATCCATTTTACAAAAGAGCAGGGATTATACTTTAAAAATAGATGAAACTCGAAGGGAAATATCCCAGAGTGAGGAGATGTCGATTAGAAAATCCGGTGAAATTTCTGTTTTGGAAAATAATATTTTACATAATGAAGAGCGAATAAAAAGAATAAAAATCGACATCGAAAATTTATCAAAATCCTTTGATGAAATGCTTGTAGATTATAACAATTATTCTGAAAAAGAAAAACTGTTGCGTGAAAGTTTAACCTCAAAAGAGCAAACTTTAAATGAGTTTAGCTACAAGGAAAAGTTCGTCAGCGAAAAAGAGCAGGGCTTATCAAATGAACTGGACAAGTTGCAGATTAACTTAAAAGAAATAAATGATGAGATTTCTAAGACACAAGTTGTGGTGATGACGTCCGAGGAAGCAATAAGTGAATGTCAGAACAAAATATTAAGTTTTGAGGAAAAGTTTCAAGAAAATGAAAGCTTAAAGCAAAATTTTGAAGATGAAATAAAAGAACTGAAAAAGGCCAAAAAAGAAATAGAAGATGATTTGTCTGAAAAGAAAAAGCAAATAGAATTAAAACATTCCAATTTAGTAAAAATTAGTACAGAACTAGAAAAAGAAAAAATAAATTTAAACGAGCTGAAATTGAATTATGAAGGACAGATTAGGAAAGCTAATTTACTTGAAAGCTTAGAAAACAGCTTAGAGGGATTTGCCAGCAGTGTGAAGTTTATAGTAAAAGCTGGACAAAAAGGAGAACTTGAGGGTATTTGTGGAGCTGTTTCAAGACTTATAAAATCTCCAAAAGAATATTCTGTAGCTATTGAGACTGCCCTTGCTTCGTATATGCAAAACATCGTAGTCGATACGCAGGAACAAGCAAAGTGTGCCATTAGCCTATTGAAAGAAAAGAAAATAGGAAGAACCACATTTTTGCCAGTATCTGTAATAAAAGGACAAGAGATACAGGACAAAAACTTTTTATCGTATAATGGATATATTGGTCTAGCAAGTAAGCTCTGCGCCTGTGAAGAAAAATACAAAAACATACTGCATTATATATTGGGCAGGATTTTAGTGGTAGATAATATTGACAACGCATCTGCTATTGCCAAAAATTTATCTTATAAATTTAAGATAGTGACGCTTGATGGCCAGGTTATAAACGCGGGTGGCTCCTTGACAGGAGGCGCAAAAGTAAAAAATGCGGGGATTTTGAATAGAGTAAAAGATATAGAAGAAGCTAAAAAAAACGCTGCGAACTTGGCAGAGCAAGTAGAAAAAAGTAAATTTCGCTTAAAAGAACTGTTTGAGCTGGAAAGAAATAATAAAGAGGATTATGAAAAGCTTAAAGAAAATTTTGAGGCGAAAAAGCAAGAAAAAATTAAATTTGAAATCAATTTAGAGAAAGCAAATTTAAAGCTAAAAAATGTGTTTACTGAAAATTTAAATGCTAAACAAGAAAAAATAAATTTGCAAGGAAAACTTAATGCATTGGAAAATAAGAAACGAGAATCGCAGGCTTATCTTGATGAATTGAAAGAAAAAGTTGAATCTTGGGAAAAATCAAAGGAGCAACTTCATGGCGAAAAAGAAGTTTTGAACCAAGAAAAAGATGCCCATAAGCAAAATCTGTATGAGCTAAATTTAGAAATATTTTCGATAAAAAAAGACATTGAGCAACTGGAAAATAATAAGGTCAATATTGAGGATAGGAGAGCTTTTAGCAGAGGAAAAATAAATGAATATAAAAATGAGATAAGCACATTAACTCTTGAAAACCAAGAAATAAATGACAGTATTAGATCCGTCAAAGGTGAAATATCTGATCTTAAAAAATCGATAGAAAAATTAAAGTTGAATGTAACATCGCTTAGTGAAGAGAAAATGGAGTTTGAAAAGCAAATTACTTTCTTGAGAAATAACGAAAGAGAGAGGAACGCTCAAAAGGAAAAAATATCGCTTGAAATTGCGAAGCTTCAAGATAGGAAAGATTCTGTACAGTCGAACTACGACACCATAATAAGTAAACTGTGGGATGAATATGAATTGACGAGAAGAGAAGCACTTTCCTTGTTTTCAAAGACTGAGCCGGACCAAAAATCAGTTAAACGCTTAAACGAGCTGAAATCCAAGATTAGAAATCTTGGTACTGTAAATGTAGCAGCGATAGAGGAATATAAAGATGTTTCCGAAAGATATAACTTTTTAAAAGAACAAATTAACGATATAGAAAAATCGAAAAAGGAACTTCATAAATTAATAGTTAGTTTGACTGAACAAATGAAAGATTTATTTTCTGAAAAATTTAAAGAAATAAATAAAAACTTTGACTTGGTATTTAAAGACCTGTTCTCAGGAGGGTCGGCGGAACTTATAATAACAGCTCCCGAAGACATTTTAAGTTCCGGGATAGATATAAAAGTTAAGCCTCCAGGAAAGTTATTGACGCATTTAGAGCTGCTTTCTGGCGGAGAAAAAGCATTTGTATCTATTGCACTTTACTTTGCAATAATGAAAGTGAATCCAGCTCCATTTTGCGTTTTAGATGAAATTGAAGCAGCCCTTGATGAAGCAAATGTAAATAGATTCGCTTCGTACCTTCGAAAGATGAACGACAAAACGCAGTTTATTGCTATAAGCCACAGGAGAGGTACAATGGAGGAAGCCGATGTGCTGTACGGAGTAACCATGCAAGAAGAAGGAATATCTAGGCTGCTGGAGCTTCAAGTTTCTCAAATCGGTAAAAATTTCATGAAAGAGTAAAAGGAGAAAGTTAAGATGGGATTATTCAATAAAATAAAATCAGGACTTCAAAAAACAAGAACTAGCGTATTTTCTAAGGTTGATTCACTATTTACAATGGGAACGAAAATAGACGAAGATCTTTTCGAAGAACTCCTGGAAATTTTAGTAACAGGAGATGTAGGTATACACACCGCGGAAAGAATTTGTGAAAGCTTGAGGGAAAAAGTTAAGAAAAATTCTGCTAAAGACCCAGATGAAGTAAAAAGAATATTAAAAGAAATTTTGATAGATACTTTGTCTATGGATGCAAAATTGAATATTGAGAGTAAACCTTCATTAATATTGGTTGTAGGGGTCAATGGAGTGGGAAAGACTACAACAATAGGGAAATTGGCCGCGAACTTAAAAAATAATAATATGAAGGTTATTTTAGGTGCAGCAGATACTTTTAGAGCAGCCGCAATTGAGCAGATTCAAATTTGGGCAGATAAAGCAAATGTAGATATTGTGAGGCAAGAGGAAGGCTCAGATCCGGCCGCGGTGGTCTTTGATACCATTTCTGCTGCTAAAAAAAGAAATACAGATGTGATCATTTGCGATACAGCCGGGAGACTGCATAATAAGAAAAACCTTATGGATGAACTTTCTAAAATAAACAGGATTGTGAATAGAGAGCTTCCGGAAAGTTCTAAAGAGGTTTTGCTGGTACTAGACGCTACAACCGGTCAAAATGCAATAAATCAAGCAAAAGAATTTAAAAAGGCAACAGATATTACTGGGATAATCTTGACAAAACTTGATGGGACTGCCAAAGGCGGAATGATTTTTTCCATAATGGAAGAATTGAAAGTACCAGTAAAATATATAGGCGTAGGAGAACGAATAGAAGATTTACAGCCTTTTGATGCAGAAAATTTTGTAAATGCACTTTTTGAAAATTAAAACTGTAAAGAGTTAAAACAACTGTAAAAATAAAGGAGAAAGAAATGTTAACAAGTAAACAAAGAGCGTATTTAAGAGCTTTAGCAAGTAACATGGAAACGATTTTAATAATAGGAAAAGACAAAGTTACGCATGAAGTGCAAGCTCAAGCGAGAGATGCATTGACGGCAAGGGAACTCATTAAATGTAAAATTTTAGAAACAGCAGGAATAAGTACAAATGAGGTTGCTGCAAATATAGCCGAAAGTACACGTGCAGAAGTTGTACAAGTTATTGGGAATAAGTTTGTACTTTATAAAAGAAACGAAAAGAACACTAAAATTACTTTACCGAAGGCCAAAAAGGTGATAAAATAATGGTTTAATGCAGCAAAAAGGGAGGCTGAACGTTTTGCTGAATTATGAAAACATTGTAAAAGAAAAAATGAGTAAAAAGCGATTTATTCACTCGCTAAATGTATCAAAGGTTGCGAAAAAGCTTGCACAAGCTTACGGGGCGGATGAAAAAAAAGCAGAAATAGCAGGATTACTACATGACATTACAAAAGAGATGCCAGAAGATGAACAGTTAAAGCTTTTTGAAAGTGAAGGCATAATTCTAGATGACGTAGAACGCAGCACTAATAAGTTGTGGCATTCTATATCTGGGACAATTTATGTAAAAAAATACTTAAATATACAAGATGCTGATATATTAAACGCAATAAGGTACCATACAACCGCAAGGAACAATATGTCACTTCTTGAGAAAATAATATTTATGTCAGACTTTATCTCAGAAGACAGACAGTATGACAATGTTGAGTATATGCGTTCTTTAGCGTTTGAAAATTTAGATAAAGCCGTTATTTATGGCTTAAAAATTCAAATGGAGTTTTTGTTTGAACAGAATAAACCCATTGCCGTTAACATGCTTAAAGCTTATAATGACATAATTTTAAAGATGAGAAAAAGCGAGGGACCTGTATGAAATATAATAGCAAAAATATAGAGAAAAAATGGCAAAAAATATGGAAAGAAAAAAAAGTTTTTGCTGCAGAAAATAATAGCGATAAGCCTAAATATTATGCGCTCATAGAGTTTCCTTATCCATCAGGCAAGGGGCTACATGTAGGACATCCAAGACCTTATACTGCATTAGATGTAGTTTCGAGAAAACGCCGAATGCAAGGTTTTAATGTATTGTACCCCATTGGTTGGGATGCTTTTGGACTGCCGACTGAAAATTACGCGATTAAAAACCATATACATCCAAGAGTAGTTACGGAACAAAACATAGAGCATTTTAAAAATCAGGTGAAATCTTTAGGTATTTCTTTCGATTGGGACAGGGAAATAGATACCACAAATCCTGCGTATTATAAGTGGACACAATGGATATTTTTACAACTTTTGAAAAGAGGACTTGCTTATAAAAGTAAAATGGCGGTTAACTTTTGTACGTCTTGTAAGTGTGTTTTGGCAAACGAAGAAGTAGTCGACGGAGTGTGCGAACGTTGTGGCAGTGAAGTTGTGTATAAGGTTAAGTCGCAATGGATGCTGAAAATAACAGAGTACGCTCAAAGATTGATAGATGATTTGGAACTGGTGGATTATCCTGAAAGGGTGAAAGCGCAGCAAAAAAACTGGATAGGAAGATCTGAAGGAGCTCAAATTAGCTTTGGCACCAGTGCTAGAGACAACATAGACGTTTTCACCACAAGACCTGATACTATATTTGGTGTTACTTATATGGTTATATCGCCGGAACATCCTATTTTGTCAAAATGGAATGACTTAATAAAAAATAATGATGAGGTTTCTGCGTACGTGGAGGAAGCGTCGAAAAAATCTGAGTTTGAAAGAGCACAGCTTTCTAAAGAAAAAACAGGTGTGAAACTTGATGGTGTTAAAGCTATAAATCCTGTCTCACTTAAAGAAATACCGATATTTGTTTCGGACTATGTGCTAATGAGCTATGGGACAGGTGCTATCATGGCAGTTCCGGCACACGATGATAGAGATTATGATTTTGCTAAAAGATTTAACTTACCAATAACTGCTGTTATAGATGGCGGAGACGTTTCAAAATGTGCCTTTACGGACTGTAAATCTGGTAGAATGATAAATTCAAACTTCCTGAATGGAATGAGCGTAGAAGATGCCAAAAGTAAAATTTTAAGCTATCTTGAAGAGAAAAGTATAGGATACAGAAAAGTCAACTATAAGCTAAGAGATTGGGTTTTTTCTAGACAAAGGTATTGGGGTGAACCTATCCCAGTCGTTTATTGCAAAAAATGCGGTTATGTGCCGATCCCAGAAAGCGAGTTGCCATTGGAGTTACCGGAAGTGGACTCTTACGAACCGTCTGATACTGGTGAATCGCCGCTTTCAAATATAGAATCTTTTGTAAATACTACGTGTCCCGTATGCGGTCACGCAGCCAAAAGAGAAACAGACACTATGCCGCAATGGGCAGGATCTTCGTGGTACTATTTAAGGTACATGGACCCTCATAACGATGAAGAACTAATTGGCAAAAAAGCTCTTGACTATTGGAAAAACGTAGATTGGTATAACGGTGGAATGGAACATACGACATTGCACTTACTTTATAGTAGGTTTTGGCATAAATTTCTTTATGATGTTGGCCTTGTGAAGACTAAAGAACCATATAAAAAGCGTACCAGTCACGGAATGATACTTGGAGAAAATGGCGAAAAAATGAGCAAGTCTCGCGGAAACGTTGTGAACCCGGACGACATTGTGAATGAATATGGAGCAGATACTTTGCGCCTTTATGAGATGTTTATCGGTGACTTTGAAAAATCAGCACCTTGGAGTACTTCTGGTATAAAAGGGTGCAGAAGGTTTATTGATAGGTACTGGAATTTGCAAGATATATTGGTGGATGGCAAACTAAGAAAAAAGCTTGAAGCAAGTTTTCACAAAACTATAAAAAAAGTTAGTTACGATATAGAAAATTTAAAATTTAATACTGCTATTGCAACGTTGATGTCTTTAATAAATGAAATTTATGATACCGGGAATGTTACAAAAGAAGAGCTTAAGATTTTTACAATACTCTTAAACCCATTTGCCCCGCATGTAACTGAGGAAATATTTGAGATCCAAAATTTAGGCACCGGCATGGTATGTGAGCAAGCCTGGCCAAAGTTTGACGAGAGCAAGTGTGTGCAAAGTACAGTCGAAATAGCTATACAAGTTAACGGCAAAATAAAAGCAAAATTGATTGTACCTAAAAATATATCAAAAGATGAAATTATTAACCTCACCAAAAACGATGAAAAGATTGCTCCCTTGTTGAAAGACAAAAACATTTTAAAAGAAATTTATGTGGAAAGTAAACTTGTAAATATAGTTGCTAAATAGTAAAATAAAATTTGTTTTTGTAGATTTTATAGAAAAAACGAATAGATAAACTTTTAAAATGAAATATGGTTGTAATTTCACTTTTTTTGTTTATAATTAATTGTAGATGTAAATAAGGAGGAAGTAAAATTGATGACAATAAATAAGGATACAATAATAGGCGATATACTCGATGAGGACCCTACCACCGCAACTTATTTTTTAGAGATGGGAATGCATTGTTTAGGCTGTCCTTCTTCAAGAGGAGAAAGCATTGAACAAGCCTGTGCTGTTCACGGGGTAGACTGCGAAGTTCTAGTTGAGAGATTGAAAAATCATATAGGGCAACTTTAAAAAATAGCCGCCAAGTTTTTCTAGGCGGCATTTTAAATGTTAAAGTGAGGGGACGTGACAGTGAAACCATACCGTTTTTTTTCTTTAGATGAAAGATTGGCTTGCTGTGGAAAATTTGTAAGAAAAAATGCAAAAGTGGTAGATGTAGGGACAGATCATGCATATTTGCCAATTTACCTCGTAAAAACCAGAGTAATTACTCAAGCTATAGCTTTAGATTTGAAGGAAGGTCCCCTTGCAAATGCGGAAAAAAACATAAACAGATATGGACTGGCTGAACATATAAAAACAGTACTGTCAAACGGGCTTGAGAATGTTTCCGAAACTGAAGCTGATGACATTATTATGTCTGGTATGGGCGGAGAAGTTATAATTGATATAATAAAAAATGCAAAATGGTTGAAAAATGTAGATAAAAGGTTGATATTGCAGCCAATGAGCGAAGATGAAAAATTACGTGAATTCTTAAAGGATAATATGTTTTTCATTGAACGCGAAGAGGCTGTGATATCTAAAAATAAAGTTTATACAGTTATGAGCGTAAAATATGTAGTGAAAAAATTCAATGTGCCAAAATTATATACACATATTGGACAGCTGAAAGCGGACTCTTCTCTGGAAACTGCAACTTATATACAGAAAAAAATAAAAAGCCTAGAAAAAAGAGCCATAGGTTTAAAAGCACTAAACAAAACTTTGGAGTATGTAGATATATGTAAAATAATAGAGGAATTGAAAAGATTAATCGAAAGGAATAAATTGCATGATTACAGTTAACGACGTATATGTTTTTTTAAATGAAATCGCGCCGTTTGAGTATAGTTTTAGCTTCGATAATGTGGGTATTTTAGTTGGAAATAAAATCGCAAAAGTAGATAAAGTCTTGCTCAGTTTGGATTTAACAAGTGAAGTACTGGAAGAAGCTAATCAATTGGGTGTACATTTGGTTGTCACACATCACCCGGTTATATTTGATCCGGTAAAAAGTATACTGTCTGATGACTTGCTGTATAGGGCGGTAAAGTCAAATATAAGTGTTATTTCGGCTCATACTAACCTAGACATAGCTGAAAATGGTGTCAATTTCCATTTAGCTAGAGCTTTAGGTATAAAAGAAACAAAGGCACTGTCGGAAGTTAACTTTGATGGTAAAAAGTTGCCATTTGGAGTTGTTGGAAGCTTAGATAAGGAATATTCATGCAGGGAATTTGCACAGCTAGTAAAAAGAAGCTTAAATTGCGATGGAGTAAGATATTTGGCCTTATGCGATAAAAAAATAAAAAAGGTGGCTGTAGGGTCAGGTGCTTGTGGAGAACTTGTGTTTGAGGCAAAAAAAATGGACGCAGATGTTTTCGTTACGGGAGAAATAAAACATCATGAGTTATTATTCGCCAAAGACAATAGCCTTTGTGTAGTGGATGTAGGTCATTATAAGTCGGAAAATGTGGTTATTGAGCCGCTCGCATTGATGCTTCACCGCAAGTTTGGTAACGTAATGTTTTTTACTTCAACTGTTGATATAGATAGCATGAGATATTTGTAAGTGTGTTTGAGCGCGCATCCCTTTTATTGGGATGCGCCGTTATGCAAAGCTCAGTGTGTGTTGTAAGCTATATAGCTGCTCTAATTAGCGATACGATTGAAGTGGGAGGAAAGTAAAATGGCGTTTGACGGTGCCTTATTAAGGTGCGTAAAATTAGAACTTGAAGAAAATTTAATAAACTCTAAAGTAGATAAAATTCATCAACCGTCTAAAGACGAGTTAATTATCACATTTAGATCAAGGTCCGGTAGCTACAAATTGTTAATTTCAATAAAGGCAAACAGCTCAAGGATTCACTTAACTAACAAACCTATAGAAAATCCAAAAGTACCACCTATGATCTGCATGCTTTTAAGAAAAAAGTTAGCAGGAGCAAAGCTAGTAAACGTAAGGCAAAAAGAGCTAGAGCGGGTTTTGTTTTTTGACTTTGACACGGTAAATGATATATTCGAAAAGCAGCGTTTAGTATTTATTGTTGAAATAATGGGTAAGTACAGTAACGTCATACTTGCTGGCAAAAATTATAACGTTATAGATGCATTGCGGAGAGTGAATGAAGATATGTCATCTAAACGGCAAGTCTTGCCGGGAGTTAAATATACCCTACCTCCAAGTCAGAGAAAACTTAATATATTAAATGAACAAACGACAAATATAGCTCAAAAAATTACCGAAAGTAGTCTCAAAAGCACAAGCAAAGCTGTCTCGCATACCATACAGGGATTATCTTTTATAGTATGTGATGAAATTGAGTTTTTGAATAGCATATCGAAAAGTAAAAAACCTTTAGAAGAAACTTTGTCGACTTTAAAAAGACGTATAAATAGCAAATTGCACGCAGGTTATATGGTCACGAGTTCCAGCGGCAAGATGATAGACTTTACTTTCATTCCTGTGAAGCATTTTGAAGAAAGTGGCTGCATTGTAAAAAAGTTCGATACGATATCTGAAATGCTCGATGCGTTTTATTATGAGAAAGACTCTTACGATCGGGTAAAAAATAAAAATCAATTTTTATTTAAGTACCTGCACAACTTAAGCACAAAGCTAAGCAAGAAGTTAAAAATATTAAATAAAGAGCTTATGCAAAGTCATGATAAAGAAAAATTTAAAATACAAGCGGACTTTAAATGCAAACGTATATAAGATAGAAAAAGGGCTTACGCAAATTGAACTTGAAAATTTTTATGACGAAGAGCATAAAAAAGTGAAAATTAACTTGAACCCTAGTCGGTCGCCGATAGATAATGTGCAGCGGTACTATAAAAAATATAAAAAGGCTAAAAATGCTGAAAAGATCTTAGCTGAGCAGATAGAAAAAACAACTAATGAGCTACAGTACATTAGCACAGTTTTGTTTGAGCTAGAAAATGTGCAAAATGAGCAAGAATTAAATGAGATATACTCAGAGTTGGCAAATGGAGGATATCTGAAAAATAAAGATAAAGGTTCTAAAATCAAGAATAAAAACACATGCAAATTTTTAAAATTCAAAACTGATGATGGATATGAAATTTTAGTTGGAAAAAACAATGTTCAAAATGATCAGTTGACGCTTAAGAAATCTAAAAATTGTGACATCTGGTTTCATGTTAAAGATTGCCCAGGTTCACACACAGTTTTAATTTCAAACCAGGAGCAAGTGCCTGATTCATCGTTAGTTCAGGCAGCAGTTATAGCGGCGTTTTACAGTAAAGCTAAAAATTCTGCGCAAGTACCTGTTGATTTTACAGCTATAAAAAACGTAAAAAAACCTAACGGAGCAAAACCAGGCATGGTTATTTATGAAAATTATAAGACTTTATATGTTACTCCAACATGTGAAATGATAGACAAATTAAAACAGGAAAATTAGTTTTTAATGGTTTTAAAATATTTCAAAAATCAGTTGACTTACATCTATATGTAGAATATAATTTATAAAGTGCACATAACAATACACAATATATAGTAAGGAAGAGAAAATATGATAAGCACAATAGTTAAAAGAGATGGAAGAAAAGTAAATTTTGACAGTAAGAAAATCTCCGATGCCATATTCAAGGCGGCTGTTGCCGCAGGAGGCAATGATCATGACCTTTCAGAGTCGTTGGCACAGCAAGTTGTTGGATATTTAGAGGCAGATCAAGATAAAGAGCACATCACAGTCGAGCATATTCAAGATGTAGTGGAGAAGATATTAATCGAAAATGGTCACGCGCAAACGGCTAAAGAATACATTCTGTACAGAGCTGACCGAACTAGAGCTAGAGAAATGAACACGAAGCTGATGAAAATCTATGAAGGGCTCACTTTTAAATCGGCAAAAGACAACGATGTGAAAAGAGAAAACGCTAACATAGACGGTGATACCGCCATGGGTACAATGCTTAAATATGGTTCTGAAGGGGCAAAACGTTTCTATGAAATGTACATTTTGGACCCTAAAATAGCAAAAGCTCACGCTGAAGGCGATATTCATATTCATGATTTGGACTTTTTGACATTGACAACCACGTGCTGTCAGATAGACATAAATAAACTTTTTACAAATGGATTTTCCACAGGACATGGATTTTTAAGAGAACCAAATGACATTATGAGTTACGCTGCACTTGCTTGTATAGCTATACAAGCAAACCAGAACGACCAGCATGGAGGGCAAAGCGTTCCGAATTTCGACTACGCTCTAGCGAAAGGTGTAGCCAAAACCTACAAGAGAACTTACCGGCAGAATATCGCTAAAGCTATTGAACTTTTGACTGAAAAAGAAAATAGCGATGCTTATTCGAAATTTTTAATGAATAAAATAGAAGAACAAGCTGGTCTATGTGTGAAATTAGAAGATAGCGAAAAGTATCATAAAATTGAAAAAGAGCTTTTGATAGAAGAATTCGGTGAGTCTGTAGCTAGGAAGATACAAAAATTTGCTAAAGAACATGCTTATTCCGAAACAAATAGATCTACATATCAAGCTATGGAAGCTTTGATTCATAACTTAAACACCATGCATTCAAGAGCTGGTGCGCAGGTGCCCTTTAGTTCTGTAAACTATGGGCTGGACACTAGTCCAGAAGGCAGAATGGTTATAAAAAATGTCTTATTGGCCACTGAAAAGGGGCTTGGTAATAACGAAACTCCAATATTTCCTATACACATTTTCAAAGTGAAAGATGGCATAAACTATAATATGACAGACCCTAACTATGACTTATTTAAATTGGCATGCAGAGTAAGCTCGAAACGGCTGTTCCCTAACTTTTCCTTTATTGACTCTCCTTTTAATTTGAAATATTATCAAAAAGGTAAACCCGAAACAGAAGTTGCTTACATGGGTTGCAGGACGAGAGTTGTTGCAAATCACTTCGATCCAGACAGGGAAATCGTAAATGGACGAGGAAACTTAAGTTTTACATCTGTTAACTTACCAAGAATAGCTATAAAAAGTAACCACAATATCGATGCTTTCTTTAAAGAACTGGATGAAAAAATAAATTTAGTTATAGAACAGTTGTTGGCTAGGTTTGAGCTACAAGCCATAAAGAAAGTTCGAAATTATCCTTTTCTTATGGGGCAAGGCGTCTGGATGGATTCTGAGAAATTAGGCTTAGACGATGAAGTCAGAGAAGTATTAAAACATGGAACTTTAACGTTGGGCTTTATAGGTCTTGCAGAAGCTTTGAAAGCGCTGATCGGATGCCATCATGGAGAAAGCGATGAAGCTCAACAGTTGGGACTTAAGATCGTTAGCCATATGAGAAAACGCATGGATGAAGCTACCGACAAATACAACTTGAACTTTTCCCTCATAGCTACTCCTGCCGAGGGTTTATCTGGAAGATTTGTTAGAATTGATGCTAAAAAATTTGGTAAAATTCCAGGTGTTACAGACAGAGACTATTATACAAATTCGTTCCATGTCCCGGTTTATTACAACATTTCATCTTGGAATAAAATAAAAAAAGAGGCTCCGTATCATGCTCTAACGAACGGAGGACATATATCTTATGTAGAGCTGGACGGAGACCCTGCTAATAATTTGGAAGCATTTGAGCAAATCGTAAGGTGCATGAAAGAATCCGGCATAGGTTATGGTTCTATCAACCATCCTGTAGATAGAGACCCCATTTGCGGATACACCGGCATTATAAATGACGTTTGCCCTAAATGCGGAAGGACAGAAAATAACGGGAATCAGCCCTTTGAAAGAATCAGGAGGATTACAGGATATTTGGTTGGTACAATAGACCGCTTTAATAACGCAAAAAAGGCAGAAGAAAAAGACAGAGTGAAACATAGTATCAGTGCTTCGGAAAAAAACTAGAGGTAAAAAATGAGCAAAATTAAACTATCAGGAATAATTGAAGAATCAATAGTTGATGGACCGGGGATTAGATTTGTTATATTTTCTCAGGGGTGTCCGCATCACTGTAAGGGTTGTCACAATCCGCAAACTTTTGACCCCACCGGAGGATATGAAGATGATACAAATAATATAATAATGAAAATTAAAAAGAACCCCCTTTTAAAGGGGGTTACCTTTTCTGGTGGTGAACCTTTCCTTCAAGCAGAAGCTTTTACAGAGCTAGCAAGAGAAATTCACTCGCTGGGTTTAGACGTAATGTCATACACTGGCTATGTTTTCGAGGACTTAATAGTTCGCAAAGAAAATATAGCCTGGCAAAATCTCTTGCATAATATAGACATTTTGATTGATGGCCCATTTTTGCTCGAGAAAAAAAGTTTGTTGTTGAAATTTAGGGGCTCAGAAAATCAAAGAATAATAAATGTAAATGAATCTTTAAAAAGTAATAAAATCGTGTTATTTTAAAAATAAAAGTCTGAAACTTTTATTTTTTATAGGTCAGTTTTACAGGTTACGTAGTCCTTTAGGGTACTTGTTTTTTATTTTTCCATTTGAGTATTTTCCAAAGCCTGTAGGAATGCCTTCTACAGTTATGCCTACATATCCTGGTTGGCAGTTACTGCAAGGGATTTCTTCGCCTTTTAAGAATACTGCTATTTCGTTTGAACATTGATTAAAATTGATTTTATTATTAATTTCATTTTCTTTAGCTGCTATAAAAACGGCATGATGTGGCTCTATATGAGACTTTTTTTCTTCAGCAAATAAAACGCCGGCCCTAATTACATTTAGATTTCTTATATCTGGCATTTCGTATGGCAAAATAAAAAAGTTGTTGTTTATCTTTTCTAATTGACCGTATAACTCGCTACTGAATAGGCTGCTAAAAAATTTTTCTGCCTTGAGTAGATCTTTTTCTTTTGACTTAATTTTATAAGCATGAACATCACTTTTTTGATGGCTTTTTTTTACTAGTTTAGCAATAAAGTGGCCTTCTCCGCATTCTAATGGGGTTATTCTTTTAGCAAACGTCAAATTATTTCCAGAGAAACTGTAAGTACCGTCGGCGTTTCTTGCACAAGAATGCTTTATTTCTGAAATTTCAAAATCATCATTTTCTTTTAAAAATTACTTTTTCATTTTCTTCAGAAGAAAACGTACATGTGGAGTAAACTAATTCTCCGTTTTCTTTTAGGGCAAATTTGGCGCAGTTTAAGATTTCCAGCTGCCGTTTAGCACAAGATATGCTGTGTTCTTTTGACCATTCATCTATGGCTTGAGGATTTTTCCTAAACATACCTTCTCCAGAACAAGGAGCGTCTACTAAGACTTTATCGAAAAGGCCAGAAAGTCTGTGACAGAGGATATCAACTTTGCAGTTTGAAATGACAGCATTTCTTATTCCCATACGTTCAATATTTGAAAGCAAAGTATGTGCTCTGCTTTTTATTACTTCGTTTGCCCACAGTAACCCTGCTCCACACATTTTTTCAGCAATTTGCGTGGACTTTCCTCCGGGGGAAGCGCATAAATCCAAAACTTTTTCACCTGGTTTCACATCAAGTACAGTGACTGCAAAACTGGCAGAAGATTCCTGCACATAAAATGCCCCGGCGTGGTGAAGCGGGTGAGAGCCTATTTTTTGTATTTCATTGCTTATATAGAAACTATTATCTGCAAATGGGGTGGGGGATAGCTGCATATTTATGATTTTCTTAAATTTTTCCAAGCTCACTTTTAAAGTATTTACCCTGAGTCCTCTGTATGGGGGACTGTTATAGCAAGATATAAATTTATTAAAATCAGATTTTAACAAATTTTTCATTTCAATTTTAAAATCAATTGGCAATTCCATTTTCAAAAAACTCCTATAAATAATTAGAATAAAATTGAATCAGATACAGATAATAATATTGCAAGCCGAGATAGCTTGCAAAGAAAAGAGAAACCATTGTATAAACAGATTGGCTCATTGGATCACAAACATTGAGTTGTTTGAGGAGGTGGACCTAATGGCACAAAACAATAATCAAAATAAGAACCAGAATCAGAACAAGAATCAAAACCAAAATAAGAACAGTGAAAACAGTCAAAACTGCAAATAGTTAAAATTTAAATCAATTTAATTTCAAAATACCGTCTCTAAAGGATAATTTAGAGGTGGTATTTGCTGTTTATTTATTATCGACTGAAGGAGAAATGATATTGAAAAGTTCGCGAAGTCGCTCTATTTTGCCTTTTAAGTATAAATATCCGAACAAAGTCTCAAGTCCTGTAGCGTTATGATATTGAACAAGTGTAGCGTTTTTTGGGATGTTTTTTGTATGAGAGTTTTTACCTTTTCTAAATGCATCTTTTTCTTCATCTGTAAGATGCGGGAAAAGCTGTTCTACATATTCGGCTTGAGATTGACAGCATACCTTTTCAACACTTCTTTTGTGGAGTTTATTAACGGAGCATCTGTTTTGGCAAATAATCTGATCTCTTACGAAAAGTTCAAAAACAGCGTCGCCTATAAACGCTAGCGAAAGTGGATTTAAGCTTTTATAATCGCAATTTTTATTGTACAATCTTTCCAAGATTTAACACGCACCTACTCAATAAAATCAAATTCAAAATCGTATATATTAACAGTATCGCCATCTTTTATACCTTTTTTAATCAAAGCATCGTTTATTCCGCTAGAAGAAATGACTTTTTGGAAGTATTGTAATGAGTCATAGTCGTCGAAGTTAATGGAATCTAATAATTTTAAAAGCCATTTTCCTTCAACTCTGTAAACGCCATTTTCTTCAGTTATGGAAAATGCTCTATCGTTTTCTTTAACTTGAGTATCATTCACAGTTTCTTCTGTATCAAATACTTTTATGGGTGGCAGCTTTGCAAGTTTTTCTTCTATAGCATCTAAAAGCTTGTCGGTGCCGTAGTTTATGGGAGCCATTATAGGAAAGAACTCTAATCCGAGGTTATTTACAAATGCTTTAAACTCAGATATTTGAGCATCTGTAGCTAAGTCACATTTATTTCCAACAACTAGCATAGGGCGTAAAGCAAGTTCAGGATTAAAGACTTTTATTTCATTATTTATAATCTGAAAATCGTTTTTAGGATCGCGACCTTCGCTTCCAGAAATATCAACGACGTGAGCCAGTAGTCTGCATCTTTCTACATGTCGCAAAAACTGGTGCCCAAGGCCTATGCCATCTTTAGCACCTTCTATTATTCCTGGAATGTCGGCCATAACAAACGAACGATTTTTATTTCGAGTAACTACCCCTAAAACAGGGCTCAGTGTAGTAAAATGATAGTCGGCTATAACTGGTTTTGCAGAGCTTACCACTGAGATTAATGTAGACTTGCCCACGTTGGGAAACCCAATAAGACCCACATCTGCAAGGAGTTTTAGTTCCAGTTGTACCTCAAATTTTTCTCCATCATCGCCCGGTTTAGAGAAACGAGGTGTTTGCCTTGTAGAGGTAGCAAAGTGCATATTTCCAAGGCCACCTTTGCCGCCTTTTGCTATCACGATTTCCTTGTCTGTTGAGATATCGGCGATAATTTTGCCAGTATTAGCGTTTTTGATTATGGTACCTTTAGGTACTTTTATTATTAAGTTAGGAGCATTTTTTCCGGCACATCGGGAAGCTTTGCCGTTTTGCCCATTTTCTGCTATATATTTTCTTTTATATCTAAAGTCGGCGAGTGTAGAAAGATTACTATCGGGCTTAAATATAATATCTCCACCTTTTCCACCGTCCCCTCCATCGGGGCCGCCGTTTGCTACGTATTTTTCTCTGTGAAAAGAAACAGCACCGTTTCCGCCATTTCCGGCTTTTATTTTTATTTTTGCTATATCTACAAACATTTTTCCTCCTTCCGCTTTTCTTTTGAATAAAAAGAAAAGCTTGGCAAAAGAAACTTGAACTTAATTATAAATTTATAAAAACATCATTCTTTAGTACAGATAAAGGCTTTTTATTCGGTTGTTAATAATGAAGTATGGAATCCCCCCGATCAGGAATATGAGAACTTGCAGAATTGCGTCGGAGGTCATTCCTACAATGTGTATTAGTTTGACGTAAGTTCCGACTGAGTGGATTGTTTCTGCAACCGGGTTATTCTGTATATTATAATCATTATTAAAGAGCAAGTCAATTAGGCTGAAAAAAGCATTGTACTAAATTTCATCTCAAAGTACGCCACTTTTTTTATGTTATTGAATTGTTAAAATACTTATCTAGTACCTTAAACTCCGTCCACTTTAATTCCTTGTTACATCGGTATAAATGTTCAAGGTTGTTGTTATATCTTTATGTACGAGTGTATCATGAATAACCTTAATGTTTACTTATGCTTAACAAAATAAAGTGTGTCAGGTTCAAACACATTTGGAGGGACGATAAAACTTAAGGGTGAAAAAGCGTATATAGAATCGGTTAAGCAAATAAATTCAAATCTTCGGGTATTAGCTTCGGAAATGGGTAAAGTTACCACAGAGTTTACTAAAAATTATAAGTCCACCACTGCCATTACTTCTTGAAACAAAATTCTAAATTAGTAAATTGAAAATCAAAAAGAAAAAATTTCTGTTTTGAAAAATGCACTTGCACAGTCCAGTGAAAAGTACGGCGAGAACAACAAAAAAACTAACAACTGGAAAGTTTCATTAAATAAAGCAGAAGCTGAACTTTCAAGGATGAAAAGCAGTTTAAAAGATGTAAACTCTCAAATAGAAAAGACAAAGACACCGCTTGATAAGTTAAATACTGAGCTTGTGGAGCAAGGCACAAAGTTGAAAAAATTATAGACAGAATATAAAAATGTTGTACTTGAAAAAGGCAAAAATAGTACCGAAACAAAGAGTCTGACAACTCGGATAAAATCCTTAAACAGCGATAAAAATGATAATCAAAGATAAGCTAAATGCCGTAGAAAAGGTTGCAAGTAAACTTGGCAGCAAACGCTGTGGAGTATTTCATAACTAGGATTTTTACTTTATTCAACTGACATTTGTATCGCAAAGATGTACATTTTTGCCCGGTCAGAAATACAGTGACACTGCTCGCTTGGGGTGGTTCGCATTGTTCGTTATTTTTTCCTATTCGTTAGCGCTGCTTCTTCTGCCATCTGCCTGCTTTAAATTAATCACTATTAAAATAAAAATTACTATTGACAAAAATATTTGCTTGATTTTCCCATGCCCATTATGGTACTCCGTACCAAAATTAAAAGCCTATTACTGTAAAATGTTGTGTTTCTATGTGAAACGAGAATCTTATCTTTAGCAAATTTTCAGACCATGAATTTTTTAACTAATGATGTAGTAATAATGAATAACTATAAAAATGTAAGGGGAAAGAAATGATAGTAACAGTTACTACAGAATGCATAAATGACATAAATTTTTTTAAGTATTTATTTTTAGACAAACTCATAGTTGAGGAGAAAAAACTAGGGGAAATAAGTGTATTAAATATTTTAGTTAAGTCTAAAAAAGGGAAGATAAAGTGGAAAAAGATAGTCAAGTTGCTGGGGGAAAAGGAGTTTAAACTTTTATTTCCAAACCAACTTCCTATTATGACAAAATTGGGAATAAAAAGGTTTTCGTCTATAGACCTTCAAAAGAGGTTGTGCAAGAATGCAGTATTAGAGGTACTAAACAAGGTAAAACTCAATCCAAACAAATTAAGGGTATCGTTGATCGATGAAACTGGTGAACATTCTGCACTACTAAGAAAAATTATAAAATTTTCTAGCCAGATTGATGTGATAACTTTAAATGAACGTTTATATTTGGAAAAACAAAGAGATTTAATGGATGAATTTGGAGCATCTGTGATGGTCACAAAAAATAAAGACTGGCTTTTTAAAAGCGATGTTGTCGTGGCGCCAGAGCCTATAAATGAAACTTTGCCTATAAAAAAGGACAGTGTTGTGTTTTCAAGTGAAATCAACAAATACTTGAATTGCTTGAACGCCTACTACGAGTATAAGGTAGAAATCCCACTTAAATATAAAAAACTAAAGCCACAAAATGTAAGTGTAGAGTATTTTTTGTCAGCCCTTTTTGATGAATACAATCTTTCTGATTTGTCACTGTTAAGGCCAAAAAAATGCCTATCAAAATGTGGAGTAGAAGGCATTGAAGATGTTGCTAAAAAAATAAAAGTTAGTTGTGCCAGCCTTTGAGGTTGGCTTTTTTTATAGCAGTGAAAATATTTTTTTTAAGGTTTGGGTAATCATTTTCTAAATTTGCTAAGAGCTTTTTAGTCGCTTCACGCTGAGTTCTTTTATCTGCAGGGCACAAACTCTTAACAACCGGCGGATTGTGGGAAAATATAAAATTGGCTATGCTGGACTCTTTGCAGTAAATTAGAGGTCTGATGACGTGTATGTTTTTTCTAGACAAATAAGTAACGGGAGAAAAGCAAGAAATATCTCCGTTATTAAACAAATTCATAATAAGAGTTTCGACAACATCATCGAAATGGTGCCCAAGGGCTATTTTGTTGCAGCCAATCTCTTTGGCGCAGCTGTGCAAAATACCACGTCTCATGCGAGAACATAAGCTACATGGACTTTTTTCTTTGCGAACATTGAAAATTATTTCATACATTTGGGTTTCTTTTATTAAATAACTAATATTATTTTTGCGGCAAAACTCTCTAATTTCTGTAAACGAAGACTTGCCTGGAAAACCAGGGTCTACAGTTAAAGCAGATAGATTAAATTTTTTGGGATAATATTTTTTTATTTCATTTAGAGCGTAAAGCAGAAAAACTGAGTCTTTTCCGCCTGAAACGCATACGGCAATACTGTCGTTTTTATCTATCATATCAAATTGATCTATGGCTGCGCGGACTTTACTTGTTAAATCTTTCATAAAAACATCCTTATACATTTATACAATTTATTATAACATACGGTGGTGTGAATTTGGACTTTCATTTTATAAATTTTCTAGGTAAGAAAAATGAAAAAATTGTCGAAATACACACATGAAAAATAAAAAAAGAAATAAGATACATGTATATTTATTTAATATTTATAGTCTTGAAAACAGAATAAAAATTTAAAAGATTTCTAAAATAACCATTTTAGACAATATTTTTTAAATTTTTCGAAAAAAATTTTGTTTTCATATTGACACGAAAAAAAATAAGTGTATAATATTAAGTAATTGGTGGTGAAAGGTGGGGCAAAGTAGAGTAAAGTGGTAATTTTAATTCTATTTTTCCTCAAGAGTGAAGCTTATGTTGATAGGTGAATACCAACATAATATTGACCCAAAGGGTAGAGTCGCGGTTCCTACGAAGTTCCGAGATGATTTAGGTATGCTATTTTACATCACCAAAGGGCTTGATGGATGCTTGTTTGTACTGCAGCAAAGCGAATGGATGCGACTTGAAGATAAAGTTAGAGCAATGCCGATATCTAAAGCAAGAACTATACAAAGGTTTTTCTTTTCAGGCGCTGCTGAAGTTCAGCCAGACAAACAAGGAAGGATTCTCATTCCCCAAAACTTGAGGGAACACGCTTGTTTAAAAAAAGAAGTTACATTTATAGGAACAGCGAATCGGGTAGAAATTTGGGATAGTGCTAAGTGGAACAGCTTTAACTCGAGCATTACTGAGGAAAATATAGAAGAAGCTATGGACATGTTAGAGCTTTAAAAAAGGGGTGTGACACTTGGAGTTTTCTCATAAGTCAGTTCTGCTGAAAGAGTCTGTGAATCTACTAAATGTAAAATCGGACGGCATATATGTAGACGGTACGGCAGGTGGCGGAGGGCATTCAGAGGAGATACTGAAAAGGCTTAAAAAAGGGAAACTGATATCAATTGATCAAGACCCAGATGCTATTTTAGTCTTGAAAGAAAGGCTTTCTAAGTATCAAAATTCAATAATTGTAAACTCAAACTTTTCAAAGATAAGAACAGTTGTGCAGAATTTGTCCGTGAGCGGTGTGGATGGGGTGTTGTTAGACATAGGAGTTTCTTCGTATCAACTGGATGCACCTGAAAGAGGCTTTTCTTATCATAATGACGCACCACTTGATATGAGAATGAGCAAAAACGGAGTATCTGCTTTCGATGTAGTGAACGATTTTGCTGAAGATAAAATAGGCAGGATAATAAAAAATTACGGAGAAGAAAAATATTTTAAATCAATAGCAAGGGCTATAGTGAAATATAGAGAAAATAAAAAAATTTACAGCACTTTAGAACTGGCTGAGATAATTAAATCATCTGTACCAGCAAAAGTAAGAAGAGAAAATGGGCACCCGGCAAGGAAAACCTTTCAAGCAATTAGGGTTTTCGTCAATTCAGAACTTGAAGTTTTAGAGAAAGGCTTAGATGAAACGTTTTCTGTTCTAAATAAAGGAGCTAGAGTAGCAGTTATAACTTTTCATTCACTTGAAGATAAAATAGTAAAAAGAAAGATGCAAAGTTGGTGCAGAGGTTGTACATGCCCACCGGATTTTCCGGTTTGTGTGTGCGCAAATAAACCAAAAGCTAAGCTTGTCACCAGAAAAGCCGTGGAACCAAGTGAAGAGGAAATAAAAGGAAATAAAAGAAGTAGAAGTGCAAAATTAAGAGTTTGCGAGAAAATGTAAAAGGCAAGAATAAAAAGGAGTTGTTTAAGTGATGTCATTAGACAATAGGAATTTAGCATATGACCTTTCGGTGTTTGAAGAAGTAAAAGTTAAAAAGAAAGATAATATCCTAAGGTTGCCTAAAGAGGAATTGAGAAAAAATCGAAGGGTGAAAGTAAATCCATTGGCGGTGGCGTTTTTAGGGGCTGCTTTTGCTGTAAGCTTGTTGACAACTTTAACAGTGATACATAATCAGATAAAGCTAACCGAATTAACAGCTCAAATACAGAGTATGAACAAACGATTAGTGGAAAGCGAAAGTATACATACGCAACTGGCGGTGAGGAATGAATCTAATTTTTCACTTTCAAAGGTTGAAGAATATGCTAAAGACGAATTACAAATGTGTAAAACAACTCCATCTCAAGTAGAGTATATCAATCTGTCTGCTGGAGATAAAGCTTATAAAAATGGGTAATTTTACAATTTATTTTAACTAAGGAAATATTTTATTTTTATAAGAATATAAATTAATAGGAATGAAATTAAAAAGAGTTAAGATAAAATCTTGACTCTTGTATTGTTATAAAGGAGCAAAACTATGTCAAGAGGTACCACTGTTAGAATGTGGAGAAGATCGCTTTTTGTGCTGCTGGTCTTGATATTTTTAGGGTTTGGAATAGGTATATTCAGACTAGCGCAACTTCAACTTGTTCAAGGTGCAGTGCTAAAACAGATGGCGATAGAGCAACAGCTTAAAGATACAAAAGTTAGTGCACAGAGAGGCACTATTTATGATTGTAATATGAAACCCTTGGCTCAAAGCGCTACAGTTTGGACGGTTGTATTAGAACCAGCTTATTTGCCAGATGATCAATCGAAGGAAATGGTAGCAAAAGGCCTTTCTGAGATATTGGAACTTGACAAGGAGGAGATACTGGCAAAAGCGAAAAAGAGATCTTACTATACTGTCTTAAAGAGGAAAATTGACAGTGATGTAAAGGATAAAGTTGTCACTTTTTTAAAGGATAATAAAATAAAATCAGGGGTACGTTTGGTAGAAGACTATAAAAGGTATTATCCTCACAAAGATTTTGCTTCAGCTGTCATAGGCTTTGTAGGAACTGATAATCAAGGCTTATCTGGAATTGAAAATTATTATAATAGTTATTTAACGGGCGAAAGCGGTCGCTTGGTTACAGCAAGAAACGCAATAGGAACGGATATGCCTTTTGAGTATGAGAAAATGATACCGGCTAAAAACGGAAATAGTCTAGTGTTATCAATCGATGAAGTTATACAGCACTTTTTAGAGAAGGGCTTAGAAGAGGGGATAATAAATAATGTTGTAAAAAACAAAGCAGTTGCCATAATGATGGATGTTAATAACGGTGAGATTTTAGGGATGGCTGTGAAGGGCGGTTATGATTTAAACAAGCCCTTTGAGATAGTTGATGAAGATGACAAATCTGCAATAGAAAATTTAACAGAAGAAGAGAGACCAAAAGCCAAAGCGGAAGCCTTGGAAAGACAATGGCGAAATAAAGCTGTAAGTGATACATACATGCCGGGTTCTGTTTTTAAGATGGTAACAACCGCAATGGGTTTTGAAGAAAATCTGATTAATGAGAGCACAGGTTTTCACTGTACTGGTAGTTTAGTTCCATTTAAGGGTGCAAGGCCGATAAAATGTCATAAACACGGCGGGCATGGAGCGCAAACTTTTACAAAGGCTTTTTGTAACTCTTGTAACCCGGCTTTTATTTCACTTGGACAAATAATAGGAAGCGAAAAGTTTTACCAATACTACGATGCTTTTGGGTTTACGGAAAAAACGGGTATAGATTTGCCCGGAGAAGCAAACGGCATATTTTTCAGCAAAGACGGCTCTATGGGTCCTATGGATTTAGCTGTTGCATCGTTTGGTCAAAACTTTAGTATAACGCCGATTCAAATGGTCACGGCGGCAGCGGCTGTAGCAAATGGAGGTCATTTGGTTACGCCTCATATAGTAAAGCAAATTATAGATTCTGATGGCAATGTAGTAAAATCGTTTGAAAAGAAAGAAAAAAGACAGGTTATATCTCAAAGTACATCGAAAAGAATCTGTGAGCTTTTGCAAATGAACGCTAAAGAAGGCGGTGCAAAGAACGGGTACGTTCCAGGGTACAGAATCGGAGGAAAAACTGGAACGAGTCAAAAGATAGGGCAAAGTGGACCAAATGGAATGGATTACATAGCTTCGTTTTGCGGAATAGCGCCCGCTGATAACCCACAGGTAGTTTTGCTGATATATTATGATACACCAAAAGGACCAAGCTACTATGGAGGAATGGTTGCAGCACCTACTTTTGCAAAAGTTATGCAAGAAGCACTGCCTTACTTGGGTGTAGAATGCAAGTATACAGAAGAGGAACTTGCAAAGTTAGATATTCCGGTACCGTTTGTGGTAGGCTCTAAAGTATCGCAGGCAAAGTCTAAACTTGAAAGTCTAGGGCTCATATCCACTGTTTGTGGAAGCGGAGATGTGGTAATATCGCAAATACCGGAAGCTACAGCCAAAATGCCAAAAGGAGGCAAAGTGGTTTTATATACAGACAAAGACGACAAAGCTAATGTAAAGGTGCCAAAGCTAATAGGAATGAGTCCTGCAAATGTAAATAAAGTTGCCGCAGAAAGTGGATTGAATGTAAAAATAAAAGGCGAATTGGCTCAGGGGCAAAACTGTATTTCTATTTCGCAAAGTATAGGTGAAGGTGAAACCGTAAAAAGAGGAACGTCTATAACAGTAGAATTTGTACAGAAGAAAGATTCTCAAATAGCTGAATGAGTTTTAAAATATGTATAAAATGGTATGCAGATGTGGTATAATTGAATTGGCATACAAAATTAAAAGGGGAGCAAAAAAATGGCAACAGCTTTTACGATAGCATCAATGTTAATTTCGTTTTTAGTGACTTTGCTTTTGGGCAAAAAATTAATACCTTATCTTCACAAACTTAAATTCGGCCAAACAATACTTGAGATTGGGCCATCTTGGCACAAAAAAAAGCAGGGTACACCTACCATTGGCGGAAGTATGTTCATAATTGGAATTTTATTATCGGTGATCTTGTGTCTGTCTTTATACTGCTATGCGTCTAAGGGCGATATCACTTTACTGCAAGCTCCTCTTATGTATTTGAAAATAATAGCTGGCCTTTTAATGGCATTAGGATTTGGCGCAATTGGTTTTTTGGATGATTACATAAAAGTAGTAAAAAAAAGGAATATGGGACTCAATGCAAAACAGAAATTATTGTTACAGTTTTCGGTAGCCTTTGTGTATTTATTTTTATTGTTTTTCTCAGAAAATTCGCATGGTGTAGTTAATACGACCAGTACATTGATACCATTTTTAGGGAAAGTTGATTTAGGTGTTTTTTATTGGCCGATCTGTGCAGTATTAATAGTTGGCATGGTAAACGCTGTAAACTTAACAGATGGAATAGATGGATTGGACGCATCGCTTACATTTTTTGCAGGGCTTTTCTTCATGGTTATAGCTGGAATTTTTAATATGATAGTCTTAAGTATAGTATCAGCAGCTTTGGTGGGAGGATGTTTAGGTTTTCTTTTTTGGAATGCGTACCCAGCGAAAGTTTTTATGGGAGATACAGGGTCATTGTTTTTAGGTGGAATGATCTGTGCGCTAGCTTTTACGATAAATATGCCTGTTTTATTAATAACCATTGGTGCAGTTTATATTCTCGAGATGTTTTCAGTTATGCTTCAAGTTATATATTTTAAACTAACTAAAGGAAAACGCTTATTCAAAATGAGTCCGATACATCATCATTTTGAAATGTGCAACTGGAGCGAACTTAAAATCTGCATAGTTTTTTGCGCTTCTATGATAGTTATGGGGCTTTTGAGCATAGCTTTAGTTTTAACAGGATTTTAAAAATTAAATAAAAGGGGGTAAATCTTCATGCGTAGAAAGATTCAAAATACAAGATCCAGCAAAAGAACAAATGTACAAAAAAACGCAAGCAGTGCAGTAGCTGTTAAGAGGCATAATGTGATTTCCAAAAAGAGAATGGCATTACAGAACAAATTAAAGATATTTTCTGTCCGGTCTGGACTGGATTTACCTCTGTTTTTTATAACATTAATTTTACTCATTATAGGACTAATAATGTTATTTTCAGCATCGGCACCAAATGCTTATTATTTCAAAAATGGAGATAGTTATTATTTTATTAGAAGTCAGCTTATTTGGGCTGTACTAGGCGTTGTTGCAATGATAGCGATATCTTATTTTGACTATCATCATTTGCACAAACTTGCAGTTCCGATATTAATAGTGTCTTTTTTACTTTTAATATTAGTTCTGCTAATGCCAATAAAAAATGGTGTTCACAGATGGATACAGCTAGGACCTGTAGGATTTCAGCCATCTGAAATTACAAAGTTTGCAATAGTTTTATCATTTGCGCATTTTATTTCTATTAACTTCAAGCGGATGGGAACTTTTAAGTATGGTATATTGCCTTACGCTACTATTTTAGGAGCAACAGCTTTTCTGTTGTACTTAGAACCGCATATTTCTTGTTTAATCATTATAGTTTTGTTAGCAGGAGGGATGTTGTACATCGGTGGCGTAAAATTGAGATGGTTTGGACTGGTTTTAGCTGTAGCGCTGGCAGCAGTTGGATATTTGGTTTTATTTACTGACAAATTAACTTACGCAAACGGCAGGGTACAAGGGTGGCTGGACCCATTTTCGACAAATTCAGGGGTTGATACATGGCAAACTAAGCAAGGCCTTTACGCAATTGGTTCAGGAGGACTGTTAGGCTTAGGGTTGGGGCAATCCCGGCAAAAACATTTATATATACCAGAGCCGCAAAATGACTTTATTTTTTCTGTAGTATGCGAAGAACTTGGTTTTATTAGAGCTTCAATTATTTTGATATTATTTGCGATGTTAGTTTGGAGAGGAATAATAATAGCAATGAGAGCGAAAGACAGATTTGGTTCGTTGCTGGGAATAGGACTAATAGCACAAATCGGCTTACAAGTGGTTTTAAATATTTTTGTTGTGACGAATACCATGCCAAATACAGGCATAAGTTTGCCGTTTTTTAGCTATGGCGGAACATCGCTTGTAATGTTGCTGGCTCAAATTGGTATTGTTCTTTCAATATCTAGGACTTCTAAATTAGAAAAAGCATAGAGGTGATTAACTTTGAAGATAGTATTGGCAGGAGGAGGCACAGCAGGCCATATAAACCCGGCTTTGGCGATTGCAAATTTTGTAAAGGGAAAAGTACCGGATGCGGAAATTCTTTATATAGGCGCTAAAGGCGGCATGGAAGAAGAGCTTGTGGCAAAGACGTGGTATGATTTCAGGGGTATAACAGTTACTGGATTTAGTAGAAAATTAAATTTATCAGGATTTAAAAAGAATTTAGAGACAATAGGACACTTTATAACATCCTGTCAAGACTCTAAAAAAATTTTGAAAGAGTTCAAGCCGGACGTTTGTATAGGAACAGGAGGGTATGTTAGTGGACCTGTTTTGTGGGAAGCATCTGCTTTAAAAATACCGACGTTAATTCATGAACAAAATGCATTCCCCGGCATAACAACCAAAATGCTTTCTAAAAGAGTGAATGTAGTTATGTTGGCGTCTAAAGAAGCGAGGAAATTTCTTGATAAAAAATGTAGATGCGAACTGACAGGAAACCCAATTAGAGGTGAAGTATTACTAAAGCAAAAGAATGTTGCAAGGAAAGAGTTAGGTTTAGACTCTCGGCCAGTCGTGTTGTCTTTCGGAGGCAGCTTGGGTGCAAAGAAAATAAACGAAGCTATGATAGATTTAATGAAAGATGTTGCTAAAGACGACAGATATCAGCTTGTTCACGGTTTTGGAAAGCGCAATGATTGGTTTGAAGATGCTGTTTTGAAAAGTGGCATTAAAAAATCGGAACACAAGAATTTCGACATAAGAAAATACATAGACAATATGGCCACCTGTTTAGCCGCAGCTGATTTAGTTATTTGCAGGGCAGGAGCCATTAGTTTGAGCGAAATAGAAGCTCAAGGCAAGGCGTCTATTTTAATACCATCTCCAAACGTAGCGGAAAACCATCAGTACCACAACGCTATGGAACTTGTAAATAATAATGCTGCGGAAATAATAGAGGAAAGGAACTTAAGTGGAGAAAGCCTAGTTAAAAAAGTGGATGGATTATTAAAAGATAGGGGAAAGTTAAGTGAGTTTGAAAAAAATGCGAAGAGTATGGCTATAGTAGATGCAAATGAGAGGATTTACAGACTTATAGAAGAATTTGTTTCTTAGATTGCACCTGTGCCCTTTTTATAGCATAACTTGTATAAGATATAAAATGTTATGAAAGGGGTGGTTGGTGATGTCACTGCTTTTAATAGATGGTAATAAAAAATTGAGTGGAGAGATCTCAATACAAGGTTCTAAAAATAGTGTTTTACCTATTTTAGCGGCCACCGTTTTATGTCAGGAAAAATGTATTTTACATAACTGCCCTGACATATTGGATGTAGATTTTTCTATAAAAATTTTACAATATTTGGGTGGAAGAATAACGAGGTCAAACTCTAGCTTAATAGTGGACATGAGGTCTATAAAAAGGTGCGATATACCAAACTTTCTGATGAAAGAAATGCGATCTTCAATAATTTTTTTAGGTGCGATATTATCTAGGGTAAACAAAGCTAAGCTCACTCTTCCGGGCGGTTGTCAATTGGGTCCAAGGCCTATAGATTTTCATTTAAGAGCATTTGAAAAAATGGGTGTGGAGATATTAACACAGGAAGAGACTTTAAATTGCCAAGCTAAAAAAGGTTTGACTGGAGAAAAAATAGAATTGCCTTTCCCGAGCGTAGGTGCCACTGAAAATATATTACTAGCTTCAGTGATGTCTTCTGGTATAACGGTTATTAAAAACGCGGCTAAAGAACCAGAAATACTGGATTTAGCGAACTTTTTAAATGTTTGTGGAGCAAGAATCAAAGGAGCTGGAACAAGTGAAATTATTGTAGATGGAGTGGAAAAACTCCACGGTACAGAGTACGCAGTGATACCGGATAGGATAGTAGCAGCCACTTTTATGTCAGCTGTAGCGATTACTGGAGGTGAAGCACTTTTCAAAAACGTGAATTATGAGCACTTATCGGGAATTATTCCAACATTTGAAGAATGCGGCTGTAAAATAGACTTTTGTGAAAAAACGTTAAGTTTAAAAGCTCCAAGAGAATTAAAACCAATAAAAGAAATAATTACAGGACCGTATCCAGATTTTCCTACAGATGCACAGGCACTATTGATGGCGGTAACAACAGTTTCAAGCGGAAAAAGCCTGTTTATTGAGAAAGTTTTTCAGCAAAGATATAAACATGTAAATGAGCTTTTAAAACTAGGGGCCGATATAGAAATAGATGGAAAAAATGCTGTAGTTAAGGGTGTAAGAAGTTTACATTCGGCAAAGTTGAGTGCAACAGACTTAAGAGGAGCAGCATCTTTAGTTATAGCGGCGCTAAAAGCTGAGGGAACCAGTGAAATTTCAAATTTGAGGCATTTAGATAGAGGATATGAAAAATTAGAAGAAAATTTAAGGGCATTGGGAGCAAAAATAAAAAGAGTATAGAGGATGAATATGAAAACGGTAAATGGTAATGTAAAAAGAAGAAAAACGAAAAAAAAGGCGCTATTTCGATATAGATTGAGGTTGATGCTGAAGTACTTTACAATTTTTTGTATTGTTGCAGCGGTGGGAGTAATTTTGTCGTTTACTGTTTTCTTTAAAATAGAAAATGTGGAAATTGAAGGAAGCATAAGGTATACATATGAAGAGGTAAAAGAGTGCAGTAACATAAAGGTTAACAAAAATTTGTTTTTATTAAATAAGAGAAAATCTAAAGAAGAAATAGAGAAACATTTACCATTTGTAGAAGTTTTAAGCATAGAAAGAATTCTGCCAAACAGAGTGGTAATAAAGGTAAAAGAAGCAGAAAAAGCGGTATGTTATGATTTAAATGATTGCTACGTTTTTGCGAATAAAGAAAATCGGGTGATAGAAATAAGAGGGAAATCGGAAGATGAAGTAGATTTTGACAATGCTGTGCAAATTATAGGTGTGAAACTTAAAAAGGCTGATTTAGGACAAAGCCTCATTTTTAGTGACAATGAAGTATCTGAAAATTTACATCAAATATTTGACATATTAGAAAAAAATGCTTTGCGTGAAGTTTCTAAAATAGATATGTCTGATACAAAACATATACAAGCTCAATACAACAAAAAAATAGATATACAACTTGGAACGTTAGAAAAACTAGATTATAAGATAAAAACTGCTTCTGAAATAATAAATAATAAGTTAAGCACGGAGTCAGAGGGAATATTGGACGTTTCAATGTTAGATCAAGGAAATAAGTCGTACTTTAGACCTAAAGATACAATATAATTTGCTAAATGACAATATTTAGGAGAAAAAATAAAATGTATGTAAAACTTATAAAATTTTTTTTATACAAACTATTGAATTTCTTAAAAAAAAGTGTTAAATTATAATGTAAAGCTATATTAAAAAGTAGGACAAAATGCATTAAGTTTAAGGTAAAAGAAGGGGGCTTTTTTGATGGCTTTCGAGCTAGGAAATGATTTTGATAATATTGTTCAGATTAAAGTTATAGGAGTAGGTGGAGGCGGAGGAAATGCACTTGACCGCATGGTTACGTCTGGTGTGAAGTGTGTAGACTTTGTTTCTGTAAACACCGACAAGCAAGCACTACAGAGGTCGAAAGCTACTCATAAAATACAAATAGGTGAGAAGATTACTCAAGGGAAAGGTGCAGGTTCACACCCTGAAGTAGGTCAAAAAGCTGCTGAAGAAAATAGAGACGAAATAGCGCAGGTTATCAAGGGAACAGATATGGTATTTATAACTGCCGGCATGGGCGGTGGAACGGGAACCGGTGCAGCCCCTGTTGTTGCTAAAATCGCAAGGGAAATGGGGATATTGACTATCGGTATAGTTACAAAACCGTTTGCCTTTGAAGGGAAACGCAGAATGCAACAGGCAGAAAAGGGTATAGAATCACTTAGAGAGCACGTGGACTCTTTGGTAATAATACCAAACGAGAGGTTAAAGTATGCAAGTGAACAAAAAATCACTTTGGTAAATGCCTTTGCGGTTGCTGATGACGTGCTGAGACAGGGCGTACAGAGCATTTCTGATTTGATTTTATTACCTGGGTTAGTTAACCTTGACTTTGCAGATGTTACTGCGGTAATGAAAGACGCTGGATACGCACATATGGGCGTGGGAAGGGCATCAGGAAAAGAAAAGGCAGAAGCAGCTGCAAACATGGCTATTTCCAGTCCTCTGCTTGAAACAGCTATAAACGGTGCAAAAGGTGTAATTATTAATATTACTTCTTCACCAGATATTGGACTGGACGAAATAGAGGTAGCTTCATCGATGATAGCTGAGCAAGCAGATAGCGAAGCAAATATCATTTGGGGTGCGGCATTTGATGAAAACATGGAAGATGAGATAAGTGTTACTGTTATCGCCACAGGTTTTGAAAATGACCACAATAGCACATTAGATGAGAACTCATGGTCCAGTAAATTTATGAGTGGAAAAGTTGAAAATCAATTGTCTGAAAACAAATCGGATGTGCAACTAGAGGAAAAAACGCAAGGCTCAAGGGCAGGACAAGCTTCTTCTACATATGATGAAGATGACACCTTTTATGATATAATGTCGATTTTCAATAAAAGGTAGAGTTTATAGTAAAATCCATCGTTTCTACGATGGATTTTGCATTATGTAATAAACTACAATTATATTAAGAAAATTATTGTTAAGGTGTTTGAAAATTCATTTTATATATTTCATTGAGGCCTGATAATAGCAGATGTGGTTTAATTTTTATTTCTTTTTTGCACGATGGTATAATCTTTTCACAAAAGCCACCTGTTGCTATAATTTTACAACGGTACCCCAGCTCGTCTTTTATGCGGTCACATACTCCGTCAATCATCGCAGCTGTTCCATAAATTACGCCAGACATAAGGCAGTCCCGAGTAATACTATTTAAAACTTTTTTTGGTTTAGACACGGTTATACTGGTAAGTAGCTCTGCATTTTGGATAAGTGAATCCACCGAAGTTTTAACTCCAGGAGCAATAACACAACCAATAAATTTATTTGATTTATCTACTACAGAAAAAGTCGTCGCGGTGCCCAGGTCAATAACTATTATGGGTGAATTATGTAACTTTAAGCCTCCTGCAATACCAGCAATCAAATCTGCACCTGTGTTAGCGGGGTCTGAGCTATGAATTTCAAAATTCAAGTTTAATTTGTGATTAACCATTAATGGAGTTTTTTTTAACAATTGCAATATAGCAGATGAAAATACGTTTGTAACCGATGGGACTACCGAACTTATTATGGATCCCTCTACTTTTCCTAATGAAACATCATGTATTTTCAAAATGTATAAAAGCTCTAATACGCATTGGTCTGCCGTAGTTTGGCGCTTTGATGGAAGTCTGGATACAAAAACTAAATTGTCTTTATCATACACTCCAAATGAGACATTCGTATTGCCAATATCAACTACCAAAATCATAATTTAATCCCTTTTCAATAAATTATTTGGCCGAGAAAAAAACACATATGGCCCTGTAAGTCATGAATAAATCCACTTTGGAAATAAGCTCAAAGGGAGCATGCATGGAAAGTACAGGTACTCCCACATCCACTACATCTATGTTTAAATTCGCTATAAATTTAGCTATTGTTCCACCACCGCCAGCATCGACTTTCCCTAATTCCCCACTTTGCCAAAGTATATTTTCATTATCTAAAATGTTCCTGATTTCAGCCATAAATTCCGCTGACGCTTCAGAAGTTCCATATTTACCGCCACTTCCGGTATATTTGGTTACTACCACACCGTTATTTACAAAGCAGCTGTTATTCTTATCATAAACTGAGGAATAAGTAGGGTCAAAAGCCGCATTAACATCGGCAGATAAACACTTCGACTTTGAAAGAACATGCCAATAATTTACATTGTCCATTTGAGCAATGTCTGCTATGAAAAATTTAAAGAAAGAAGACTGCATACCGGAATTGCCATCACTACCGATTTCCTCTTTATCAGCCAAAATGGTGATAATAGTTTCTTCTGGCACATCCTTGAAGTCCAATATAGACCTTAATGCAGGGTATGCGCAAACTCTGTCGTCATGCCCATAAGAACCAATAAAACTTCTGTCAAATCCGATGTCTCGCGCTTTGAATGCTGGTACCATTTCGAGATCGGCCGATAGAAAATCAGATTCATCTATACCGTACTTTTTATTTAAAATGTTGATAATGTTAAGCTTCACAAGTTCAGAACCGCTGTCACTCTTAAACGATCTGCTGCCGATCACAACGTTTAGATTTTCTCCTGAAATGCCCTGTAGCATAGATTTCGACATCTGTTCTTTAGCCAGGTGAGGCAAAAGGTCAGTTACACAAAAGCAAGGTTCATGTTCTTCTTCTCCAAGACTAACTTCAATACATTCGCCGTTTTTCTTTGCTACCACACCATGCAGAGCAAGCGGCATAGCTGTCCATTGATATTTCTTTATTCCACCATAATAATGCGTCTTAAAGAAAGCAATATCACCTGCTTCATAGATCGGATTTGGCTTTAGGTCAAGGCGAGGCGAATCAATATGAGCAACTGTCACTTTCACACCGTTTTTGCAGCCTTGTTTGCCCATAATAGCTAATATTAACGCTTTTCCTCGATTATTGTAATAAACCTTTTCACCTGGCAAGTATTTTTTATTGCAGTCATATTCTACAAATCCATTTTCTTTTGCTAAACTTACAGCGTTTTTAACAGCTTCTCTTTCAGTTTTTGAAGTGTCGAGAAACTTTTTATAACCCTGTGCAAATTCATCAGCCCTGTTTATTTCGTCTTCGTTCAATTTTAATATACCATTTTTTTTGCTTAGAAACAGACGTTCTTTTAAAATGTCAACTTCACTTTTTTTATTTTCGTTTTCTACCATATAAATTTTCCTTTCTTGAAATTATTTTAATTATACCATAAAAAAGGCTAAGATAGATATTTTTTACATATAACTTTATATTTTTGTTCTGAATTAATAACATCGTCCACGTAACTTTTGGTTTCCTTAAATGGAATTACTTTTAAATTTTTTCCATCGTCAGAATAATCTTTATTTTTCAGCCACTTGTCTACATTGCCAATACCGGCGTTGTATGCGCACAAGGCTGTTCTTTTTTCACAGTATTTTTTTTGCAGAAGAGATAATAGATAAGTGCCGTATTCAATATTAACTTTAGGGTCTTTTAAATGGTTTTCATCCATTTTATATGCGGAATTATTTTTCTGTAGCCAAAAGAAAGTTTCCGGCATTATCTGCATAAGACCAATAGCTCCAGCATGTGAGCATGCTTCTTTTTTAAATTTGCTTTCCTCTCTTATAACAGCAAATACAATCTCTTTTTCTACTTTATATTTTTGGCAAGCTTCTTGTACAAAGTCGTGATAATGCAATGGGTAAGCCATTTTTAGATAAAACTCGTATCCGTAGAGCAGCAAAGTAAAAATACTAAGAAAAATGAGTCCATATTTAAACATTATTTTTAAAAATTTTTTTACCATTATAAGGCTCCGTTAGTTTAGAGATTATTTCGCACAAAGTCATATTTAAATCTTTTTCATCACTATTATTTTCTAAAATTATGTCGGCTTGTTTTTTGTAAAAGTCATCTTCAGGCTGAATGGAAAATCGGCGCAAAGCAGACCCTACATCTATATTATCTCGCGATAATATGCGTTTTAGCCGAAGCTTTTTATCTGCAATTACACATAAAGTAACATCGCAAAGAAGGTTTAGCTTCGTCTCAAACAGAAGCGGGACATCTAAAATTACTTTTTCCCCATCTTTTTTATAATTTTCTAATTCCTTTTTTATTTCATCTATTATAAAAGGATGTGTGATTTTATTTAATGTAAGTACAGCATTGTGCGAAGAAAAAGCGATAGATGCTAGTTTATTAGGCACAATTTCACATTCAGATGATAAAATATTATTCCCAAAAGCTTTGCTCAATTCTTTAATACAGGCTTTATTTTTTAAATTTTTCTTAGCTATCAGATCAGCGTCAATAACTTTAAAGCCGTAATTTTTGAAAAAATCAGTCACAGTAGTTTTTCCGGCTCCACTGGGTCCTGTAATTCCTACGTTAATGCTATTCAAGACTGATTACCTCAAAGCCAGCCGCTCTGATGAGTCTGTTATAAACAGCCAGAGGAACTCCAGATTTTTTAGGACATCTAGCCAGTACCAATTCAATTTCATGCATGTCATCTATTTTTCGTAAAGTATCAAAAAATAAGTTCGCTTGATTATCAAAATCATTTTCTTTTCCAAAAGATAAACATTTCCCGCATATATTTTCCACGTCTTCGTCAAAACATAAGTTTAACGTGCTAGAGCTTTGGTGCGAGTTTACATATTCTATATACTTTTCCTTGGGTGCATCGATAATCAAGATCTTGGCATCTGGCGCATAGTGTTTATACTTCATTCCCGGAGAAATAACCTTCTGCATAGGCTTTAAGTCACTCATAATGGCGGGGTCAACTATTATTTTACCAATTTCGTTTTCAATTTGTTCTACTGTAACTTTCCCTGGCCTTAGCAAACGAGGGCATTCATCAACGAAGGAAATGACCGTGGATTCTAGTCCAATTTGACAGTCACCACCATCAAAGATAGCGTCTATCTTACCGTTCATGTCTTTAAGAACATGTGAAAATTTAGTGGGGCTGGGCTTTCCGGAAATATTTGCAGAAGGGGCTGCGATAGGAGAACCTAAATACTTTATAACTTTTCTCATTGTAGAATGAGATGGCAACCGAATTGCTACAGTCTCCAAGCCACCAGAAGTGGCTTTGGGGACGTATTTACTTTTAGGTAAAATTATGGTCAATGGACCAGGCCAAAACTTTTTAGTTAAAATTTTAGCCTTTTCGGGGAAACTTGTAATTAAATCGTAAATTTCACTTATCTCAGATATATGCAAAATAAGTGGATTGTCGCTTGGTCTTCCTTTCGCTACAAATATTTTTTTTACGGCATTTTCACTGATGGCATTTGCGCCAAGACCATACACAGTTTCCGTAGGTAGAGCCACTAGTCCATCATTTTTTAAAATTTCAGCGGCTATTTTCTCGTCACCGCGTTTCAACATTTTAGTTTGCATCATTATCGCTTCCGATTGATTTCTCTAATTTAGCTGCTCTGTCAGCAGTAATTAAAGCATCGATTATTTCGTCTAAATTACCATTTAAAATGTCCTCTAAACGGTAAAGCGTCAATCCTATTCTGTGGTCCGTCATTCTGCCTTGAGGATAATTATAAGTCCTGATTCTCTCAGACCTATCTCCAGATCCAACTTGAGTTTTCCTTTCTTGCGCCAATGCGTCGGTTTGCTCACGCATTTTTGCTTCAAGCAGCCTGGACTTTAAAACTTTCATGGCCTTGTCTTTGTTTTTGTATTGGCTCCTTTCGTCTTGGCACTCTACAACTACGCCCGTAGGAATGTGAGTTATTCTTATGGCAGACTCAGTTTTGTTAATGTGTTGCCCTCCAGCCCCGCTAGCCCTGAAAGTATCAATCTGAAGATCAGCCGGATCTATATCTATTTCTACATCTTCAGCTTCAGGTAAAACCGCTACAGTAACCGTGGAAGTATGGATGCGGCCCTGCGCTTCCGTTTCAGGAACTCTTTGTACCCTGTGCACTCCGCTCTCGTATTTAAACCTAGAATACGCTCCTTCGCCCTTGACCATAAAGCTTATTTCTTTGTATCCACCAAGTTCAGTTTCATTTGCGTTTATTATTTCAATTTTAAAACCTTTCATTTCAGCGTACATACAGTACATTCTGTAGAGCACTCCGGAAAATAAAGCAGCTTCGTCTCCGCCTGCGCCGCCTCTTATTTCTATAATAACATTCCTATCATCGTTAGGATCTTTTGGCAAAAGCAATATTTTAAGTTCGGAAGAAATTTTCTCTATATTTTCACGAGAAGTATCTAGCTCAGACTCAAGCATTTCTCGAAATTCTTTATCATTTCCGCCTTCATTCAAAAGCTGTTTAGCTTCTTCAAAATCACTTTTATATTTTTTATACTCTTTGTATTTTTCAACAATGGGCGTCAAGTTTTTTTGCTCTTTCATTATTGAAGTATATTTTTCTTGGTCGGATACAATGTTCGGATCAAACAACATTTCATTTAATTCATCATATCTTTTTTTGAAAATTTCCAATCTGTCGAACAAATTACTCACTCTCTTTCGCACGCCTTAGCAGGCCTTATTTTTAAGTATTATACCATTTATAAAGATTTATATCAAATAATAATCCCCCAGTTAGGCTGGGGGATTATTATTTATGTATTTTACTTGTATTTGTCCAATTTCTTAATTGTGCTCGTAACATCCTCCATGACATTACTAAGCTCATTTGCTTCGTTTCTATCTGCTTCATTCAGGGACCTTGTCGTAAACTTCAAAAACATGGTCCCTAACCCACAAACTGGGAGTAATTCTAATAGAATAGCCACAGCCGTTATTGCTGCCCCACTGAAAAGCCTTAGCCTTTGGAATGCCAAAAGAAGCTAACAAAGTCATTATGACTCCACCATGTGTGACTACTATAGCGTCTTTCATTTCATTTTTTATTATTTTGTCTACGATGTTTTCAAAGCAAGAGCACACTCTGTGTGTAAAATCTGTCAGATTTTCAGCTGTACAAGCTGAGGAAACTTGCCCAGAAGAAAGCCAAGATAAAAATTCTTTATCTTTTTCTAAATCTTTAGCGCTTTTATTTTCCCAATCTCCAAAATCGCATTCTTTTAAGTTTTCTACAACCTGTTTTTTCATATCTGGGTATAAAATATCTGCCGTTTGTACACACCTTTTCATGGGACTCACGTACAGCAATCCAGCATTTGGATAGTTAAACTTATTTTTCAGATTGTTCAATGCCTTAATACCCTGCAGGGCAAGTGGAGTATCTGTCGACCCTACGTACAAGCCACTTATATTAGCCTGAGTTAATCCATGACGTATCAAGTGTATTTTATATGTTTTCATAGAAAATCTCCTTAAAAAATATCAATAAATGTAGACATTTTAATTATTTTGATTTATTATAATATCTGCATAATGTCTTAAAGTTTACTCTTTGGAGGTCAAATTAAAGTATGAACAAAGATTTCCCGCGGATTATAGCATTACTTAGAAAAGAAAGAGGAATTAGTCAAAAACAAGCGGCTACAGACTTGGAAATATCCCCCGCGTTACTGTCTCATTACGAGAAAGGAATAAGAGAATGCGGACTTGATTTTGTTTTAAAGGTAGCCGATTACTATGACGTTTCATGTGATTATCTTTTAGGCAAAAGCCCAGACAGAGATGGATATAAAATATCGGTAGATGAAATAGAAGTTGACGACTCATCGAGCAAAGATAGCACTTTCAGGGGAAATATAGTGTCGATTTTAAATAAGAAACTTATACTAAATTCTTTAAGTATTATATTTGATATCTTACAAAAGAGCAATAACAAAAATTTAATCAACGCTGTATCTAAATTTTTTATGCTATCAATTTACAAAGTTTTTAGGATTTTATATTCTGGAAATAAAAAAAATCCTCAAGATTTTTTCAGCATTCCTAAAGCAAAACAAAAGGCCTTGTCCGATGCTACTCAATTTTTATATGAGAACGAAATAGTGTGTACAGTGAATGGAAACGGCGAAGATAAAAAATCTGAAAAACATTTTTCAATGAGTCTATCTACGGAAATAATTTCACAAGATTATCCCAAATTAGCCTCTTCTCTTTACAATTTGATTCAAAGAACAGAATCAGGATTGATAAAAGATGACTTATGATGAAGTTGTAAAAAAAATAAAAAGCAGACAGAAGTTTGGCATAAAACCTGGACTTGAAAGAATAAATAAGTTTTTAAGCTTAATTTCTAACCCACAAAAAAATTTGAGATTTGTACATGTAGCAGGAACAAACGGAAAAGGTTCTGTATGCAGCATGATATCGAGGCTTTTAGCTGTTTCTGGATATAAAACAGGACTTTTTATTTCACCTGAAGTGGTTAATTTTAGAGAAAGAATACAGCTTAATAACAAAATGATATCCAAAAAAGAGCTGGTGGACATATTTAATGAGATAGAGCCTCATTTAAATAAATTAGACTCCAAAGCTGAATACTTAACAGAATTTGAGCTTGTAACAGCACTAGCTTTCGTACATTTTTCTAAATGTAAATGCGATATTGTCGTTTTAGAAACCGGTCTTGGAGGAAGGCTTGACGCTACAAATGTAATAGAAAAACCACTTGCGTCAGTTATAACTTCATTGTCATATGATCATGTAAATATTCTCGGCAATACAATAGAAAAAATAGCAAAAGAAAAAGCAAAAATAATAAAACCCGAGGGAATAACCATCCTAAGTCACCAAAGCTTCAAAGAAACTATAAAAGTTGTTGAAGATACGGCAAAAGAACTGAAAAACGAATTTATTTATGCCGATCTTAAAAATATAAGTATTTTAGACAGTTCGATAAAAGGAAGCACGTTTTCAGTTAATTCAGAAGAGTATTTTCTGTCTTTGCCCGGGTTACATCAAGTAAGCAATGCACATACGGCTTTATTGGCCGTCGATGCCTTGAAAAAATATGGTTTTTTTGCAGAAAGTTCTGTTGTGAAAACAGTTTTAAAAAACATGAAATTTCCAGCAAGGCTTGAAGTCTTAAAAAGTACCCCTACCGTTATACTAGATGGTGCACATAACTTTGATGGGATGCTAAAATTAAAAGAGAACATCAATATGTACTTAAAAGGCAAAAAGCTTATAGGAATAATGGGTATGCTAAAAGATAAAGAGTATGAAAAGTCGATTTCTTTGGTTTTAAACTCTTTCGAGAAAATATTTATGGTGCCGATAAACAACGACAGGTCTTTACAATTAGAAGATATAGAAAAATTGTCAAATAACCTTTCAAGTAAAATTATACCTACTAGTACTGTAGATTTAGCTGTAAAAAATTCACTCTCAATTTTGCGTGACAGCGATGTTTTGGTCATATTTGGATCGCTATATTTAGCAAGTGAAATTCGACCATTACTTTTAAAAATATAAAAAAGATCATTAAAAAACCTAAAATCTACTCCTAAAATCTGAGTGATTAATAGACAAAAATCTCCTATCATAATTGGTAGGAGGTTTAGTTTATGCTGAAAATTTGAAAAAAGGAGACAAAAAAGTGAATGTAAAAATAAAAAATGAAGGAAAAACTTTAATCGCTTTCATCGAGGGAGATATAGACCATCATACCGCCAAAAATATAAGAGAATATATCGATAACAATGTGGAATCATCAAACCCTAATTTGTTGAAAATAGATTTCTCAAAAGTGCAGTTTATGGATAGCTCAGGAATAGGCCTTATTATGGGCAGATACAGACTTATGCAGCTTCTTAAAGGAAAGCTTGAAGTCATAAATGTCCCTGAAAATATAAAAAAACTTATAAAATTGTCAGGTTTGACAAGCTTGAATATTATAAAAGATTGAGGAAGTGGAAATATGAAACCAGTAAATGAAATGAAATTTGAATTTTTAAGTAAATCATCGAACGAAAGTTTCGCAAGAGCTACAGTTTCAGCATTTGTAGCTCAGCTGGACCCAACAATTTCAGAACTTGCAGATATTAAAACAGCTGTCTCGGAAGCTGTGACAAACTGCATAGTGCACGCATATAAGCAAAACATGGGAATCATTTACATAGCGGTACAGATATTTGAAAACGGAAAAGTAGTCATAAAAATAAGAGACAGAGGTTGTGGAATAGAAAATGTAAACCAAGCAATGGAACCTATGTTCACAACCGGCGGAGATGAAAGAGCTGGCTTAGGTTTTGCGGTCATGCAAAGCTTTATGGACAAAATAAAAGTTACTTCCAAAACTGGAAAAGGTACAAGTATAACTCTTGAAAAAAATATAATTCCAAGGGTTATGAGGAATGGCTAACAGGGAAGATTTTATAAATCAAAATATGGGTCTAGTGCACGCTTGTGCAAAACGCTTTAGGAATAAAGGCATAGAATATGAAGACATGATTCAAGCTGGGTGCATAGGGCTGATAAAAGCGGTGAACAGGTTTGATGAAGAAAGAGGCTTGAAATTTTCTACATATGCAGTACCTGCGATTTTAGGGGAAATAAAGCGCTTGTTTAGAGACGGTGGCAGCGTAAAAGTTGGAAGAAGTCTGAAGGAATTGGCGTTGAAAGCAAATAAAATAAACTCTGAACACATTGTAAAAACAGGAAAAGACCTCACGATAAATGAGCTAGCAAAAGTCTTAGAAACGGACCCTGAACAGATCGCTTTGGCTTTGAGTGCGGGAACTGTACCTGTATCTTTAACAGCTTGTGATGACGAAGGACGCACAGAAATAGAGATACCTGTCGAATCGCATGACGAAAAACTCTCCGAAATTATAGCATTAAAGCAAATAATAAAAGATCTCAATTCCAAAGACAAAGCTATTATAATTTTACGCTTTTTTAAGAATCAAACACAGGTTAAAACAGCTAAAATCTTAGGTATGAGCCAGGTGCAAGTCTCTCGAAGGGAAAAAATAATCTTAAAAAACATAAAAAGGAAATTTATCAGTTAGTAAATTTCCTTGTAAAAAATATATTGTAGAAATTAGTAAAACTCAAAATATTTTACAATATTTGTAATTTTGTAATCGATGATTTTTCTAAGCGAGTAACTAATTGGAAAATATTGAAAATTATCATTGTTAAAAACTTTGTTGAAAATGTTAAAAACATTTATTTCTACAAAGAGAGATAAAAATAAATTTTACCAAAAGTTTTATAAAAATCAATTTAACGACAAAAATACTCATGATAAAATAAAAATAGAAATGCAAAATGACTAATTATTTTCACTTATGAAAATAAGTGTTGATAAAGCGACAAGTGGAGCGGTTTCTGTTCGCAATATTTTATTGCCAAGGGTGGAAATAATGGCATTACTTTCTTTAAACAAGTCGATTTCTTGCTCTGTAAAACCGCCCTCCGGACCGATAAAAATCCCTATATTTTTACAGTTAATTATAGAGTTGTATTTAAGCGAAACTCCGCCATTTTCGTAGAAAACAAAAGTTTTGTCAAAGTTTTTGAGGAATTTTAAAGTATGTTCTAGCCTCTCAGGACGATAAACTTTAGGGATCAATCCACGCTGCGATTGTTGCGCGGCTTGTTTTGCTATCTTATTCCAACGCGTGATTTTTTTGTCCATAGATTTTTCATCCGGCCTAACAATGCAGCGGTTAGTTATAATTGGAACTATATCGTACACTCCTATCTCAACAGCTTTCTGTACGATATTGTCCATCTTATCGCCCTTAGGTATAGTCTGATACAGAGTAATATTTATTGATGGTTCAGCCAAACATGGAACAGTAAAGCTTTCGACTAGATGGATTTTTTCTTTTTCAACTTTATCTATTGTACAAATGTGGTCTATTTGATTTTTATCGCAAAGAGTAATCTTTTCTCCCACTTTCATTCTAAGTGATTTTATAGCATGCAATGCATCTTCTCCTGTTAAAACGTATTTTTTATCAACAATTTCACCTATAAAAAACTTTGTCATAAAGAACATCCCTACCTTGATAATAACTGCTTTATTATAGCATTTAATATAGTGCAGTCAAGTAGAAACATATATAATTAAACAATGTATATTAATCTTATCTTTGTAGTTGATATGATTTTTGAATAAATTATTTCAATAAATAATGCTATTTATTTACGATGATTTGTATTGATTTGTTGTGAATTTTATGATACAATGTAAAATGTAAAAAAATCATGGGGGGAAAAGTTTTGATAAATAATAACCAAAAGATTAATAAAGTAATTTCAACAGCATTAGCAGCTACAATGGCCACAGGAGTGTTTTCTACTTGCTTGAGTGCTGACGCATTGAGGTTTTGGCCATTTTCTCATAGTCAGGAGGAAATTACAGGAATTTGCGATGAAACTAAAACTATTATAAATGAGTGCCAAGAGTTAGCTAGAAAGTTAAATGATTCGCAAACTGCTAAGGAAGCACTTAGTTTGTTGATTGATATTAAAGAAAAATTAGCTTCAGCTGCTACTGACTACAATGAAGCTGTGTTACTTAAAGCAAATGCCGAAAAAACATTAAAAAATGTTAAAGTAGCGTTGGATGTTCAAGAAGTTGAACTTAGAAAGAAATTAGAAGATGAAAGGAGAGAACAGGAAAAACTTGAAAATGAACATAGAAGAAAATTAGAAGAGCAAAGACTAAAAATGGAAAAAGAAGAAAAAGAAAAAGCAGAGCAGATAATGAATAAAAAATCTTCTTTAAAAGAACAGTTGGAACTAATTTTGAAGGAAGCAAAGAAAAATATAGAATCAAATGATGAGTTTAATAGAATTTCAGAAAGTTCCGAAGAAATTTTTCAAAAAGTTGAAAGTATGGACAACTTAGATAGGGCTGAAAGTATAGAAGTTTTGATCTCTTCGTTAAACACCGAAATAAAAAATATTTTAACAAATGAAGAAAAAATTAGGCAAGAAAAATTAGAAAAACTTATAAGCGAATCTAAAGAAGATCTTTTAGTAAAAATAAGTTCCTTAATTGAAGAATCAACTGTTTTAAATGAAGACAATAAGCAAGCGAATGAATTAAAAGACAGCATAGAGAATTTTAGAAAATTAGTTTTATCAATCTCTGACGTAGAATCGATAAATTTAGCCAAAGAGTCTTACGAAAAAATTAAGTGTAATATGATATCTGCAATTGAAGAACAGATTAAACAAGAGGAGATTCAAAGAGCATTAGCAGAGTTAGAACAAAATATAGAAGACAGAAGAGATGCTCAAAAACAATGTGAACTTTTGTCTGAAGGAAAAATAACTTTAGATGATGTTATAGGTGGCAACAAAAAAGCTAAGGACAAGACCAATATGTTATTAAAAGCTTTTGAAAGGTATCGTAAGGGTGGAAAAATAGTTCCTTCAAAGGGAATATTATTTTACGGTGCACCTGGAACAGGAAAGACTTCTCTAGCAAAAGCTATTGCAGCTGAGAAAAAAATGGAATTATTTTTAATAAATCCTTCTATGGTTATGGGAGAAAATGGTGAAAGAAAAGTTCTTGAAACAATTGAGTTAGCAAAAAGATCAGCACAGGTTAGCGGAGAACCTGTTGTTTTGTTAATAGATGAGATTGATGCTATAGCTCAAAAACGTTCAAGTAGTAGCAGCGACAAGGTACTTGTTATGTTAATGAATGAAGTAGATAAGCTTAGCCCAAATGATAATGTAATAATAATTGCAACTACAAACCGTAGAGAAGCATTAGACTCAGCTATAATTAGGTCTGGACGAATAGATCAAAGTGTTGAAGTTGGTTTACCTAACTCTGAAGATAAAGAGAAGATTTTGAATATATATCTGAAGCTCTTATCAGTAGATAAAAATGTGAATTTAAAATCATTAGCTGATAGAATGAAGGCATTTAATGGAGCTGACGTGAGAAAGACTGTAGACATAGCTATTACTAATGCTATGGAACGTCAAGGTGTTTCTAAAATGTGTGATGTTACGATCACTAACGAAGACTTGAAATTAGGCGTAGCAACTATAATGGATGAAAAAATGGAAGTTTATTCATAAAGCTTTATTAGCAGTTTATAGGTTTTACTATAAACTGCTTTTTGTATGGTAAGTCATTAGAGACTAGAGTTTAAAAGCTCATTTTCAAATCTTTACATTATTTATTGACAACGCTTTTCACAAATGAGATAATAGCTTTAAATGCGATGGAATGATGGAGGAATTACGGTGCAAAAAGAATTACCAAAAGTTTATGATCCTAAACTAGTCGAAGATAAAATTTATAAGTTCTGGTTAGACGGAAAATATTTTAAATCTCAAGTAGACAAAACAAAAAAGCCATATTCAGTGGTTATTCCACCGCCAAATGTTACGGGAAAACTTCATATGGGACATGCGCTGGATGAAACCTTGCAAGATATACTTGTGCGCTTTAAAAGGATGCAGGGGTTCAACACTGTGTGGGTACCGGGGATAGACCACGCGGCTATAGCAACGGAAGCTAAGATTGTAAATGCGTTAAAAGAAGAAGGAATTAATAAGGAAAGCCTCGGTAGAGGAAAATTTTTAGAAAGAGCATATTCTTGGAAGGAAAAATACGGTGGAACTATTATTGAGCAGATAAAGAAATTAGGGGCTTCTTGTGACTGGGACAGAGAGTGCTTTACTATGGATGAAGGCTGTTCCAAAGCCGTAAAGGAAGTTTTTGTTAGACTTTATGAAAAAGGACTAATTTACAAGGGCGAGAGAATAATAAACTGGTGCCCGAAATGTAAGACTTCAATATCTGATGCAGAGGTTGAGTTCAACGAAAAAAAGGGATATTTCTGGCATATAAAATATCCTCTTTTAGGTGGCTCAGAAACTATAGAAATCGCTACAACCAGGCCCGAAACCATGTTGGGAGATACAGCAATTGCGGTAAATCCGAATGATGCCAGGTACAAAAATTTAATCGGCAAAACCGCAATTTTACCGATTGCAAATAGAGAGATACCAATCATTGCTGACGAATATGTAGATATTGATTTTGGAACAGGGGCAGTGAAGATAACACCTGCTCATGATCCAAATGATTTTGAAGTTGGCTTAAGGCACAATCTGCCGGTCATAAAAGTTATGAATGAAGAGGCGAAGATGAATGAAAATGCCGGAGAATTTAAAGGACTTGACAGATATGAGGCGAGAGAAAAAATTGTTTCTGAATTAGAAAAATTAGATTTACTTGTGAGGAAAGAAGATATCTCTCATAATGTAGGAGAGTGCTACAGATGCTCAGACACGATAGAACCTATGATATCTAAGCAGTGGTTTGTTAAGATGAACAAATTGGCTTTACCTGCAATTGATTGGGTAAAAGAAGGCAAAACGAAATTTATTCCTGTTAGGTTTGAGAAAATATATTTTAATTGGTTAAACAATATAAAGGACTGGTGCATTTCTAGGCAACTTTGGTGGGGCCATAGAATACCAGCATACTACTGCAAAGATTGCGGAAATGTGATGGTAAGCAGAAGTGACGTCAATGTTTGTGATAAGTGTGGCTCTGAAAATGTCGTACAAGACGAAGACACCTTAGACACTTGGTTTTCGTCGGCACTTTGGCCATTTTCTGTTTTTGGTTGGCCGGATAAAACGGAAGATTTTGATTATTTTTACCCAACGTCTACATTAGTCACAGGCTACGATATAATATTCTTCTGGGTTGTTAGAATGATGTTCTCCGGTATAGAACATACCGGAAAGGCTCCTTTTGAAAATGTACTGATACACGGTTTGGTCAGAGACTCTCAGGGAAGGAAAATGTCAAAATCGTTAGGAAATGGAATAGACCCGTTGCAGGTGATCGAAGAGTATGGCGCAGATGCGTTGAGGTTTACATTAACTATAGGGAATAGTCCCGGCAATGACATGCGATTTTCTGAAGAAAAAGTAAACTCAAGCAGAAATTTTGCTAATAAAATATTTAATGCAGCCAGGTTTATTCATATGAAAGTAGCAGGACACCAAGTGAAAAATGCTGTTCCATCGGACCTAAATGAAGAAGATAAATGGATTCTGTCAAGGTTAAACTCCGTTACAAAAGAAGTAATAACAAACATTGAGAAGTTTGAGCTTGGGGTAGCTGCACAAAAGTTATATGATTTTATATGGGATGATTTCTGTGATTGGTATATTGAACTTTCCAAAATAAGGCTTGCGCGTAATGAAAATGATAAAAAATTATCAAACGTAACGAGAAGTATGTTAGTTTACGTTATGGCTGAAATTCTGAAACTTCTGCACCCATTTATGCCGTTTATAACAGAAGAAATATGGCAAACTTTGCCCCATGAAGGTGAAGCTCTGGTTATTTCTAAATATCCGGAATTTAAAGAGAGCTTATGCTTTGATTCGGAAAAGGAAAAAGTAGAGCTTATAATGGAAACCATAAAAGCTATAAGGAATCGCCGTTCAGAGATGAACGTACCGCCTTCTAAAAAAGCCCAAATATACATAGAAACAGAATGTACAGATGATTTTAATGGCTTAGAATTATTTATAGAAAAGCTAGCATACGGAGAGAAAGTTATTATAGGGAGGAGCTTTGAAAATATAAACGATGCTGTTACGATAATTTTACCGAAAGTTAAGGTTTATATACCCATGGATGAGCTTATAGACAAAAATGAAGAACTGCAAAGGCTAAAAAAATCGCTCGAAATGGCTGAAAAAGAGTTTAAACTTGCGAGTTCAAAATTATCTAATGAAGGGTTTATGGCTAAGGCACCACAGAGTGTGGTTGACAATGTGAAGAAAACGTACGAAACATATAAAGAAAAAATAAAAAGTTTAAAGTCAGCGATCGAAGAACTTCAGTAAAGCTTAGGCAAGTTTAAAAACGAACTTGCCTGTTAACTTAAAGAGGAGAAAATTATAATGCGTATTTTAGCAATAGATTTAGGAGATGTACGGTCTGGTGTGGCAATATCTGATGTTAGTGAAACTCTAGCTACTCCTGTTTGCACTATAAACGAAAGTGACAGAACTAAGCTTTTAGAAGAAGTGATTAATTTGATAAAAAAATATGGTGCAAGAAAGATTGTGATAGGCTTGCCCAAAAACATGGATGGCACAGAAGGAAAAAGTGCGCAAAAATCGCATGAATTTGCCAAAAACATAAAAAGCAAAGTTGACGTAGAAATAGTAATGCAAGACGAAAGATGTACCACAAAAGAAGCAAATGCATATTTAAATGTGACTGATACAAGAGGGAAGAAACGCAAAAGAGTTATAGATTCTGTAGCAGCTACCATTATATTGCAAAATTATTTAGATTCAGCAAGAAAAACTGTTAAAATATGAATTTTTGTGTTGCATAACATAAGTTTTCATATGATTATTGCGTATTATTTTTGATTAAATATTAAAATTTTTTGTTATTGACATGGACAAATTCAAATGTTATAATCTACAATCAGAGAGGAATGAAAGCTTGATGAAAGAAGAATCTTTTAAGGAAATTGCTAAAAATAAAAAAGCATACCATGATTACTTTATAGTTGAAAAAATTGAAGCTGGCATAGAACTCTCTGGAACGGAAGTTAAGTCGATAAGACATGGTGGTGTAAGCATCAAAGAATCGTGGTGCTCAATTGTGGATGGTGAATTTTTCATAAATGCAATGCACATTGCTAAATATGAACAAGGGAATATCTTTAATAAAGATCCACTTAGGGTTAGAAAACTTCTTTTACACAAAAAAGAAATCATGCGGTTATTTGGTCAAGTTAAGCAGCAAGGGTATTCTTTAATTCCGTTAACCGTTTACTTTAAAGGCTCGATTTTAAAGGTACAGGTGGGCCTGTGTAAAGGCAAGAAGTTGTACGACAAGCGAAATGACATTGCGCAAAAAACCGCAAAAAGGAATATAGAAAGAGCTATTAAAGAAAACAATAAGCTTAACTAGAGGTGTTAAATGCATAAGCAAGGTGTAGATTTAGATAAATATTAGGAAAAAGTTTTTTCTAAAGACGACACAATGAAAAATGTTGAATTTATTGAACCAGGAATGCGAAAATTAGAAGGAAAATTTATAACAGTATTTTATGAAAAGGAGGAGGATGCTGCAAAAGATGTCTTTAACTTAGCTGAAAAAGAAAATGTTTTGATATCAAAAACTTTTGGATTCGATGAGCCTTTAAACATAGAAATATAAATTTATGGTAAAAAAGAAACTTTTCAATTAAAGCGATTAGGTTGTCTGGTTCCTAATTTAAACTTAAACTGGTACGTAGGGGACGCTTATGAAACTAGTGTACTACTGTTGTCACCTGCAAACTTGGAATCATGTCACAACTATGAAACTATAAAAAATACTGTAGCTCATGAAATAGCACATGTTTATACTCGTAGATTAAATCCTCAAATTTCACTTTGGCTCGACGAAGGTTTGGCAGGCTATCTATCGAAGCAAACACCAACTAAGGATTTCTCAAAATATTTTTCTTTTCCTACAATTTCACAAACGCACATAAAAAACAATATGAGCTTTGCAATTAGTGGAGGATATCAGTTTTCATACACTTATGTTGATTATTTAATTAGAGTATGTGGATTGGATAAAACAATTAAATTTGTCAAGACTGGCAACTATGAAAATACTTTTGGAAAAACTGAACAAGAAATTTACAAGGATTGGAAAGCGTCATTTGCTGTATAGTATGGGGATGTAAAGGTTTCGACGGGGATTGTGAATTAAAGTAAGCGAGTAGAGATGCGAGCTCTCTAAAAAAACGCATTTTTAAAATTAAACGACAACAATTTATTTAAACAAGCTGCCTAATTAATGGTAGCCGTCTTGCTTAAGAGTACCGTGACTTTTGCTAAGATGTCGATTAGCGGTGAACGTGAATTAAGATTTTCTCGACTTTTTTCATGCATTAGAGAATACTGAAGTATAGAGCTTGTCAGTTGGCGCTTTATGGAGGGAATGTTAAAGAATTGACTACACTCGTAGAAAGCTTTATGGATCAGTTTTCGGACAGGGGTTCAATTCCCCTCATCTCCACCATTTTTATTTTCAAAAATTATAGGAGTGTTTAAAATTTGGTTGGCGTTTATAAATTAGTTAATAAAGTAAATTGCAAAGTATATATAGGCAAGAGTAAAGATTTCAAGAATGTATGGGCTATATACGATGGAATACTTGAAAATGATAAATTGTCTTTGCAAGAGGATTTAAAAAAATATGGCGCTCGTAATTTTGAATTTTCTTTAATAGAAGAATGCTTGGAGTCACAACTTCAAGAAAAGGGAGATTACTACGCGGATAAATACAGAGAAGGGAACACAATCAATAAAGAAAACGTTTCTGTTAATAGACAAGATGAAAATGTTAAGATTAAAAGAAAAAGGAAATCTTCAAAACATAGAGAATTAAACGATGGTCTGAAAAAGCATTTGGAAAAGATGAGAACCGACCCGGAATATAGAGCGGAAATGGTAAAGAAATATAAAAATAATAGACCGAATTCCATAGCTATTAATATGATAGATAAATCTACAGGAGAAATATTGATGACTTTCCCTAAAATAATGGATGGTGCTGCTTGGATAAGAGAAAATACCAATTACTCGAAAGCAGACTATGCCACAATAAACAAGATTTGCAATGGAAACGGAAAAACTGCATATGGTTTTAAATGGGAGTATGTTGATAAAAAAGCATAATGATCTGCTTATAAAGCTAAAAAACCGGACAGAAACCTTCTGTTCGGTTTTTTACAGCATATCAAGCAAATCCTACATTGCTAAAAACTATCCCTTTAGCTGCATCCAACGTAACGGTTGTTCCGCTTTTTAAAAGTTTTGTGGCATTTTTAGCACCTACGATAGCCGGTTTGCAAAGATTATTGGCAGCTATTGCAGCATGTGAATCTAGTCCGTCAGACTCAGTAATGATTCCTGCTGCTTCCTTCAATAACTTGCTAATTTTATCTGAAGTTTCAGGTATTACCAAAATGTCGCCGGGGATGAAATTTTTCTTTACTTCTTGTTCATTTTGGCACACACAGAGGTTCGCGCAAGCATGGTACTTATTTATGCCTGTACCGGAAACTAAAACATTTCCTATAAGTTGTACTTTAAGGAGATTTGTAGTACCGGAAACTCCAAAAGGAATGCCGGCTGTTAAAATTGCCAAATCGCCTTTTTTTACATAACCTTTGTCATAAACAGCACTTACTATATGATCAAACAATTCGTCTATACCTTTTTTTTCTTTCATCAACAGCGGCGTGACACCAAACAGTAAATTCATTTGCCTCATGACAGTTTTGCTGGTGGTACCAGCTAAAATAGGACAAGCCGGCTTATATTTTGAAATAACTTCGGCAGTTCGACCTGACTTACTAACTGTTATAATGCAAGTAGCGTCGAGCTCATGAGCCGTAGCACATGTAGAATGTGAAATAGCAGATGTGACAGTAGCTTTAACAGGTAAATCCATCTCTGAGAACTTTTTCTTATAATCTACATCTTGCTCGGTTCGTTCCGCTATGGTTGCCATAGTTTTTACAGCTTGTACAGGATACTTGCCGGCTGCTGTTTCAGCAGAAAGCATAATGGCACCAGTGCCATCGTATATAGCGTTGGCGACATCTGTGCATTCGGCTCTAGTTGGGCGAGGGTGGCTTACCATAGAGTCCAACATTTGCGTGGCTATGATAACATACTTTCCAGTGGCACAAGCTTTTTTCACTAGTTTTTTTTGGATAATTGGAATATCTTCAATTGGAACTTCAACTCCCAAATCTCCTCGCGCAACCATAATTCCATCGGATACGGTCAATATTTCATCTATGTTTTTAATGCCTTCGGAATTTTCAATTTTAGCAATTATTTTTATATGATCACCGTTATTTTTACAAAGCTCTTTCTTTAAGAGTCTGATATCATCGGCTGAACGTGTAAAGGAAGCCGCTATGAAATCGAAATCTTCTTGCACAGCAAATTTTATATCTTTTTTATCTTTTGAATTTATAAAAGGAAGAGATAGACTTATTTCTGGAATGTTTATACTTTTGTTGGCTGAAAGCGTTCCAGGGTTTAAAACTGTGCATTCTATGACTTTTTCAGAACAATTTTTTACTTCAAGTTCAACTAGCCCATCATCGATTAATATTTTTACGCCGGGCTTAACATCTTTGTACAAGTCTTTGTAGCTTACACTAACCTTTGTTTCGTCACCGACTACATCGTCCATAAGTAAGCAAAATTTTTGATTTAATTTCAGATCTATTTTAGAGGTAGAAAATTTTCCTATGCGAATTTCAGGTCCTTTAGTATCCAGGAGCAAAGCTATAGGTAAGGAAAGTTCTTTGCGTATTTTCTTTACAGCGTCAGCTCTGACCTTTTGTTTTTCTCTTTCCTGATGCGACATGTTTAACCTAGCGACATCCATGCCGGCCAGCATTAATTCTTTTAGTACTTTTTCATTATCCGTTGCCGGCCCCAACGTACAGACTATTTTTGTTTTTCTCATTCATGACCTCCAAAATTAATATCAATTGACATTTAGTATAGCATAATTAAGTTATTTTGTAAAAATAGAAATTTAAATTTTATTACTTGAAAAGAAGGTCGAATTGTTATAAAATAAAATTATATTTTTTGTATGGAGTTAAATAAAAATGTCAATATTAGATTTAAAAAATGACGAAACAATTCGAATTGATAGTTTCAAAGAAATTGTTCCGGAACCTTTATTTTTATGCGAAAAAGATAAAAACTTTTTCAAAAAAATGTTTAACAGGAAATTTTTACTTTATTTTAAGATTAAGCGGAAAGACTCTCGCAAAAAAAGAAAGTTAATTATATTAGCTTTTACACCTATTTTAGCAATATGCGTTCTACTTATAGGGACTTTTTTGTCGGCAAGGAAAAATGAAAATTCATTTTCTTTTTTGAAGAATAATAACCAAGAAATAATAAATTTAAATTCAGATGATGAAAAAGATCTTAGCCTGTTAAAAGTTGAAAATGTTCCTAAACTTGCAAATTTTCATGGAGTAACTTGCGATGACAGGATGGTGAAGGATTTATCTGATATGCTGTCTTGTGCGAAAAAAGATAAAATTAATTTAAAATTAATAAATGGTTACATTTCAAAAGACGAAACCGATAAACTATACGAGAAGACTATTTCAGACTTAATGAAAAATAAAGGCTTAACGATGGTTTATGCGGAAGACATCGCTAAAAAAGAAATAGCAACCCTCAGAGACTGTGAATCTGGTTTAACCGTGAAAATAACAAAAGATCAGTTGAATTCTGATGATTTTTTAAAAACGGATGGACACAGTTGGCTAGCTAAAAACTGCTATAATTTTGGTTTTGTGCCTAGAACCCCTCAAAACAAAGAAGGAAAAACCGGGCTAGCGTTTGACGCTACAATGTACAGATATGTGGGTAGAGAAAACGCCGAAAAAATGAAGATATTGAACATGTGCTTAGAGGAGTTTTCTAAGTATAAAAAAATAGAGAAAAAGAGAGCACTTAGCGCATAAGTTAAGTGCTTTTACTTTAAAAATAAGTTTTGTGCCAACTTGATTTTTTCCTATGATAATGTATAATTTACATGAGGTATTTTATAGTTTTAAAATTTAAAAATAAAAGAAAGGAAAATATTATGAAAAAAAATATTATGAAAAACAAAACAGTCAGGACACGGTTTGCGCCAAGCCCAACAGGCTTTATGCATATAGGAAATTTGAGAACAGCACTTTTTGAATATTTAATAGCTAAAGCTAACAACGGGACATTTGTACTGCGAATAGAAGATACAGACAAAGAAAGATTTGTTCCCGGCGCTATTGATGTAATTTATGATACATTGAAACAAGTTGGCATTGAGCACGATGAAGGTCCGGATGTCGGTGGAGATTATGGACCTTACATTCAAAGTGAGAGAAAAAATTGTTACTTAGATTACGCAAAAAAACTTATCGACAATGACAAAGCATATTATTGCTTTTGCACGAAAGAGCGACTAGAATCTCTTCACGAGAATGGGAATGAATTTTCTGGTTATGATAGGCATTGTAGAAACCTTACAAAAACGGAAATAGAAAATTTATTAAATGCTGGCACACCTTATGTTATAAGGCAGAAAGTACCTGCTTTTGGAAAAACGAGTTTTTCAGACTCTGTTTATGGAGAAATAAACGTAAACAACGAGGAAATCGAAGATCAGATATTGATTAAAACTGATGGTTATCCAACTTACAACTTTGCGAATGTGATAGATGACCACCTTATGAACATAACGCATGTTGTTAGGGGTAGCGAATATCTTTCTTCTACACCTAAATATAATTTATTATACGAAGCATTTGACTGGACTCCGCCTGTTTACGTTCATCTACCCCTCATAATGGGCAAGAATCCTGATGGAACTACTTCCAAACTTTCAAAAAGGCACGGTGCCACTAGCTTTAATGATTTGGTAAATGACGGATATTTGCCGCGCGCAGTTATAAATTATATTGCTCTTTTGGGCTGGTGCCCTAAGGACAACAGAGAAATATTTTCGCTTGAAGATTTAGAAAAAGTTTTTTCTGTTGAAGGAATAGTTAAATCACCTTCTATTTTCGATTATGATAAATTGATTTGGTTCAATGGAGAGTATATAAGAAATTTATCCTTAGAAAAATTTGTGCAAGTGTCAAGACAATATTTCAAAACCGTGTTGGACGAAGAAAAATTTGACTTCAATAAAGTGGCATCGATTTTGCAACAAAGGGTCACAAAACTTACTCAAATACCGGATATGGTTAAATTTTTTGCTAAATTGCCGGATTATGATAAAGACTTATTTGTGAACAAAAAAAGCAAAACTAATATAGAAAATGTTCCAGGTATTTTAAATAAAGCCATTGAAACTTTGCAAGAGCTTGAAAGTTGGAATCACGATACCATACGCGATGCTTTGATAGGTCTTGCGGAAAAGTTGAACCTAAAAAACGGAACGGTTATGTGGCCCGTTAGAATAGCAGTTTCTGGGATGAGCGTGACGCCTGGTGGAGCCATTGAAATTCTTGATATTTTAGGAAAAGATGAATCTTTAAAAAGACTTGAAATTGGGCTTAGAAAATTATAAAGCAAAAAAGACTTAATATGGAATTTTTAATGCTAAAACACTATAAATTTCAAAAAGAAGTTATTAAGAACACAAAAATTTACAAACGTTTTTTTAGAGTAAAATTGCTTTACTTTGAAACTTTTAAAGTGGCACACTGTGTAAAATTTCAAAGTAAAAAAGAGCGGAGATTTTGCAAACATTTTTTATAAAGAATAATTTAAACCTTTTGAGACTGAGGTATCATAAAATTTTAGAAGTAAATTTATTGAGGGCGTAACATAGTTTCTTTTGCCAAGCTTTTCTTTTTCTTCAAAGAAAAGCGGAAGGGAGTTTTATTTATGAATGAAGAAATGCGGAAAAATACGCAGGAGAAAGATGACAACAATAATTTTATAAAAGACATTATAAAGGAAGATATAGGTCCAGGTGGGAAATATGAAGGTCAAAAAATTCACACGAGATTTCCCCCAGAGCCTAACGGCTACTTACACATCGGCCATGCGAAGGCTATTTGTGTAGACTTTGGAATGGCTAAAAATTTTGGTGGTGTTTGTAACCTTAGAATGGACGACACAAATCCGTGTAAAGAAGACGTTGAGTATGTTGACTCTATAAAAGAAGATGTTAAATGGCTGGGCTTTGACTGGGAAGATAGGTTCTACTTCGCCTCAGATTATTTCGAACAGATGTACAATTTTGCAAAAGATTTGATAAAAAAAGGGCTTGCGTATGTTTGCACAATGACCGCGGATGAAATGAAACAAAATAGAGGAGATTTAACAAATCCAGCGGTTAGTCCAGAAAGAGATAGGCCTATTGCAGAAAGTTTAGAACTCTTTGAAAAAATGAAAAATGGAGAATTCCCAGATGGTTCTATGACGCTACGCGCTAAGATAGATCTTTCTTCTGGAAATTTTAATATGAGAGACCCTGTAATCTACAGGATAAGCCGTACGCATCATCACCGCACTGAAGACAAATGGTGCATTTACCCAATGTATGACTATGCACATCCTATAGAGGACGCACTTGAAGGAATCACGCATTCTCTTTGTACATTAGAATTTGAAGATCACAGACCGCTTTACAATTGGGTTGTAAATAACCTTGATTTGCCTTCCAAACCGAAGCAAATAGAATTTGCAAGGCTTGGCATAAATCATACCATTATGAGTAAAAGAAAATTAAAATTGCTAGTTGACAATAGATTGGTAACTTCGTGGGACGACCCAAGAATGCCAACGATCAGTGGACTTAGACGTCGCGGGTATACTCCAGAATCGATAAGGAATTTTTGCGACAGAATAGGTGTATCTAAAGTTAATAGCACTGTGGACTATAGCTTTTTAGAGCATTGTCTAAGGGAAGATTTAAACTTAAATGCTAAACGTGTAATGGCTGTTCTGAAACCGATAAAATTAATTATTTCTAATTATCCTGCTGGTCAGACAGAAGAGATATGTATAAAAAATAACCCTAACAAGCCTGAGGATGGGGAAAGGACTATTACATTTTCGAGAGAAGTGTTTATAGATTCTGATGACTTTATGGCAGAACCGGTAAAAGGCTATTTTAGGTTATTTCCTGGAAATGAAGTTAGACTAAAGAGTGCATATGTAATAAAGTGTACAGGCTTTAAGCTCAATGAAAATGGGGACGTAGAGGAAGTCTACGCAGAGTACGATAAGAAAACCAAAGGTGGCAACACGCACGATGGAAGAAAGATTAAAGGAACTATTCATTGGGTTGACGCTAACAATTCAGCCAATGCAGAAGTGAGGCTTTATGACAGTTTGTTTACTGTAGCCGACCCTGAAAAAGCAGAAAATGATTTTATAGAGTATGTAAACAAAAACTCTCTTAAAGTTTTAAAAAACTGTAAATTAGAAAAAAATTTAGAGTTAGCACAAGTGGGAGATAGATATCAATTCATGCGACTTGGGTATTTCTGTGTTGACAATGTGGATAGCAAAAAAGGACATTTAGTGTTTAACCGAGTTGTCTCTTTGAAAGATAGCTTTAAAAAGGTAAATAAAAAGTAAAATGGGTGGTTTACTGTGGGTAAGAAATTTACAGTATCTTTAGCAAATATAATGACTAAATTATCTTTGCAAACTTTATTTATGCCGGATGATCCGAGCAAAATTTTAATATCATCAAAGGAGGTCACAATACCAGGTCTTGAACTTACAGGCTTTTTTGATTACTTTGACAACACCAGACTGTTAGTAATAGGCGATACGGAAGTTGCATTTCTTCTTAAGTTCTCAGAAAACAAAAGATATGAAATAATGGACAAGTTGTTTTCTAAAAATCCACCGGCTATTATTGTCACTGAAAACAGAGAACCCTGTCCGGCTATACTGGAAACAGCTAAGAAAAATAATATACCGGTTCTCCGTACATCCGAAATCACTTCAAGCTTTATAGCAAGGCTGGTTTCTTATATAGGCGTACAACTTGCACCAAGGGTACTTAGACACGGCGTGCTAATGGAAATATACGGACAAGGGATTTTCATCACAGGAGACAGTGGGGTAGGAAAAAGTGAAACCGCTGTAGAACTGATAAAAAGAGGCCACAGGTTGGTAGCAGACGACTCTGTTCAGATAAGAAAAGTCAGTGAAACGGCTATAGTAGGGTCATCGCCAAAAAATATACGGCATTTTATTGAACTGCGTGGAATAGGTATTATAAATGCAAGAAGTATTTTCGGTATGGGTGCAGTTAAGATGACTAAAGATATAGACTTGGTTGTCAGCCTTGAAAATTGGGATAGCAATAAAGTTTACGACCGTATGGGCATAGACAATGAATATACAAACATTTTAGGAATAGACATTCCGGTTGTTACAATTCCTGTTAAGCCGGGAAGGAACTTAGCTGTTATTATTGAAGTGGCGGCGATGAATAACCGTCAAAAAATCATGGGCTATAATGCTGCTAAAGAATTGCTAGCTAATTTAGGATTTGACTCTGTAGATAATTTAAATGCACTTCAAACTAGATTGGATACTTGATGTATAACTGAAAATTTTGTAGGAAAGGAAATCCATTAGATGGATTATAAAGAAATTATTGATGGCTTAGATGAAACATCTATTTCAGTTTTGTACAATGAGCCTATGAGTAAACATACGACGTTCAAGATAGGTGGAGATGCGGACGTTTTTTTGACTGTAAATACAGAAAAGGTTCTAATTGAACTTTTACATAGGCTAAATAAAGAAAATATACCTTTTTATATATTTGGCAATGGCTCAAATGTTTTAGTGCGCGATGAGGGCATAAGGGGAGTAGTTATAAAGCTTGATGGAGACTTCAAGAAAATAAATTTATCTTCCAAAAATGAAATAAGCTGTGGCTCTGCGGTAACGCTTACAAGGCTTTGCCTTTATGCAGAAAAAAGTACACTCTCTGGTATAGAATTTTTATTTGGAATCCCCGGAACTGTTGGTGGTGCTGTTTTTATGAATGCAGGAGCTTA
>CASEZK010000058.1 GCA_949292425.1 uncultured Oscillospiraceae bacterium
TCTTACCAAACTGAAGAAGATGTGATAAAATAAGCCTATGAAAGAAAAAGATTTTAGAAGACAAACCGGAGTAAAAATAGAAACATACGAAAAAATGGTAGAAATCGTAAAAGAAGCACACAAAGTAAAAAAAGCAAGAGGAGGCCGGAAAAACAAAATATCGGTAGAAAAAATGGTGCTGATGACGTTAGAATATTTAAGAGAGTATAGAACATATTCTCATATAGGAAAAAGTTATGGAGTAAGTGAATCATATGTCTATAAAGTAATAAAATGGGTAGAGAACGTGCTGATTAAAGACGGTTCATTAGCGCTACCTGGGGAAAAGCTTTGTTGAAAAGTGAAATTGAACAAGAAGTAATATTAATTGATGCAACAGAAACGCCAATAGAGCGTCCAAAAAGGGGCCAAAGTTTTACTATTCAGGAAAGAAAAAGCAACATACGCTGAAAACACAGGTTGTGGCAGATGAATGTAGCCGCTTAATAATGTGTGTACAAACATGTGTAATGGTAAGCAGCACGATTTCAACCTTTTTAAAGAATCCGGAGTGCAAATTCTATCAGCTATAAAAGTTTTTGCCGATTCGGGATACCAAGGGATAAATAAACTGCACAAAAATATAGAAATCCCCAAAAAGAAAACTAAAAAAACATTCTTAACTTCACAGGACAAGCGTAATAATCGTGATATTTCCCGCACAAGGATTAAATTTGAGCATATTATCGGGTTTGTCAAACGTTTCAAGATTTTATCTGATAGATACCGTAAACGAAGGAAAAGGTTTTTACTTCGGTCCAATTTGATTTTGCGGTATCTGCAATTTTGACCGCTCTTTTTAGTTTGGAAAGAGATCTAATATATTACTTTCCTTCTATGCTTTGGGGTAAATACTTTATGATATTTGCATAACCACTTACTATGTGATAAACTTTGTGCCATAAACAACACCTTTCCTTTATTTTTGTGGCTTGAACTTCACCATTATACTTCAAAAGGTGTTGTTTTTACTTAAGTCGTAATCTCACGTGCTTAGCACGTGGTTTTTGAAGTACCCTCTGCGTACTTCTTAGTTAAAACGTAATAAAATCATAAAAAAGTCACATCAAAGTGGCTTTTTTATGATTTAAGCAATATTATAGTAGCAGCCACTAATGTAGTGACTGCTTGTTTTAATTTTTAATCTTATATTTGATCAAAAGTTATAAGCGCTATAGCTTCAGCTTTTTTTCTACCGATATCTACAAATTTCCCATTAACTTTTTTCAAAAATTCATCTTTTGAAAAGTTATGGTGAATATGAGCAATGCCGCAACGTTTAAATTCGTTGTCAGTATAAGTTTCTTTGTAAAAAGGGATATAAAAACCACCTGCTATTTTTTCTTGATTTGCTAAGCTTAATTTTTTCATATAAATTTTCCTTTCATTTTTAATTTAAATTTTTTTTGAGTTACGTGGTTTTGCTACTAAACCTTTAGTAAACAGACTTAATAGAGTTTCTGCTTCATTTCTTGTAAGAGACACAGGGAAGCCAATCATATTTTCGATGTAAAAAGTATCTGCACCAAAAGAACGGTGAATATGCGTAATGCCGTGCAATAAAAATTCTTCATCAGAGAATTTTTCTTTATAAAATGGTATGTGCCATTTCCCATTTACCTTAGTTAGTTCAGTTGAATTTAACTTTTTCATTTAAAAAACTCCTTTTAATAATTTTTTTAATTGTATTTCTCAATGACAATAATATTATACCATCTGGAGTTTTTATTTGGATTAACTTTCTGTGAACTATTTGTGAATTTTTTATGAATTTTTACTTTTTATAGATAGTTGCTTTTCAGTACCGTTTATTAACCTATATATGTTTTCCCTATGCTTTATGATAATGACCAGTGAAAAAATGATACATAACGTAGTACTGACAGCTATATATGTATGTGTATAAGTTTGCGTTGAGGAAAAGAAATTGAGTGCCTTAAGGGATAGAAAGTTTATGATGGGGTATGAGATGGCGGCACTTATAGAAGACAGTGATATAATTTTACTAAATGAAAATACCAGAAGGAAAACAGCCAAGGTTATTACGGCTGTGCGCCAATCTACCATAAAAGCTAAAGCCAGCGAGGTTACGACAGCTTTTCCGCCTTTAAAAGAATACCAGCAAGGATATATGTGACCCAATATGCAACAGAAACCGGATAAAAATGTGATGTACTGGAAAGTGTAAAAATCGCTTATAAAATGAGAAAAAATAAGTTTACTTACTGAAATTGCGATTATACATTTAAAAAAGTCTCCGCACATAGTTAAAACGGCGGGTAAGACGCCAACAGAACGCAAAACATTCGTGAATCCAGCATTTTTACTTCCGAGACTCCTAATGTCGGTATTTTTAAACAACTTTGTGAAAATGATGGAAAAGCAAATACTTCCTAAAAAATAGCTGATCAAAGCGACAATAAAGATGTAAATCCAAAATTTACTTATAAATTCTAAAAATAAGTTCACAATATCCTCCTTGGTAATTAAGCTTTATCGTTTGATTTTGTTCGTTCTCTAATTATAAAATGTACCGGTGTACCTTCAAGTCCGAAAGATTCACGAATTCGGTTCTCAATATACCTTTGATAAGAAAAATGAAATAACTTAGCCGAGTTTACGAAAAAAACGAATGTAGGTGGTCTCACGGACACTTGAGTCATGTAGAATATTTTTAGGCGCTTGCCTTTATCTGTAGGTGGCTGCACTCGAATAATAGCATCGGATAACAGCTCGTTTAATACGCCGGTGGATATGCGCATGGCATTTGAATTTGATACTTTTTGAATTAAGCTGAAGAGCTGGTCTATTCTTTGTCCTGTCTTTGCTGAAATAAATATTATGGGTACGTATGCCATGAACCCAAAATCGTTTTTGAGTTTCTTTTTGTACCCTTGTAAAGTTTTATCATTCTTTTCTATAGCATCCCATTTGTTTACAGCTATAATGCACCCTTTTCCAGCTTCGTGAGCTAACCCTGCCACTTTAGAGTCTTGTTCGGTGAATCCTTCGGTAGCGTCTATCATTATTATACAAACGTCACAACGTTCTATGGCCATCTTGGCTCTAAGTACGCTGTATTTTTCAATATTATCGTACACTTTGTTTTTCCTGCGTATACCGGCGGTATCTATAAAATTAAAATTGCCAAATTGATTTTTTATAAAAGAGTCTATAGAATCTCTGGTGGTGCCTGCTATGTTTGAAACGATAGAACGGTTTTCACCGGAAATTTTATTTATAAGTGAAGACTTACCTACGTTTGGTTTTCCAATGATAGCCACATTGATAAAAGAACTGTCTTCTTGTTCTTCTTTTTGCTCAGGAAGATATTTAAATATTTCGTCCAATAAGTCTCCTGTGCCGTGACCATGGACGGAAGATACCTTTATAGGATCTCCTAGACCAAGATTATAAAATTCGTAAAAATCTGTATCGGCGCTGCCTACGGTGTCGCATTTGTTTACGCAAACTATAACGGGACATCCGCTTTTCTGTAACATAGAGGCTACCTCCATATCTGCAGAAACGAGACCAGTTTTTATGTCGGTCACAAAGACAATAACGTCAGCAGAATCAATAGCGAGCTCTGCTTGAGCTCTCATTTGAGAAAGTATAATATCCTTAGAGTACGGTTCAATTCCGCCTGTATCTATTAAGGAAAAAGTGCGGTTTCTCCACTCGCATTCTCCATATATTCGATCTCTTGTAACGCCGGGCGTGTCGTCCACTATAGAGGTACGGCTGCCGATTAGTTTGTTAAATAAAGTTGATTTTCCGACATTTGGCCTGCCGACAATAGCGACAATGGGTTTAGACATGGCTTTATCTCCTTTTCGTTTTTAAGCTCATAGCATAACCAATATGATAACATTATTTGCATGGTGAGGCAAGGACAAAGTGCATGATTTTATCGCTTAAATATGTAAAATATAAAACTTGGATACGAATGCATAAAACAAATGAAAGTTTTAGTGTAAAAGGGAGAAATTTTTATTATTTTTAGAGAGTCATTGCTAAAAGGGACGTAAATATGGTATTATTATAAGGCGTGACTGCGACAGATATGCGAAGAAGCGGGAGGTTGCGGTTGTAGTATTACAATCGGTTTTTCCGTGGAGTATGTCCGATTTTAAACCGGGCGATGATAAAAAGGCAAAACGCTTTTGAGCGCTTTTATTTTGGGTCCGGAATTCTGCTTGGCAGAATTTACGGTCTTTTATTTAATAGGTCACGAAACACCCGGAAAGGGTGCAGAGTAAAAGCACGCCCGCCAACTACAAGAAGGAGGCGATTTTAGTGGCAGTCAAGGAAAAGATTAGGATAAGACTTAAGGGTTATGACCATCAGTTGTTAGACCAATCTGCGCTTAGAATAGTGGAAACTGCTAAACGCACAGGGGCAAAGGTTTCAGGGCCGGTGCCGCTACCTACTGAAAAGCAAGTTGTTACGATACTTCGTGCTGTTCATAAGTACAAAGATAGCCGTGAACAATTTGAAACAAGAACCCACAAAAGACTTATCGATGTCTTGAAGCCGTCAAATAAGACCGTAGAGGCTCTTATGGCGCTGGAGCTCCCTGCTGGAGTTGACATAGAGATCAAACTTTAAGTCAATAATTGGCAGACGGGGTCAAGTTGAAGAGATTCAACCAATAACTACCTAGGAGGGAAATGTATGCAAAAAGCAATAGTCGGAAAGAAAATTGGGATGACTCAAATTTTCGACGAAAAGGGCAATGTAATTCCTGTTACAGTTGTTGAAGCAGGTCCATGCGTTGTTTCACAAAAGAAAACTATAGAAAACGATGGTTACAATTCAATTCAAATGGGATTTGGCGACATAAAACTTAAATTTAAAAAGGGCACGAGATCTAGCAAATTTGACGAAAAGCCAAGCAATGTAACTTTACCTATGCAAGGGCATTTCGCAAAAGCTGATGTGGCACCGAAGAAAGTTTTACGTGAGTTCCGTTTCGACGATATCGATCAATATAATGTTGGAGATATTATTAAGGCGGATGTGTTTGCAGAAGGGGATAAGATTGATGTAACAGGTACTAGCAAAGGCAAAGGGTACCAGGGTGTTATTAAACGCTGGAATGCACACAGATTAAAGGAAACTCATGGTTCAGGTCCGGTTGTACGTCATGCAGGTTCCAATGGTGCTTGTTCAGATCCATCAAGAGTGTTTAAGGGCAAAAAGTTACCGGGACATATGGGTGCAGAAAGAATCACAGTGCAGAATTTACGAGTAGTAAAAGTAGATAGTGAAAATAACTTGATTGCTATAAAAGGAGCTATACCAGGTCCAAATGGCGGAACAGTTATAATTCGCGAGAGCGTAAAGGCTTAAGGAAGGAGGAAGAAATATGCCAAATGTACAAGTGCTGAATATGGCAGGACAAAAAGTTGGCGAAATGAGTTTAAATGACAATGTATTCGGCATAAAACCCAACAAGACTGTTATGCATGAAATGGTTGTAAATTATCTTGCAAATCAACGCCAAGGCACACAATCTGCATTGACTAGAGCAGAAGTTTCAGGCGGTGGTAAAAAACCATGGAGGCAAAAAGGAACAGGTCATGCAAGACAAGGCTCGATTCGTTCGCCACAATGGAGACATGGTGGTGTAGTGTTTGCTCCGAAGCCTAGAGATTACGGCTTTGATGTAAATAAAAAAGAAAGACGTCTTGCTATGAAGTCAGCCCTTTCGAGCAAAGTTTTAGACAGCAATATGATAGTTCTGGACAAGATAGCTGTAGATGACTTTAAGACTAAGAAAGTAGTAGAGATGCTAAAAGCTATAGGGGCGAGCAAAAAAGTTCTATTAGTTCTTACGGAAAAAGACGAGAAAGTGATAAATTCGGCTAGAAACATAGAAGGTGTTAAAACCGCTGGTGTGAATACATTGAATGTTTACGACATATTAAATTGCACAAGCCTTGTAGTAGCGCAAGAGGCAGTAAATAAAATCGAGGAGGTGTATGCTTAATGGCAGCGCAAGATATAATTATCCGTCCGATAATCACGGAAAAGAGCATGAATGGCATAGCCATGAAAAAGTACACTTTTGAGGTTGCACCACAAGCTGGTAAGATTGAAATAAGAAAAGCTGTAGAGGAATTGTTTGGTGTTAAAGTTGAAAGAGTAAATACGATGCATGTTAGAGGAAAACTAAGACGCCAAGGCAGAAATCAAGGTTACACTAAAGCGTGGAAAAAAGCGATAGTTAAGCTTACAGATGATAGTAAAGGCATAGAGTTTTTTGAAAGTATGAACTAAAGGGTGTATTTAAATGACTAAAAATATGATTCTAAAAGTAATAAACAAAATAGACAATGTAAAAATTTCTCCATTTTATAGGTTGGCCTGCAGCGACACTTTTGTTTGTAACTTCAATTTTTTTGATTAATTTTGTAGACATAAATATTGTTTTGGACAGCTGTCTTGGTTAAATTGTTAACGCTTAATAAAAGCTGGGGAAATTTGCCAGAGTGATGACAATTATGTTCTTTATAATAGGAGTCCAAATTGATAGATTGTTGTCGCATAATTATTATTATCAAGATGGATATTTTTACAACTATAGCAATGTGTCATGGTTTGATGTGTTTATGGTTATTACGTTTTTAATTTATTTTTTGAGTAAGTACGTTTATAAAGCACTTAATAAAGCAGCTAAGGAGAGTCAATCTCCGCAAAGCTAAAATAAGGAGTGAAATTAAATTGGCAATTAAAAGTTATAAACCAACAACTCCATCGAGAAGAAACATGTCAGTTGTTGATTATTCAGGACTTTCTAAAGTGGCACCTGAAAAAAGTTTGTTAGAGCCTCTTAACAAAAAGTCAGGAAGAAATAGCTACGGGAGAATTACAGTGCGCCATAAAGGTGGCGGAAACAGAAGGAAATATCGCGTGATAGACTTTAAACGTCAAAAGTTCGATATGCCTGCTAAAGTTTTGACTTTAGAATATGACCCTAACCGTTCAGCACATATTGCGCTTATCCAATATGAAGACGGAGAGAAGAGCTACATTACAGCACCAAACGGTCTAAAGATAGGAGACACTGTAGTAGCAGGCCCTAATGCAGATATAAGACCAGGTAACGCATTGCCCCTCACCAATATTCCAGTAGGTACGTTCATACACAACGTTGAGATGTATCCGGGAAAGGGAGCACAGTTGGCAAGATCTGCAGGAAACATGGCTCAGCTTATGGCTAAAGAAGGCAAATTGGCACTTTTAAGATTACCCTCAGGTGAGTTGAGAAATGTTCCGATAGAATGTATGGCAACTGTTGGAGAAGTAGGAAACTCAGACCACGAAAACGTTAAGATCGGTAAAGCTGGTAGAAAACGTCATATGGGGATAAGACCAACAGTTCGTGGATCGGTTATGAACCCGTGCGATCACCCACATGGTGGTGGTGAAGGCAAAAGTCCTATCGGACGTTCAGGTCCTGTTACACCTTGGGGTAAACCTACTCTTGGTTATAAGACTAGATCTAAACATAATAAGTCTGATAAGTTCATTGTTAAACGTAGAAACGGTAAATAGTTGAAAGATACAGAAAGGAGCTAATAGTAATGGGAAGAAGTGTTAAAAAAGGTCCTTATGTACAGCCGGTGTTGCTAAAAAGAGTTCAGGAAATGAACAAGAATGGCGAAAAGAAAGTTTTAAAAACATGGAGCCGTTCATCGACTATATTTCCTGACTTTGTAGGGCACACATTTGCCGTTCATGATGGACGTAAACACGTACCGGTATATGTTACTGAAGATATGGTAGGTCACAAACTTGGAGAGTTTGCTCCTACAAGAACATTCAGAGGTCATGCCGGAGCAAAAACAACAAAGAAATAAGCAGCAAAGGAGTGTTGAGTTAGATGGAAGCTATGGCTAAGTTAAAATATGCCAGAATTTCTCCGCGAAAAGTTTCAATTGTGCTTGATTTAATAAGAAACAAGCCGGTTAATGTTGCAATGGCTATTCTAAGGCATACCCCAAAGGCTGCCTGTGAAGATCTTCAAAAATTGTTAAAATCGGCGATTGCGAATGCAGAGAACAATTTCCATATGGATGCAGAAAAGTTGTTTGTATCGAAGTGCTTTGTTTGTCCGGGACCAATTTTAAAAAGGATCCGTCCGAAAGATCATGGTAGAGCACATAGAATAGAAAAAAGAACTTCTCATGTAACCATAGTTTTGGAAGAAAAAGAATAATGCAGGTAAGGAGGTAAATAAATGGGCCAAAAAGTAAATCCACATGGGCTTCGTGTTGGAGTAATTAAAGATTGGAGTTCTCGCTGGTACGCCAAAGATAAAGATTTCGGATGCCTATTGGTAGAAGACTACAATCTTAGAAAAGTATTAAGAAAAAAATTAGCGAACGCAGGTGTTCCGAAGATAGATATAGAACGTGATGCAAATAAAGTTAGAGTGCATATTTTCTGTGCAAAACCTGGAATGGTTATTGGTAAAGGCGGCGCTGAGATAGAAAAGCTTAGATTGAGCTGTGAAAAGATGTTAAACAAACCTGTTTTGATCAACATCGTAGAAGTAAAGTCGCCGGACCTTGATGCACAACTTATTTCTGAAAATATAGCATTACAACTTGAAAAAAGAGTTTCATTCAGACGTGCAATGAAACAATCTATAGGCAGAGCAATGAAATTTGGAGCAAAAGGCATAAAAGTGCAAGTGTCTGGACGTTTAGGCGGAGCGGAAATTGCTAGAAGCGAACGTTATCACGAAGGAACAATACCTCTTCAAACTTTGAGAGCAGATATAGATTATGGTTTTTCTGAAGCTAATACGACTTATGGGAAAATCGGAGTAAAAGTATGGCTCTATAAAGGCGAAGTTTTAGGTGACGCTAGAGCTCCCAAAGAAAAGGAAGGGGGCAAAAAATAATGTTGATGCCAAAACGTGTGAAGTACCGCAGAGTACACAGAGGTCGTATGACGGGTAGAGCACTTAAAGGTAACACTGTTTCTAACGGCGACTATGGCTTACAAAGCATGGAACCGGCTTGGATTACAGCAAATCAGATTGAAGCTGCTCGTATTGCAATGACACGTTATTGCAAGAGATTCGGTAAAGTCTGGATAAAGATTTTCCCAGATAAACCGATAAGTAAAAAACCGTTGGAAACCCGTATGGGTAAAGGTAAAGGTGCTCCTGAATATTGGGTAGCGGTGGTAAAACCGGGCAGAGTTATGTTTGAGATTGCCGGTGTGCCAGAAGAAACAGCAAGGGAAGCTATGCGACTCGCAGCTAATAAGTTACCGGTTAAGTGTAAATTTATAAAAAAGCAAGAAACGGACGGTGAACAGTAATGAAAGCTTCAGAACTTAGGAAAATGTCGAACGAAGAGCTTGAAGCAAAATTAAAAGAGTTAAAAGCAGAATTATTTAATTTACGTTTTCAACTTGCTGTAAACCAACTAGAAAACCCGATGCGAATTAGCGCAGTGAAAAAAGACATTGCAAGAGTGAAAACTATTCTTACTCAAAATGAATTGCAGTCTCGCGCAGATGCATAAGGGAAGGAGGTTTTTGCGTGGTTGAGAGAAATATGAGAAAAACGAATGTGGGCAGAGTGGTTAGCGACAAAATGGACAAAACGATCGTAGTAGCGATAGAAGACAGCGTTAAACATAAGCTATACAATAAGATCATCAAAAGAACAGTTAAGCTGAAAGCACACGACGAAAATAATGAATGCAAAATAGGAGACCGTGTTCGTGTGATGGAAACTCGCCCATTGAGCAAAGACAAAAGATGGCGTTTAGTTGAAATAATAGAAAAAGCGAAATAGTTTAAAATAGCTAGCAAGAAGTCCGTAATCGGCTTGAGCTATTTAAAACTGTAAAGGAGGAACGCACTGTGATACAACAGCAATCTTACCTTAAAGTAGCGGATAACACTGGCGCAAAAGAAATTATGTGCATACGTGTTTTAGGTGGAACCCGCAGAAGGTATGCTAGAATTGGCGACGTTGTGGTAGCATCTGTAAAAAAAGCAGCACCCGGCGGCGTTGTAAAAAAAGGTGATGTAGTTAAAGCAGTTATAGTCAGAACCGTCAACCCTACAAGACGTGCTGATGGTACTTACATTCGTTTTGATGAAAATGCAGCTGTTTTAATTAAAGACGATAAAACCCCTAGGGGTACACGTATATTTGGACCTGTAGCAAGAGAATTAAGAGATGAAGGATAGATGAAAATCTTAAGTCTTGCTCCAGAAACGCTTTGATGGAGGTGTTCACTATGATAAAAAAAGTACATGTAAAAACAGGTGACACTGTAGTTGTATTAAGCGGCAAAGAGCGTGGCAAAAAAGGGAAAATTATTGCAGTTAGCCCAAAAGAAGGTAAGGTAATAATTGAAGGAGTTAACATGGTATCGAAGCATGTTAAACCTAAGAAAATGGGAGAAGCTGGAGGTATAATAAAAGCTGAAGGCGCTATGTATGCAAGCAAAGTACAGCTGGTATGTCCGAGTTGTGACAAGGCTACACGTATTGCGCACAAAATCTCAGAAGATGGTAAGAAACAACGCATTTGCAAAAAATGTGGTAAGACGCTTTAAGGAGGATAGAACATGGCAAGATTAAAAGATTTTTATAAATCTGAAGTTGCACCGGCACTAATGAATAAGTTCTCATACAAAAGCGTCATGCAAATACCAAAGCTTGATAAGATAGTTATCAATGTTGGTGCTGGCGAAGCTAGAGATAATTCAAAAGCTATAGATGCGATCATCAGAGATATAGAAACAATTACAGGTCAGCATCCTGCTGTATGTAAAGCCAAAAAATCTGTTGCGAACTTTAAAATAAGAGAAGGCATGAACATTGGCGTGAAAGTTACCTTAAGGGGTGACAGGATGTATGAATTCCTAGATAGACTTTTCAATGTAGCACTTCCTAGAGTTAGGGACTTTAGAGGAATAAATCCTAACTCATTTGACGGTCGTGGAAACTACAATATGGGAATAAAAGAACAGCTTATTTTCCCTGAAATAGAGTATGATAAAATAGATAAAGTACGCGGAATGGATATTTGTTTCGCAACTACAGCGAAAACAGACGAAGAAGCCAAAGCACTTTTAGAGCTTTTAGGCGCACCGTTTACAAAATAAGGAGGGATTATTGTGGCCAAGACTTCCATGAAAGTCAAGCAGCAAAGAAAACAGAAGTATTCAACACGCGAATATAACAGATGTAAGATCTGTGGTAGGCCGCATGCTTACCTTCGCAAATTCGGAATTTGTCGTATATGCTTCAGAGAATTGGCATATAAAGGCGAGATTCCGGGTGTTAGGAAATCCAGTTGGTAAAGTCTTTTTAGAAGGAGGATAAAAGGCATGCAAATAACAGATACAATTGCAGACTTGTTGACTAGAATAAGAAACGCTAGCACAAGCCGCCACGAAACTGTAGATATTCCTGCGTCTAATATGAAAAAATCAATAGTAGAGATTTTGCAAGATGAAGGATATATTAAGAAATTTACAGTTATAGAAGACGGTAAACAAGGCATTATAAGAGTTACTTTAAAGTATGACGAAAATAAAAAACCGGTTATTACTGGTTTAAAGAGAGTCTCAAAGCCAGGTTTACGCATTTATGCTGATGTGGAAAATATGCCTCAAGTTATAAAAGGGTTAGGTATAGCTATTATTTCTACATCTAAGGGCGTGATGACAGACAAAAAAGCTAGAGAACTTAATGTAGGTGGAGAAGTATTAGCATTCATTTGGTAATAAAGGAGGGTAGAGCATGTCTCGAATTGGAAGAAAACCTATAAATATTCCCGCAGGAGTTGAAGTAAAATTCAACGATGGCGTAATAACGGTAAAAGGCAAAAATGGAACGTTAACAAGAACTATACATCCAAATATGCAAATCAATATAGAGGAAAATGTTATAACGGTAAATCGTCCTAACGATAATAAAGAAAACAGATCCCTTCACGGATTGACAAGAACTCTTATTGCAAATATGATTGAGGGTGTAACAGAAGGCTTCAAGAAAGAACTTGAAGTAAACGGTGTAGGATATCGTGTTCAGAAACAAGGCAAAAATCTTGTTATGAATTTAGGATTTTCACATCAGGTTACAGTATCTGAAACTGATGATATAAAGATAGAAGTTCAAGGTTCGAACAAAATAATAATTCACGGTGCTGATAAGCAAAAAGTTGGTCAGTTTGCGGCAGAAGTTCGTGAAAAGCGTCCACCGGAACCATATAAAGGCAAAGGTATAAAATATGTTGATGAACATATTCGCAGAAAAGAAGGTAAAGCCGGTAAAGGCGGCAAGAAATAATTAAGGAGTGAATAAACTTATGGTGAACAAGCAAGACTCAAACAAAGCTAGATTGCACCGTCACAAAAGAGTGCGTGGCAAAATAAATGGTACAGCAGAACGTCCTCGCCTAAATGTTTTCCGCTCCACGAGTAACATCTATGCCCAACTGATAGACGATGAAAAAGGCGTTACTTTAGCATCAGCATCAACATTGGACAAAGAATTTAATGGCTACGGCGGAAACAAAGAAGCAGCAAAAATCGTTGGTAATTTGATAGCTAAAAGAGCTTTAGAAAAAGGTGTCTCTGAGGTTGTGTTCGACAGAGGCGGATACGTATTTCATGGCAGAGTTAAAGAATTAGCTGACGGAGCCCGTGAGGGTGGACTTAAGTTCTAAAGTAAGGAGGGAATACTTTTGGCTAGAAATGAAGCTAGTACAATGGATTTAAAAGAACGTGTAGTTGCTATAAACCGTGTATCTAAAACCGTTAAAGGTGGACGTATATTCAAATTTGCTGCATTGGTTGTAGTAGGAGACGGAAACGGTACAGTAGGCTTTGGTATAGGAAAAGCGGGCGAAGTTCCAGACGCTGTGAAGAAAGGTATTGAAGATGCGAAGAAAAACCTTGTAAAGATTTCTCTTAAAGGATCTACGATTCCTCACGAAATAATCGGCGAATTTGGAGCAGGCCGAGTACTTTTAAAACCTGCAGCACCTGGTACGGGAGTTATTGCAGGAGGACCTGTACGTGCCGTTGTTGAAGCAGCTGGAATACGTGATATCAGAACAAAGGCACTTCGTTCAAATAACCCATGCAATGTAGTTAGAGCTACCATGCAGGGACTGACGAGTTTAAGAAATGCTGAACAAGTTGCGAAAATACGTAACAAATCAGTAAAAGAAATTTTGTAGGGGGTAGCAATATGGAACAAGTTAAGATAAAGCTTGTAAAGAGTCTTATAAGCTGCAAAAAAGATCAAATTGCCACTGCCCATTCACTTGGTCTTAGAAAAATAGGTGACGAGACGATCCAACCTAACAACGAGCAGACCAAAGGTAAGGTGGCTAAAGTAATCCACCTCATAAAGCTTAATAAGGCTTAATAAAGGGGAGGTGAAAAAATGGAATTACATGAACTTTCACCAGCGTATGGCTCCAAAAAAACAGTCAAACGTATAGGTAGAGGACACGGCCCAGGCCAAGGCAAAACAGCTGGCAAGGGCCATAAAGGTCAAAAGGCTAGGTCGGGAGGAAGCATTCGTCCAGGTTTTGAAGGAGGACAAATGCCACTTCAAAGAAGGATCCCGAAAAGAGGATTCAACAATATTTTTGCAAAGAAGATAGTTGCAGTAAATGTAGGTTCGTTGAATGTATTTGATGATGGAGCTACTGTTGATGCAAAAGCTATGATTGATGCGGGAATAATAAAAAAACAACATGATGGGATCAAAGTTTTATCAAATGGAACTTTGTCTAAAAAATTGATTGTTAAAGCTAGTGCCTTTTCTGAAAATGCTAAGACGAAAATAGAGGAGGCCGGCGGAAAGGCTGAGGTGATCTAAGTTGTTTAAGACAATACACAATGCTTGGAAAGACCCGGAACTCAGAAAAAAATTGTTATTTACAGTCTTTATAGTTATAATCTTTAGAATAGGGTCAATAATACCGGTTCCTTTTCTGGACGCAGATGCTTTGAGGAACTTTATGGGCGCAAGGGTAACGGAAAACTCATTTTTCGGTTTTGTAAATATGCTATCAGGTGGAGCCTTTTCACACGGAACTTTGTTTGCATTATCCATTCAACCGTATATTAATGCGTCGATAATAATGCAACTGATGACAGTGGTTATTCCGTCATTGGAAAAGCTGCAGAAGGAAGGCGAAGAAGGTCGCAAAAAAATGACAGCTATAACCAGAGTTTTAACAGTGACGATAGGTGTTTTGCAGGCTACGATGTTTTATTTGTGGCTAAGAAATGCGGGAAGAGTCACCATGTATAACGAAGGTTTTGCAGGCATTTTTTCAGCAGTTGTAATCGTCAGTGTTTTAACAGCTGGCACGGCGCTTATCATGTGGCTTGGTGAACAAGTCAACGATAAGGGCGTAGGAAACGGAATTTCCATTTTACTGTTTGCAGGTATCGTAGCTAGAATGCCACTGCTTATTACGACGTTGTGGGGATACATTTCTCTGGCAATAGAATCGCCCAATATGAACTTTGTTGGTAGAGAAAACTGGTATTTCTACATTTTCGTGCCGTTGTTTGTGGTTTTGCTATTTGTAATCATTTGGTTGATTACGTACACAAATGATGCTGAAAGAAGGATACCGATTCAATATGCTAAGAGGGTAGTAGGTAGGAAAATGTACGGCGGCCAGAGCACACATATTCCAGTTAAGTTAAGCGGATCAGGCGTTATGCCGATTATCTTTGCACAATCGATATTATCTTTACCTTCGGCAGTGAAGGCTGTTATGGATACTAAGGCTCCGAGCTGGATTGATTCTTTAAATAACGCGTTGGCTGTTACAGGCTGGATTTATCCTACAATTTATTTTGTATTTATAATATTCTTTGCGTATTTTTATCTTTCGATCCAATATAATCCTATAGAGATGGCGAACAATCTTCGTCAAAGTAGCGGCACTATTCCTGGAATCAGACCAGGTAAGCCAACCAGTGATTTCATTGCAAAGGTATTGTCGAAAATAACTTTAATGGGAGCATTTTTCCTTGGTTTCATTGCGATAGAACCGTTTATATTTAGTGACTTAACCTACATGTATCAAACAACTTTCCTCGGAGGAACATCGGTTATCATTATGGTAGGTGTAGCATTAGAAACAGTTAAGCAGATGGAATCTCAAATGATGATGCGCCACTATAAAGGATTCTTAGATTAATAAAAGAGAAATTTACAATCGGTGCGGTTTTGTGGCTGCATCGAGGGTGACTTTCTAAAAAGAGGCTAATTTTATGAATATCATACTTCTTGGAGCACCTGGTTCAGGCAAAGGTACACAGGCTGAATTTATAGAAAAGTATTTGTCTGTAAGGTCTATATCTACGGGCAATATTATCAGATCAGAGCTGAAAAGCGGCACGAAGTTGGGTCTAGAAGCAAAATCTTATATAGAAAAAGGGTTGTTACTTCCGGATGAAGTTGTTATAAACATGGTGAAAGAAACTATAGCAAAACCGGAGTACAAAAATGGTTTTATATTGGACGGATTTCCTAGGACCATAGCACAAGCCGAGGCTTTGGGTAGGCTAAATGTAAATATAGATAAAGTTATTGACATAGAGGTTGATGACCAATCGATTATAAATAGACTATCGGGACGCCGTGTCTGTGAGAATTGTGGAGCAAGTTATCATTTAGAAAATAAAAAACCAGAAAAACCTGGAACTTGTGATAAATGTCACAGCACCCTTATTCAGCGGAAGGATGACCAAGTTGAGACGATAAAAGAGAGACTGAAAATCTATCATGAGCAGACAGAGCCCTTAAAAAAGTATTATAAACATGAGGGCAAGCTTGTCGAGATAGAAGGAAACAAAAGCGTAGAAGAAACTAAATCTTTAGTTTTTAAGTCCTTGGAGGAATAAGTTATGGTCGTTTTGAAGACTAAAAGAGAGATAGATCAAATGAAAAAGGCCGGTAAAATAGCAGCAAATGCATTACATTTGGCCGGAAGATCAATTTCTCCGGGAATTACTACTTGGGATTTAGATTTTATGATACGAGAGTATATAGAAAAGCTAGGCGCTAAACCGTCTTGCCTTGACTATGGAGGGTTTCCAAACAGCTCTTGTATTTCAATCAACAATGAGGTTGTTCATGGCATACCGAGCAAAAAACGCAAGGTTGAATCTGGAGATATAGTCAGCATAGATGTATCAGCTTTTTACAATGGCTTTCACGGAGATACAGCTTATACGTTTGCGTGTGGCGAAGTTAGCGACCAAGCTCGTGCACTTTTAAAAGCGACGCAGGAATCTTTGATGGAAGGCATAAAAAAAGCGGTGGTTGGAAACAGAATAGGCGATATATCTTCAACGATTCAAGAGCATGTCGAGGCACGCAATTACTCGGTGGTACGAGATTTTGTCGGTCACGGAGTAGGTGCGAAGCTACATGAAGACCCTAGTGTACCAAATTATGGAGTACCTTCAAGAGGAGTACGTCTTTTACCTGGAATGACAATAGCGATAGAACCTATGATAAATGCCGGAACTTATGAAGTGGAAATTTTATCCGACGACTGGACCGCAGTAACCAAAGACGGAAAACTTTCGGCACATTTTGAGCATACAGTTGCGGTTACGCCTTCAGGACCGATGATTTTGACGTTACCGGATTGATGGAGGGTAAATATGGATATTAAAGTAGGTTCGGTTGTAGTATCTAGAGCAGGACACGATAAAGATGATTTTTTTGTGGTTTTGAAAGTCAGTGGAAAAAATGTTATAATATGCGATGGAAAAAGAAGGACGCTTGAAAAACCCAAAGTAAAAAATGAAAAACATCTTATAGTGACGAAAGAAAAATTGGATGCCAGTTTTATGCAAACAAATTGTGCTATTAGGAAAAAGCTCAACTTGTTTAAAAAAATGGCTGAAGGTTAGTTATATGAACAGGAGGGTTATGCTTGTCGAAGCAAGATGTAATTGAGATTGAAGGTATAGTTAAAGAAGCACTACCAAATGCGCAATTCATGGTAGAGCTTCCGAATGGAAAAACAATATTAGCACATATTTCCGGTAAACTTAGAATGAATTACATTAAGATTTTGCCAGGAGATAAAGTAACTGTGGAGATGTCTCCATATGATTTAACAAGAGGAAGAATTATTTGGAGAGCTAAATAAAATTAAAAAAATCGTTGAGATTTTACTTGAAGGGGGTATATAAATGAAGGTCAGGCCTTCTGTAAAGAAAATTTGCGAGAAATGTAAAATCATTAAGCGCAAAGGTAAAATAATGGTAATTTGTGAAAATCCTAAACATAAACAACGTCAGGGATAAAGTAAAAAATGGAGGTGTATTTATGGCACGTATAGCAGGTGTTGACTTACCTAGAGATAAACGTGTTGAGATTGGTCTTTCGTACATTTTCGGTATAGGAAGAAAAACCGCAAGCGATGTTATTAAGGCAACAGGGATTAATCCGGACACAAGGGTTAGAGATCTTACAGAAAATGATGTAGCAGCTTTAAGAGAATATATCGACAAACATTGTAGAGTTGAAGGTGACTTAAGACGTGACATCGCTTTTGATATTAAGAGATTGGTTGAAATAGGATGCTATAGAGGTATACGTCATCGTAAAGGTTTGCCTGTAAGAGGCCAGAGGTCGAAAACCAATGCTAGAACCAGAAAAGGTCCTAGAAAGACAATGGCTAATAAGAAAAAATAAGGAGGGGTTATAAGACATGGCAGTACAGAAATCTGGTAAAAAAGCAACAGTTCGCAGAAGACGTGAACGTAAGAATATTGAACGTGGCCAAGCGCACATTCAGTCTACATTTAACAACACCATAGTAACAATAACAGATGTAAACGGAAATGCAGTATCTTGGGCAAGTTCAGGGGAGCTTGGTTTTAGAGGATCCAGGAAATCTACGCCATTCGCAGCACAAACGGCAGCTGAAACAGCAGCCAAAACTGCAATGGAACATGGTATGAAAACTGTAGAGGTTTTTGTTAAAGGACCAGGAGCAGGACGTGAAGCAGCAGTTAGAGCGCTACAAGGTGCAGGTTTGGAAGTTAGCATGATAAAAGATGTAACTCCGATTCCGCATAATGGGTGTCGTCCGCCAAAAAGAAGAAGAGTATAGTCATAATAACAGGAGGTGTATTTTAACTAATGGCAAGATATACAGGAGCAGTTTGTAGACTTTGTAGAAGAGAAGGCCAAAAGCTTTATTTAAAAGGTGATAGATGTTATACCGAAAAATGTTCAGTAGGAAGGAGATCGTATGCACCTGGCCAGCATGGTCAAGGCAGAAAGAAAGTTTCTGAATACGGTTTACAATTACGTGCAAAACAAGCTACAAGGCGTTACTATGGAGTTTTAGAAGGACAATTTAGACATTACTATGATTTAGCAAAGAAGAGAGAAGGTAAGGTTGGTGAACAACTTTTAGTTGTTCTGGAAACCCGCTTAGATAATATAGTTTACAGACTAGGTTTTGCAAGCTCTCGTCCGGAAGCTAGACAATTAGTACTTCATAATCATTTCTCAGTTAATGGCAAGAAAGTTAACATACCATCTTACCTAGTGAAACCGGGAGATGTCATCAGTATAAACGAGAAAAGCCGCCAAAGTGAAAAAATCAAGGGAATACTGGAAAGGAATGCTTCTCGTCCTGTGCCGAAATGGTTAGAAGTTAATTCTGAGCAATTCGCAGGGAAAATGATTAATTATCCGGTACGTGAAGATATAGATCTACCGGTTGAAGAAACACTTATCGTTGAGTTGTACTCCAAGCTATAATAGGTTATTTTTAATAGTTGATTTAAATTTAATAACCTAATTAAACGAAGGAGGAACTAACGATGTTAGAGATGGAAAAACCAAGAATTTCTGTAGAAGACTTATCTGAAGATGGAACATATGGCAAGTTTGTTGTTGAACCTTTAGAAAGAGGTTTTGGAAATACTTTAGGAAATAGCTTAAGAAGAGTGTTGCTTTCTTCGCTTCCGGGTGTGGCGGTAACTTCAATGAAAATAGATGGGGTTATGCATGAGTTTTCAACCATACCGGGCGTTAAAGAAGACGTAACTGAGATAGTATTGAACTTAAAAAGTTTAATAGCTAGACTAGAAACAGACGAAGCTAAGACTATATTCATGAGGAAAAAAGGCCCATGCGAGTTAAAGGCAGGAGATATTCCATTTGATGGAGAAATAGAGATTTTGAACCCAGACCTACACATAGCTACCTTGAACGAAGATGCAGACTTGTGCATGGAGCTGGTGATAGATAAGGGAAGAGGCTATGTTTCTGCAGATAAGAATAAAAAGGAAATGCAAGACAACACATTGGGAGTAATTCCTATAGATTCTATATATACGCCGGTGTTGAAAGTAAACTACAATGTTGAAAATACCAGAGTAGGGCAGATAACTGACTATGATAAGTTATCGATAGAAGTCTGGACCAATGGTGTTATCGATGCAAAAGAAGCGATATCGTTGTCGGCGAAGATATTGACGGAACATTTAAACTTGTTCTCAGATTTAACCGAAGCTGAGAGCGGATTGAACATTTTAGTTGAAAAAAATACAAGTGACAAAGAAAAAATTCTTGGTATAACTTTGGATGAAATGGACTTATCTGTTCGTTCTTTCAACTGTTTAAAACGTGCAGGACTAAATACTGTTGAAGAGTTGACCAAGAAAACAGAAGCTGACATGATGAAGGTCAGAAATCTTGGTAGAAAATCTTTAGAGGAAGTAATAAAGAAGTTGAAGTCTTATGGGCTAGACCTCTGTAAAGAAGATTAATGGTGAATATAGTGTAAAGGAGTGAATTTTGATGCCAGGAACTAGGAAGCTTGGAAGAACCGCTTCACACAGAACGGCTATGCTAAGAGCAATGGTGACTTTCCTTTTAGAGAAAGGTAAGATCGAGACCACAGTGTATAGAGCTAAAGAAGTGCGTTCAATAACGGAAAAAATGATTACATTAGCGAAAGACAATAGCTTGCATAATAAACGTTTAGCGTTGGCTTTTATTACTAAAGAAGAAGTAGTGAAAAAGTTGTTCGACGAAATAGCACCAAAATATGCAGACAAAAATGGTGGATATACGAGGATCAGTAAGTTAGGACCAAGACGTGGCGATGCTGCTGAAATGGCAATGATAGAATTAATATAAGGTTGAATTAAAATATAACGCGGGCAAGAGAAGTTTCTCTGGTCCGCGTTTGTTATAAGAAGAAAATTAAGTGATAATCAAGTGGTTCAATAAAATGTAAGCGATGAGGATAAGAAAGAGCTAATAATGGATTAAGATATGTTAGTTGCAATCAAAGAACACATTAATTAAGGGCATTCAATAATAAGAGATAACAGAAAAAATAGTAGGAGAGACAATGGCAACAGTAAAAGTAAAGTGTCCCTATTGTGAGAGAGAGGATATTGTACTGTATGGAAAAACAGTTCCGGGAGACAACATCATCTCTGCCGAAATATAGAATGCTCTCATAAAACATTTCAGCTTGAGTATAAAAATAATGCCAGCAAACCTGATACAAAAGAAAAAATAATACAAATAGCAATGAATGGAGCAGGATTATGGGATACAGGACGAGTATTAGACATTTCAAAAGACACAGCAACAACTGTTAAAAACGGAAAAATTTGTAAATCAAGTGAATGAGGAATATCTTTCTAAACAGAATGCAGAAAAGCCACTTAATGTTATAATTTGCAATGTATTATCAACAGAAATGGATGAAATGTGGAGTTTTCATCACTATAAAATCCCACTAGAGATATGGCGCTGTGGTGGGCAGTGGATCATGCCACAAGTACCACGTTAGCATTTACATTTTGGTACATGAGTAAAAACTTAGACAAGCTTCTTGCGTTGCTCAAGCTGTTCCCAATTATAAGGGTTTATACGGATCATAATTTTGCTTATGAAAATGTACTCCCTCACAACAGCTTGTTTGTGGAAAAAAGAACACTCAGAAAATAGAAAGGGATAATCTGACTTTACATACTCGCATAAAAAGACTCTACCGTAAAACTATTTGCTTTTCCAAGAGCAAATAGATTCATAAAGCTGTTATTGGTACCTTTATCAATTTGATGGCAGACATCTCAATGATTATACTGTGACGCTACCAACTTTATACATATGAGCGATCAAGTCCAAAATCTTGTTGCTATACCCCCACTCGTTGTCATACCAGGCAACCAGTTTCACAAAATGGTCATTTAACATGATTCCAGCTTTAGCATCAAAAATAGAAATTCTGGGATCAGTGTAAAAGTCCGAAGAAACCACTGCGTCTTCTGTGTAACCTAAAACGCCTTTCATTTCATTTTCAGAAGCCAACCTCACAACTTTGCAAATTTCTTCGTAAGTGGTAGATTTTTCAAGACGGCAAGTCAAGTCAACTACTGAAACGTCAGGAGTAGGCACTCTAAACGACATTCCTGTAAGTTTTCCTGCCAGTTCAGGTATAACTAATGCACAAGCCTTAGCAGCTCCGGTAGAAGATGGAATAATATTGTTCGCAGCGGCTCTTCCACCCCTCCAATCCTTCGACGATGGTGCATCAACCGTTCTTTGAGTGGCTGTAATGGCATGTACTGTAGTCATCAGTCCTTCAACAATATTAAAGTTGTCATTTATAACTTTTGCAAGTGGAGCTAGGCAGTTCGTTGTGCAAGAAGCGTTAGAAACTACTTTCATGTCTTCAGTATATTTATCCAAGTTTACACCACAAACAAATGTCGGAGTTTCTTTATCTTTTGCCGGAGCTGAAATTACTACCTTTTTAGCTCCACCTACAAAGTGCCCGGAAGCTTTCTCTGTTGTGCAAAATACCCCCGTAGACTCAATAATATATTCTGCACCAAATTTTCCCCACGGTATTTCATCTGGCGCCTTAAATCCACATACATCTACATTTTTACCATTTACCACAAGTTTACCGTCTTTTGTAGAAATGTCCCCATTAAACCTTCCGTGAACCGTATCGTACTTTGTCATGTAAGCCATGTAATCTAAATCAATAAAAGGGTCATTTATAAGCTTAATATCGAATAAATCCGGCATTGAAATTGCTGCCCTAAACACTAACCTTCCAATTCTTCCAAATCCATTTATACCAATACCAATTGCCATAAAACAACACTCCCTCTTAAAATTTTAAAAACATTTATTCCACTACTTCATCATCCGGTTTTTCAGCTAACACTTTCACTTTGTCATTTCCGCTTTTTTGTAAAGCTTTACCCAAGTTTGCAAGTAAATCTATGATAAATATAGCTAGAAAATAATTCACAGTATTTGTAAAGTATTGCAAATCCAATGTATTTGTCTTTGATAAGAAAACAGTTTCAAAAACTATAAAAATAACACTCAAGTAGCCAAAAACGAAAAGCCCTCTCAATTTACCCGCATTGTCAACGTTTGCAAATACTCTTGCTAGATTTAAAAGGAATAGCGTAACGAAAATTACTACTATTTCGTCCAACATTTCCCATGGGTAACGCGAAACAGAATTGTAAACCGAAAACCTTTCAAACAATTTTATTATACTCCAAACAACAGGAATTAAAACTAAAATCTCTCTATTTTTAAATATATTCTTGCCTATAAAGTAACATATGCCTATCATTACAAAAACTATTCCGGAAGCAATTCCGAATAAGGATAAAACAAGCTGCATAATATCTCTGTAGCCATTAATATAATTTAATAGTTTTGTAATAGATTCAGCCCCTAAAAATACGCCAACCAGCAATGAAAAAATAGACGTACTCACGTTTTTCTTCACAGTAAAGCTAAAATTCTTTGGCCACTTGATGCAATAGCCCATTACAATAAGAACAACTGCTAAAAATAAAAGCGAAAAAAAGCAAACGGCATTACACACAAAATCTGAATTTCCGAAAATACTGTTAAGCTTGCCAGTTGCTTGTAAGATAAACATAACCGCAAGTAAAACCAATGATATAAAAACTAGAATTTTTAAATGTTTCATTTTCATATAAAACACTCCTAAAAATAAAAATTTAAGATATTGCATATATATTTTACTTCTTAAAAAAAAAATTGTAAATAGTTATATTAACAAAAAGGGAGAAAAAACTCATGAAACAAAAAATTATTTTACTCTTAATCTTATTTATTTTTATGATAATTACGCCTGTTTTCGCTTTAAATGGTAACTTCAAGGTTGATATACCAAACATAAAAAAATATACTACAAAATGTCAATTTATCAAAAAACAAAACTAATGACGATAAGTTTAAAGTACTAGATAAATCAAACGGCGAAATAATTGATGTAAATGTACGAAAATTTTTGTGCTTGAGTGTTGCTTGCGAGATGTCACCCTTAAATGAGATTGAAGCTTTAAAGGCACAAACGGTAGCCGCTTACACTTACTTTAAAAACTTACAAGAAAATCAAAAAAATAAGCCAGACGATGACCTAAAAGGCTGTGATTTTAGCGTTGATTCAAAAAATCGAATTTACTATATGACTCCCGAAATGCTAAAAGAGCGATGGCAAGAGAATTTTGAGAAATATTACGATAAAATGATGAAAATAGTCGACAGTGTCTATGGTGAAAGTCTCAAACAGAACGGTAAATATATTGAAGCTCTTTATCATTCCATATCTAGCGGAAATACTGAAAATTTAGAGGACGTTTTCGGAGGAAATGCAGATTATTTAGTGTCTGTGCCGAGCCCTTACGACCTTTCAGCTCCAGGTTATCAAAGCAAAAAAGAATTGTCACTAGATGAATTTAAAACAATTGCGCAAAATAAATTTCAATCAAATTTTAATGATGATGTTAACTCATGGATGCACGAAAATGAACGTACTCAGGCCGGAATGATAAAATCCATTAACATTGGTGACAAAACTGTTAATGGTAGACAGGTAAGAGAAGCTTTCGCACTCCGCTCTTCAAACTTCACCATAAAAATTTGCGATGATAAAGTTATATTCACAGTAAAAGGATACGGTCACGGTGTTGGTATGAGTCAATATGGTGCAAACGAGATGGCAAAACAGGGCGCATCTTATAAGCAAATCTTGTCTTGGTATTACCCCAACACAAGCCTTGAAAAGGAATAAAATCAGCATAAATGTATAAAGCTTTTTGCACAAGCGCATACTGATTTTAGCAAAAGTAAAACTTGAATTTTGAAGGAGAAAAAATAATGAATACAAGTATACAAAAAGTAAAAGCATTGGAAATCCTTGATTCTAGGGGATTTCCTACAGCATGGGCTTCAGTGACGTTTTCAGATGGAACCTGCGATAGTGCTAGTGTACCGTCCGGTGCATCTGTGGGCAAAAATGAGGCGCTTGAATTAAGAGACCAAAATAGCAAGCGTTTTTTTGGAAAAGGCGTGACAACCGCCGTAAAAAATATTAATGAAATTATTTCTCCCGCCTTATCCAGGCTAAAAAATCCAGATTTGTGGAGTGTAGATAATTTATTAATGGAACTTGACGGTACCAAAAACAAGTCAAACTTAGGTGCAAACGCAACGTTAGCTGTATCTATGGCTTTTGCGAAAACTGCTTCAAAATTTTACAACATGCCCCTGTTTAGATATCTGGGTGGATTTTCCTCAAAGAAAATGCCAACACCAATGATGAATATTTTAAATGGAGGCGTGCACGCTTCAAACAATGTGGATATACAAGAATTTATGATAGTTCCGACAGGATCTAGTAGTTTTCAAGAAGGACTACGTTGGTGCAGTGAAATATATCATACATTAGGGAGTATATTGAGAAGCAATGGCTATGAAACATCTGTTGGAGATGAGGGCGGTTACGCGCCAAACTTTCCTTCCGATGAAGAAGCTATTGAGGTTATAATCTCAGCTATAAATCAAGCCGGATATAGCACAAATGAAGTGAAAATTGCTCTGGACGCGGCTAGCAGCCAATGGCATTTTGGAAACAACTATACGATGTTGAAAAGGCAGAAATCATTTACAAGCCAAGAACTAGTTGATTTCTGGGACAACTGGTGCGAGAAGTATCCTATTATTTCGATAGAAGATGGAATGTCCGAAGAAGACTTCGATGGGTGGGCTATATTGACTGAAACTCTGGGTAGCCGAATACAGCTAGTTGGGGACGATTTATTCGTTACAAATTCAGAAAAGTTAAAACATGGCGCCAAACAAAATCTTGCAAATTCAATATTAATTAAGCCAAATCAAATAGGGACATTATCAGAAACATTTGAAACAATCGAAACCGCAAAATCTCTAGGGTATAGCACTGTAGTGTCGCATCGCTCGGGTGAGACGGAAGATACTTCCATAGCAGATATCGCTGTTGCTTCCAGCAGCTGGTTAATAAAATCAGGTGCGCCATGTCGAAGCGAAAGAGTCGCTAAGTACAACCGTTTACTTGAGATTGAGTCTATGCTTAAAACGGAGGATACACAAAAAACTTTTTTTAACAAAAGAAGTGAATTTATAAAAAATTATAATTTTTTTAACGATAAAAGAGAAAAACAACATTCTACCTTTCAAAGCAAAGGAATGAATAAACCAAAGCACGGATATTTGCTAGAAGTATGAGACCAAGCTTTAACTTGACAGTTTAATGAATTTATTATAAAATAGTTTGTGAATTTAATAAATGCGGGGTGTATTTATGAAAAAGTGTAATAAATTTAGTATATTGATTGCAATAGCTGCCACAGCTGCTACTATTGCCGCTGCAGTTGCTACAGCTATTGTTTACTTTGAGAAAAAGAGAAAAGACGAAGAAGAACTTGAAAAGTATCTGGATTACTCAATAATATAAATCTGAAATAATTAATGGCCGCTAATTGCTGTATTTTTATTAGATTGTTTGAAAAAATTTCAATTGAATTTCTCTTAAAAAACAGCCACTTATGTGGCTGTTTTTGCATTTTAATGCAACTTTTAAAATTTGGGTCCAAGCGTATAATAAAGACAAAGTTATACATTCTACAAAAATATTTTTAAATTTATCGTTTCTATATATTTGAATTTATTTACTTTATGTGTATAATATATTTGTTTAATATTCAAAAATATAAAAAGTCAGTATCCGTAATTTAAAATACAAATGCAGGAGGAACCTTTATGAAAACCTACGAGGAACTACAAAAAAGAGGACTAATAGCTCAAGTTACTAACGAAAAACAAATAAAAAATCTTCTTGACAGCCGCAAAATTAAATTTTACATAGGCTTTGACCCCACTGCTAACAGTCTCCATGTTGGACACTTTGCGCAAATGATGATAATGTCGCATCTTCAAAAAGCCGGCCATACGCCTATCATACTATTTGGTGGCGGAACAGCTATGATTGGTGATCCTTCGGGTAAGTCTGATATGAGAAAGATGTTGTCTAAAGAAGAAATAGATTATAATATATTTTGCTTTGAGAAGCAAATGGCAAAATTCATTTCATTTAAAAACGATAAAGCAATTATGATCAACAACGCTTCTTGGTTGTGGCATTTAAACTATATAGATTTCCTCCGAAATATCGGTATTCACTTTAATGTAAACAAAATGTTGTCATCCGAATGTTACAAACAACGGTTATCCAGAGGTCTTTCATTTTTCGAAATTAACTATATGCTTATGCAAAGTTATGACTTTTTAGTGTTGAGTGATAAATATAACTGCCAGCTTGAACTCGGTGGCGATGACCAGTGGAGCAATATCTTAGGTGGTATAGACCTTATTCGCAAAAAAAGAAAAAAAGATGTTTATGGAATGACTTTTAACCTTTTAACCACCAGCGAAGGCAAAAAAATGGGTAAAACTGAAAAAGGTGCCCTCTGGCTAGATCCGAACAAAACTTCTCCGTACAACTTTTATCAATACTGGAGGAACATAGATGATAAAGATATAGCGAAATGCTTGAAAATGTTAACCTTTTTGCCACTTGCACAAATACAAGAGCTTTCAAAACTTGAAGGCAGTAAAATAAACTACGCAAAAGAAATTTTAGCTTTTGAAGTTACTAAATCTGTACATGGTAAAGAAGAAGCAAAAAAAGTTCAAAATGGCACAAGAGCTATCTTTACTAAATGTACTTGTTCAGGCAGTATTCCAAATGTAAAAATATCTAAAAATGATTTTTCATCTAGTAAAATTTCAATTATCAAGCTGTTGCTTATAACAAAACTTTCTAAATCTAACAGCGAAGCTAGGCGTCTCATAGAGCAAGGTGGAATATCTATATTAGATAATAATAAATACAAAAAAATAGACTCTATAAATAAAGAGTTCTTCATAAAAGATTTTATTAATCCAGTTATAATAAGAAAAGGTAAAAAAGTTCACTTAAAAATAGAACTAGTAACTCATTATTTTAAATAATTGATTAATGGTTCACATGTCCAAAATACTTACGTACAATCATAACATTGCTTGAAATGATCATAGTGTTAACTGTCTCAAGATGTTTGACTTTCATTTTATTCAAGACTAAGGGAATTAATTACTTAGTATCATTAAAAGGGTTAAAATATTCTTTAGTTCTAAAGCTTGTACATAATTTGATTTTCTTTTTCTCTTATACTTTTGTATTGTTGCAATATTTAAACTCACTGTATTTGCATAATATCTTTTAAAAGATGTCCAGTTTAGTTGGGGTAGCCAAAGAGACAAAAGATCTAAAGGTTGAACCAAGAGAAATCTAGCACATTGAGATGTATTCGATACGCTTGACTTACAGCTGTTGTGTTCCCAACGTCAAATGTGTGTTTATGATTTCTTATAAACGCTTTGATTTTTTTGAAACAATGTGATAAAATATATTTATTAAACTTAACGGAGGTGCTTTATGGCTTACAAAATTAACGATGAGTGTATATCATGCGGAGCATGCGAAGCACAATGCCCCGTTGGTGCAATTTCTGAAGGTGAAGGAAGATACGTAATAGACCCTGAAATTTGTATCGATTGTGGTGCATGTGCTGGTGTTTGCCCTGTTAGTGCTCCTAATCCAGCTGAATAATAGCGCGTATTATTTGCTTTCAATGAAATTTAAGGCGAGGATTTCTCGCCTTATTTTAATATAAAACTATGCGGAGATTCTTTATGACAAATGAAAAATTAGAACAACTCGGAAATGGCATATCAGTTATAGTGTCGGATGAACACAAATTTTCTACAGATACGCTGCTTCTAGCGGATTTTGCTTACCCTAAAAAATATGAAAAAGCAGCAGAATTCGGGACAGGCTGTGGCACAATTCCTCTTTTCTGGCACACCAAAACTCCACCAAAATTTACAACAGCAATTGAGATTCAAAAAAATGCATTTAACCTTGCTAAACGTTCCGTAGAGCTTAATAATTTATCAGACAGAATTGAAGTTGTGCATTCTGATATAAAAAATTATGACCTCAAAAATTACAAGCATTCATATGATTTGGTCGTCTGTAACCCGCCGTATAAAGCTGTGGGTAGAGGTTTGCTTAATGACTCGGTACATAAAAAAATAGCACGGCATGAGCTTGTTTGTTCTACAGACGACGTAGTAAAAGTGGCCGAAAAATTTTTAAATTTCGGTGGTAGGCTTTGCATTTGCCAAAGAAGCGAACGGCTTTGTGATGTGATGCTTTCAATGAGAAAAAACAATATAGAACCAAAGAGGTTAAGGTTTGTACAGCAGCGGTGCACATCATTACCTAAGCTTTTTCTTTTGGAAGGAAAAAGAGGCAGAAACCCTGGTCTTGTTGTGATGCCAGCTTTAATCATGGAAGATGACAATGGAAATAAATCTGATGAGCTAAAAAAAATTTATGAATTTTATATGGAAAGCGGAGAAAATAAAAATGATTGGTAAATTGATTATTGTTGGTACACCTATAGGCAACTTGCAAGATTTTTCACAAAGAGCTATCGAGACCTTAAAAAGTGTAGACTTTATAGCGGCAGAAGATACCAGAGTCACTCTTAAGCTTTTAAATCATTTCAATATCAAGAAGCCTCTTACAAGCTACTTTGAGCATAGCGATAAACAAAAAGCTGAATTTATTTGTACAAGAATTTTAAACGGCGAAACTTGTGCATTGGTCTCAGATGCCGGAATGCCTGCTATATCTGATCCCGGTGAAAAGCTTGTTAGACTTTGCGAAGAAAAATGCATACCCGTAACTGTAATACCAGGCCCCAGTGCATTTACAGCTGCGTTGTGCATATCCGGAATCTCAAGCGGAAGGTTTACTTTTGAGGGATTTTTAAGCGTAAATAAAAAAAGTCGCAGAGAGCATTTAAATGAATTAAAATTTGAAAAGCGCACCATGATTTTTTATGAGGCACCGCACAAACTTAAAAATACCATACGTGATTTATACGACACTTTAGGAGACCGAAAAATCGCAATCGTCAGAGAACTCACCAAAATACACGAAGAAGTTATAAGGACTACGTTGCAAGGGGCTTGTAATATGTTAGAAAGTACAGTGCTCAAAGGTGAAATAGTAATAATAGTGGAGGGCTTTAGCAAAGCCGAAGTAACTACAGTTTCAAAAGATGATGCTGTGAAAACAGTAGATAAATTTTTAAACGAAAAATTAAGCCTGTCGCAGGCTACTAAGCTTGCAGCTAAGGAAACCGGCCTTTCTAAAAGCGAACTTTACAGACTTTTTCTAAATAAAAATTATTTTTGTAAGTAGACTGTTTTAAATCATAAAAAGCCACATCAACACCGAGTATTGATGCGGCCTTATGTGACTAAATCTATAAGCCGAGTTCTGTTGAAAGCAGTCATCTATCTTGGCCAAATGTCACCATTCAGCTCAGTGCCACCTTTAAGACATACCGAGCAGGCACATAAATGTCTTATTTGCGGTGTTGCTCCAGATAGGGTTTACATAGCCACACAGTCTCCTATGCGCTGGTGAGCTCTTACCTCGCCTTTCCATCCTTACCAAAGTTGGCGGTATATTTCTGTTGCACTATCCCTAGGGTTGCCCCCGGCGGCCGTTAGCCGTTATCTTGCTCTGTGGAGCTCGGACTTTCCTCGCGTACACCCTTTCGGTAAAGTACCCGCGACTGCTCAATTTACTCACAGAATAATTTTAACATTATATTTTAGTTTTGTCAAAATATAAAATGATATATCGTATTCCAAATAATAAGTATTAATCTAACTACGTGGTCTTTTTTCGTTAAAATTGTGCTTTATAGAGTTGATTTCATGAAAGCTTTGTGTGTTTTTATGAGTACCAAAATGTTGGGTGTTATCTATACTTGTATAATTATAAGATAACCCTCCAGAAATTCCACCTAAACTGTCTTCTATCAATTCTATTATATCATTCTTTTTATTATCCTTTTCCATCTTTTTAAACTCCTTTCATATTTAAAGTCAATTTAAAATTTTATAATATAGAGCAGCATCACATTTACAAGGGCCGTTGCACTCTACGCAAGTATAGTTTTTGTCGTTTTCCCAAATTCTATGTACAGTTTTAAAGAAGGTAAATCCTGACTTTAAAAGTACATTTTCAACAGGAACATAACTGCCTCTTTTCCAAGCGGGACACCATGCTGCTTTATACCCTATTTTTTGAGCTTTGTCCAAGGTTCTGTTAAACAAATTATATCCTAGTCCCATTTTTTCACAATCTTTTCTAAGTGCCATGGATTTAGTGTGGCATATGGAACTGTCGGACCCTGTTACAGAAATTAGTTCTTGCTTAGGTATTTTAAAGTCCTTTTCAGCACTATTCATATTATCTTCAAAGAATAAACAGTAGCCCAGTACATTGCCGTTTTCATCCAAGGCTAATGTGCACATTTCGTTATCACAATTCACATGATCTAAAATTTTTTTTCTATCTATATAATTTTCTCCAAATCTGCCAACGGCGACATTTATCATATCGTCCAAATACTCGTTTACAAAATTTGAATAGGTAACATTTTTTACCTGAGTCATCATTTCTCATCCTTTTCTTTTGTTCTGGCTCTGTGTCATTAACACCACAGAGCCAGATATAACGTAATAATATTAATTTTTTGCTTGTAGTACTCCGTCTACAAGTTCATATTCATCTTTTATACTTTGAGCTACACGTATTCTAGCAGCTGTTCCATCAGATTTTTTAACTGTTAAACTTTCTAAAGGTGTTGTTCCCCACTGCAAAAATCTTTTCGTCTGATTTTGTAAATACTCTATTACTTCTTCATTTACCTCAAACAACTCATCTGCGTCACTCTTTAAAATTACGGTTATATTACCACGACCGTCTGAAGAAGTTTTTTCTATCATTGATTTTTGCCTGTTTAATACTTCTTCTCCAACAGAAAATGTTACTTTACCGTTGCAGAAGTCATCGGGGGATAGACTCAAATAAATTTTTATTTCTTCATTGCCTCCCGCATTCAGCTCTTTTTCATCATATCCAACTTGTACACATTTAATGTCAATATTTATCATGTTTTCAATATAATTTAGTAGATTAATATTTTCCTTTTTGAGATATAAGCTATCGCTGTCAGGGTTCATCGTAATATAAACTGTCTGTTCCTCTTTATCAAATCTTATTTTTTTAATACCGTTTTCTTGTAAAGTCTTACTACTTAGTTCGTTTCTTCCTAGACGCGTTGCAACATTTTTATAACTGGAACTATAATCTTCAATGGTAAATCTATCTTTAAGGTCATCTGCAATTGTAGGTATTACACTACCATTGTTTACATGAATAGCTTTTACATCGTCTGGCTTTTCATATCCAGTCTGTTTTGCTAAATATTCCAGCAAAGCTTTGTTGATTGTTAAGGTGTTATTTCCATCTTTTAAAGTCACATAAATCCATTGACCAGTATAACTACTTGTAGCTTTTGCTATTTTACCAATTCCTATAGCGGCAACTTCATCTACTCCGAACTCGTCCATGATTTTAGCAGTATTTGGATCTATGCCATTATTCACAAGTTCGGCGACATTTTTATTTACTTTGTGATCATGCATAGTTTGAGCAATTTCCTTACCTACATTTTCGTCAAGCATAATTTCAGCGACAGGTCTTGATACTGAAGCTTTTCCCATAATTTTTTGTAATTTTAGATCTCTTATTTCTTGCTGAGTACGGTGCAGCAAGGTATTTCTATCTTCAGCTTCTTTAAAAATTTCACTTAAATTTTCGTCCAATTCTGGTCTTATATCACAATTATTAAACCTTATAGACTCAACTTTATCTAAACTTCTAAAGCCTGCCTCTACAGCGAGAGATTTTAAGCTATTTTCTTCAATAGTAACGTTTTTACTTTTGTCAATCAAAGTTAACTCTAAGCAATTTTTTACCTTTTTTACTCCTTGGACATTAGTTTGCCTAAATATTTTTTCTATTTCTGTAAGTTGACGAATGGTATTATTATAGGAAAATAAATATCCTCTTCCTTTTACAGTTTCAGGTTCTGCAAAAAGTTCTTTTAAATCATCATCTAATGTTGGCTTAATGTTACCGTTGTTGACTAGTATATATTGAACTTCATTTATACTGCTAAAGCCTGCTTTATTTATAAAAGTATTTAAGTTGTCTGATGTAATAGTAATGTTGTTGTGCCCATCAGGCAAAGTCAACATTAGCCATCCTCTATCATTTTTAGCTGTTACATCATTTACGTTTAGTGTAGCGTTGTCTTCTTTATTAATGGTTTCTTCATGCCTATCGGTATCAACACCACCCATGGGTTGAGTTTGGTCATCTTCTAAAGGCCGAACAACATCTTTATCTTGGACATTTTCTGCATGCTGATTTTGATCGATGGTTTCTTCACGGCTATCAGCATTAACACTAGCCATTGGAGCGTGCTCATCTTCTCGCTGTTGTTGCAATTCAAGCTTTAATCTTTCTATCTCAGTATTTCTTTCTTCTAAGGCTCTTGTAAGTCCTTCATTTTTTTCTTTAACGGAGTTTAACATTTCATTCGTTTGTCTTAATTCCTGCATAAGTTGTCCGAGGTTATTTTGACCATCTACTGCTTGACCGCTTAGTGCTTCCATAGCTCTGTTTTGACGATCTAATTGTTCGCGCAGTTCACCTATTTGCCGTACATACTCATCTTTCGCATTCGTTACTTGATTTACTTGATCTGCCAGATATTGATTGTTACCTCGAAGTTGTTGGATGGCCTCAAGTTGGCCTTGGGTTGTTGCGTTTATTTCTCTTATTTGAGACTCTAAATTTTCAAGTTGCTCTGTTAACGCTAGATTTTGTTCGTTGAGACGCTCGATTGTTTCTTTTCCAAGTTCATTTTCTTTAGTTGCAGAATCTAATTGTTGCAGGTTTTGATCTAATTGTTGCTGTAGACTATCGATTGATCTTGTCAGCTCTTGCTTTTCCTTTTCAAATTGTTGTTGCAATTCTGCAATGGTTTGCTTTGCATCTCGATTATTGAGGTCACTGTTTACTTGCGCAGTTTCTTTAGGTTCTTCTACGTCATCAGTATGGACTCCTTTCACAACTTTATCTTCTCTAAGTGTGATAGTAGGTTGCTGAGTGGAATTCTGTTCATGACTAACTTTACCCTGCTGCTGTGTGGAAACTTCAAGCGAAGGAGTTTCTTTTTCAACTGAGTTATTGTTAAAAAGATTTTTAAGAAGATTTTCGTCATCAATATCAACTGTTTTGCGCGAGGGACGAAAATTTGTGTCTGCGCTGAATGAAGGCACACTTTCGTTTAGATCACTATCGCTAAGCCCGCTAGTGCCTACATAACTATCCTCGTCTTTAGCGTAAGTGCTATTTTCACCACTTTCGTAAGCATTATCTTCAGCATTGTCATCCTCATCTTCATTGTAGAGGGTAGCCTCTTGTTGTGAGCTAACCGTAGGAGAAGAAAATTGAGACATTTTCATAGCCGCACCTGTGGCGAAAGAGATGCCTAATAATCCTAACATACCAACAGCAGCTATCTTAGGAGACATTGCTCCGCCACTTACATTCAACAATTCGTCGTCAGACAATGTAGATTTTAAATCTTTCAAGTACGATTCAAGTTCATCCTTAGAAAAATCGTAGTGATATTTTTTACTTATATCAACTATTTTTTGTAATAAATCGTTAGAATTTTTTATTTGATCTGATTTTTCCAAATCATTTTGTAATTTTTTAAATTCTGCTTTTAACTCGTCATTTTCATGTACCTTAGCGTAAAATTTGACGACATTTTCTTTTGACATAATAATTCCTCCTAATTTTTTTATTTTCAATTTTGATGTAAAAGCTCAGCCTCCTCTCTTTAAGTAATAATAAATTATGAAATAAGCTGATACTATTATGCCATATTTATAATACAACCAAAATAATTATATCACAACCAAAATAATATGTAAACTATTTAAAACAAAGATTTTTCATTTTTCTAAATAAATTCTTAAAAACCTTGATGCCAATACGAAAAACTTATGTTTTTATGTTGATGAACCGATATGTAAGATGTTTTTTGCACATTTTTATTTAAAAACAAAAAATCCCCAATAAAATTGAGGACTTTTTGAGTAAATTAAAAATAAATTATTAATTAATGAAAAAATAAGCAAGAAAATGTTAGTATATATGAGACTTCATAGCCTTAAACCACAGCTACAGCTTCTATTTCAACTAAAGCTCCCATAGGCAGTGCAGCAACTTGTATTGCGGAGCGAGCAGGGAAACTTCCAGGCTTAAAGAACTCTTCATATACTTTATTCATTTTTGAAAAGTTATTCATATCACTTAAGAAGACAGTTGTTTTTAAAACTTTTTCATTTGAAGAACCCGCTTCATTTAAAACTTCCATTAAGTTTGTAAGTGACTGCCGGGTTTGTTCCTCTATACCACCAGGAACAAACTTCCCTATAGATGGATCTATTGGCAATTGTCCAGAAGTGTAAACCACACCCCGAGATAAAACCGCTTGAGAATACGGTCCCACAGCTTTTGGAGCCTTGCCTGTATTTATAACCATAAAATATTACCCCTCTCTAACACCTATTCGTATGCTCATTTTATCATTTGTATCACTTGAACACAATATAAGTTAAATCATTTAATTTTCTAATTGCAAACACGCCATTAAAGCTAAAAAATAAACATCTTTTCCAAATCCTACAATCTGACCTTTACATACATCGCTTATAACAGAATGTCGCCTAAATTCTTCCCTTGCATATATATTGGACATGTGAACTTCAATACAAGGCGTCTGCACCGACAATATTGCGTCTCTTAAAGATAAGCTATAGTGAGACAGAGCCCCGGCGTTAATTATTATGTAATCGTAATCACTGCTTTCAGCTTGCAATTTGTCAATCAGTACGCCTTCATGGTTCGACTGTAATATTTCACAATCGATGTTATTACTTTTAGCGTACTTCAGAATTTGAATTTTTATCTCATCGAAGGTTTCCGTTCCGTATATACTTTTTTCTCTGAAACCTGTTAAATTGATATTAGGTCCAAGTAACATCAAAACTTTCATGTCGTTACACCTTAGAGCTTGTTTCATTCTTTATGAAGCCTTTCTTTAAAAACCTTTCAACTTTTCTTTTTATTTTAAAACTAAGTATTTCTGGGTCTTTCGCTTGCGGGTTCAACAGGATGGATTTCATTCCGGATAAATTCGCAAGCAATACATCTGTAAAAATCTGGTCTCCTATCATCAATGTTTTTTTGATTCCTTTGCCTATTGCTTTTTTTACTTTAAAAGGCATCGGTTTTTTAGCATGATAAATTCCCCTCAAATTTACAGTTTTTGCAAAGGATTCTACTCTTTCCTTTGTGTTGTTTGAGATTATAAGAAGTTTAAATTTTTCTTTTTCCATTTCTTTAAGCCAATTCAAAACCCCATCAAAAGGTTCTTTAGAGTCCGGAACAGAAAGCGTATTATCTATGTCCAACAAAATAGTTTCCACGTTAAACTTTTTTATTTCCTCCACAGAAATATCTGTTAATTTATCAAAGCACCTTGTAGGTTTAAGTAAACTCATAGACTAAAGGCTCCTTTTTAGTTTTTAAATAAAAAAACAGGCCTGAAAGCCTGTTTTAATTATTAAAATTTACGCTTTCTAGCAGCTTCGGATTTTTTTCTACGTCTAACAGAAGGCTTTTCATAAGCCTCTCTTTTGCGGATCTCAGCAATAACGCCTGCTCTAGAACATTGCTTTTTAAACCTTCTAAGCGCGCTATCTAAAGATTCATTATCTTTTATTCTGATTTCAGCCATTATATCCCTCCCATCCGCCAAAAGGCAGGGGTCTTATTCTTTACTTTACGAGTCACATTATACATCACAAAAACAAGATTGTCAACATACATTTCCTAATTAGTTATGTTGGTGAAAAATAGAAATAAAGCTACGGTAGCAATTTATAAAGTTCTTGTCTAAAAAATAGAACATGATGGTATTAATATTAAAAACATGTAATTATAAAAAACTTGTTGACAAAATAAATCTGTCGTGATATAGTACTATTAAAGTGTTTGCTGGTGTAGCTCAGTTGGTAGAGCAGCTGATTTGTAATCAGCAGGTCGGGGGTTCAAGTCCGTCCACCAGCTCCAGTACCTTAAATAAAGCTATGATAGTTCTCAACTTCTGAGGAACAAAAAACAGCATGAAATATGGGAGATTTCCAGAGCGGCCAAATGGGGCAGACTGTAAATCTGTTGTCTATGACTTCGGTGGTTCGAATCCACCATCTCCCACCATTGTTTTTAATCGAGTATTTTCTTTCAGATGTTCTTTTAAAATGATTCAAGGTTTTTAGGTTATTAAGCAATTTTTGTTAGTTACTATCCATTGTAAATATTTCTAAAATGAGTTAAAATTAATATATAAACATAAAGAAAGAACGGTTTGCGCTGATGGATAATTTAACAAATGAATTTTTAAGTCTGAAAAGAAAATTGATGGAAAAGTACTTTGAAAAAATGAACGACATGCAAAAAAAAGCTATTTTTTCAACTAATGGTCCCGTACTTATATTGGCAGGTGCCGGAAGCGGAAAAACTACCGTGCTTATCAACAGGATTACAAATTTGATAAAGTATGGTTGTGCTTATGGAGATGCAAATGTGCCGGGGTTCGTTAATCAAAAGTATGTAGATGAAATGAAGAATTGCTTAAATTCCAATAATAATGACAAAATAGAATATATATTGAAAGATTTATCGGTCTGTCCTGCTAAACCCTGGCAGATCCTTGCTATTACTTTCACGAATAAGGCTGCAAATGAACTGAAAGATAGATTAGAAATTGCACTTGGGACCGAAACAGGTCGTGATGTATTTGCATCGACGTTTCATTCTACTTGTTCCGTTATCCTTAGGAAATTTGCGGATAAACTTGGGTACTCACAACATTTCACTATATACGATACTGATGATTCCTATCGTCTTATAAAGGAATGCCAGAATGACTTAAATATTGATGACAAAGTATTGTCTTATAGATCTATTTTATCTGAAATATCTAGAGCAAAAGATCAGATAATTTCCCCCGATGATTTTCGAAAAAATTCCGGGACCGATTTTAGACTATCTAATATTTCCAAAGTTTATTCTATGTACCAAAAACGCTTAGCACAGGCTGATGCTATGGACTTTGGCGATCTTTTATGTAATGTGGTTTTACTCTTTAAAAGGTTTCCGGACATATTGGAATATTATCAAAATAGGTTTCATTACATTATGGTGGATGAATATCAGGACACAAACTTTGTGCAGTACGAGTTTATAAGGCTTTTGAGCCAAAAACATAAAAACCTGTGCGTTGTTGGAGACGACGACCAGAGTATATATAAATTCCGCGGTGCCACCATTGAAAACATATTAAATTTTGAAAAGACTTTTAAAAACAGCACTGTCGTTAGGCTTGAGCAAAATTATAGATCCACTCAAAATATACTAAATGCAGCTAACGCCGTTATTAAAAATAACAGTTCAAGGAAACCTAAGACTTTATGGACAAAAAATAAATGCGGAAACAAAATAAATATATATACAGCTTTGAACGAAACAGATGAAGCCGATTTTATAACTACGACTATAACAGATCAAGTTGCCAATGGGAAAAAATATTCCGATTTTGCCGTTTTGTACCGTATGAACGCACAGTCTAACAGTATTGAAAAAGTTTTTATTAAATCTGGCATACCTTATAGAATCATTGGCGGACATAGGTTCTATGAGAGAAGAGAAATCCGCGACATTATGGCATACTTAAGCGTAATAAATAACCCAAATGACGAGATCAGACTTAAAAGAATAATTAACCAGCCAAAACGCTCTATAGGCAACAAAACTATCGAAAAGCTCTGTAACTTATCTTCAGAAACAGGCGAGTCTATACTAAACTTAATGAGAAATGCCAATGAGTATCAGTACTTATTAAGATCCTGTTCAAAGTTAAAGGCTTTTGCTAAGTTAATGGATGAATTGATTGAGTATTTAAATAGTCCGTCGTTATCTTCTCTACATGAGTTATACGAGCAAATTTTAGAAAAAACAAACTATGTAAATTATCTTTTAGCAGAAAATGACGAAAGTGAAACCCGCATAGAAAACATCAAAGAATTGGCATCTAATATTTTGAAATTCGAGGAAGAATACGGTGAAAACGCAAATCTTTCTACATTCCTTGAAGAAGTGGCTCTTTTAACTGACATCGATAACTACGATTCTGATTCTAACGCTGTAACGCTTATGACTATGCATTCTGCCAAAGGATTGGAATTTCCGGTGGTATTTTTGCCCGGTTTTGAGGATGGAATATTTCCAGGAATTCAGACACTTTATAACGAAGATGAAATAGAAGAGGAGAGGCGTTTAGCCTACGTGGGAATAACCAGGGCCAAAGAAGAGCTTTTAATAACTAAAGCTCAAACACGTATGCTGTTTGGTAGCACTTCTAGGTACAAACCTTCTCGCTTTTTGCTTGAAATTCCAGAAGAGCTAGTTTTATTTACCGAAAGCACAAAACACACAACAACTTCTTTTTCGCATTTTATATCAAAACCTAAAGTTGCTCCTGTTATAAAAAATTTAGGTACATATTCAAAGCCTCAACCACAGAATAAAAATTCTTACGCTTATGGAGATAAAGTTAAACATAAAATTTTCGGCGTTGGTACAATAGTTTCTGCTACTTCCATGGGAAATGACACTTTAATTGAGATAGCTTTTGATGGTGCCGGAAACAAAAAGTTGATGGCCAATTTCGCAAAGCTAGAAAAGGTAAAAATATAACAGCTATTTATAAATATTCCAGGTTTGACCGTGGGATATTTTAATTGCAAATTTTTCCACATTAATGCAAACCTCCAAAAACAACCCGGAGGTTATTAACATAGCTGTAAATGTTAAAACCATATACCTAATGTTATCGTCAGTTTTCACTTGGTTTGATAAGTATTTACGTTATCTGTACTTTCATTTGAGTTTGCTGAATTTATATTTTCAACCTGCCGTGCTATCAATGCGGCTTTTTCTTCGTCTGTTAGCATATCGATCATAGTGTAAGGGTTCACATTACCAAATATTTTTTGTTGCCTATTTTTAGCATTTTTCTGATAAGTTCCTGGTCGTCACCGACCCGAATCAAAATCACATTTCAATGTCACTTTCATCTCAGCCTTATGGAATTTCGTATTCCATGTAAACTGCACCATGTAAGTCACTCTTTACTTCTTGTCCGTTCACTGTTGGGTATACTTTAAAGAGGCGAGTAGGAAAGTACCGCCTTACTGCATTTAAACAGCAGGTTTGCACAAACCTCTCACAGAATCGTGCTTACCCGTCTCTGAGTACACTGCTCCCGCTATCACTTGATTGCACTTGACTTTTTGGATGATGTATTTTAATGTGACATGCCTTGCAAACCACAATGGTTTTTCGCCGTTTAGCTATCATTGCTCGTTCCCAAATATTCTTACCTTTGAGATTTTTCAATTTGTTAACGTGATGAATTTCATAATGTTCTGCTTCGCATGCGTCACAAGGTTCACAGGCTTTCGCCTTTAATCGTTTCTCCATAGCATAACGAATATACTTAAATCCTTATCCGCTTGTGATTTGCACTGCGTTTTAAACAATTCCTGTTTTGCTAATTTGTATGTTTTATCAGTTCTTGTCTTTTTTTGCCGTCTGCTTCACTTATCTAGATGTTAAGCTTTTTCATCTTCCGCCTTACAACACTATACTCGTAGGTGAAGTGCTTTTCTTTGGGTTTGTTTGAGTTTTGTGCAATTCTTGCTAAAATTTTAGCCGTTGGTTGCATATGAGGTTTTCCTCCCTAATTGACTTTTATTTTAGTGCATGATAACTGCGTTACTTCGCCATGTAATGGGAATTATCTCTCAGACTACCACAGACGCTCCGTTGCCTTATCTGATATTCAGCGTCATCTTTCTCACTGTTGCTTGAAACTTATCACCTTGCGGTATTACGCATAGTCTTTTCAGGCATTCCGCTTTAGGCAATCCCCAGTTAGTACTGTGTATTGGTTTGCAGATTGTCGGTTGTGCTTTTGTTTCATTACCACAGGTTCACCTGCAGGTTGTATGGTGTCGTCGATAACAAACTAACAGACCAATATCGTCAGTTTTTTGCCATACCAAAGGTCTCAGATATTTTCCTTTGCTCCGGCAAAAAGAGGAACTAGAAACTCACATTCATTAAATCCAAATTCAACCTCGTATCTGCTTAGCATCACAGTTCGGTCGCTTCCGAATATCTTTAAAAGACTTACTGCTTTCCTACCATGCTTTGTTCCCGAGTCAGCTTTCGCCTTTCGGTTAGGTAGGTTGCTTCGAGTGTTATCTTACTCGGTAGTACCTTACACTACTTTACACCGCACTCTACTGGGTACACGTTGCCTATTGCGATTATCAGTTTAAGGTAGTAATGATGTATAACCAAGTCATTAATTCGAATGATGAGTTGTTTGGGCTTTTTGTGATAAATATGACTTCGTGTACTGGGTACTTTGGTCACCATAGACTATATCACCGCGAAGATTGGTATAAGATAAATATGCGCTCTTAATGTGCTTTTACAAATAGGATACATTTATGCCATTATCTATTTCACTCCAAGCAAGGCTGTGGCATCATAGCAATCAAATATTGATAAGACATGCAATTTGCCATTTTTATTTCATTTCTGTTACATTCGGTAACGCAATTTCTCGAGTAACTTACCTGATGAAAATGTATTTTCTGATTTTTGTGCCTACCTATGTAATTACGTTTGGGTTACTTTTCGAATGTTTAGAAAGTCCTATTTTCTCCACAGCACAGTAGTAGCCCTTTTACTTGCCATATTTATTTAATTTTCTTCAGTCATGTTTTTTATTTTCCCTTCTAGGATTCTTAACTCTTTTGACCTTGCTATGTTTATTTTGCTAATTTTGCTGTTTATGTTTTGGAGTATTATTTATATTTCTTTGCTGTTATTTTTGTCTCCTAATTTTTTATCATTTTATTAAGAACATCTTATCGGTTTTTTATACTATATCAAGTTTATTGTCAAAAGATATAATAATTTATTAAACATATTGTTGTTATATGTGAAATATATGAATTGACAAAATATTTGAAATAGTATATAATTAATACGTAAGTTTTAGTTTATCATTGCTATTTTAAAATGAACCATTATAGAAAAGGAGTAAAAATTTATGAAAAAATTATTAGCTGCAATAATGTGCATTTGTTTAATTACATCAAGCATAGGCATTTCAGTATCTGCTGCAAACGAAAGTGATGATAACCATACAGATGAAACGCTTATCTCATATTTACTTAAACCTATCCCATATTTACTTAAACCAGTCTTTTGGGCAGGGTCGCTTATTGATAGCGCTGCTAAGGCAACAGCTTATTCAATTGGGATGGCTTCTCCAATTTTGATAATGATTCTAGTAAACAAATTTAGTGAACTATATAAGACGCATCAAGCAAGGGCAAACTGTGGAACTATAGACCCTGTTAGAGATCCTATTTTAGTCATAAATAAGTTAGACAGTTACCTGAAAAATGTAAAAGGGCAAGAAAAAGCCAAGGAAAAACTAAGAAATTTTGTTATAAATTTAGTAGATGAACGTAACAAAAAACTTTCTGGGATTTCTAAAAAGAAGGGAGCTAATTTAATTTATTTTGTAGGCCCGTCAGGCGTAGGAAAATCTTTATCTGCTGAGATTTTAACCAAAGTTATTACAGGGAATAATTCTCTACCATATATAATAGAACCTTCTGATATTGATAAGGGATCTAAAAAGTCTAGTGTTGTAGAACAATTATTTGGAATGAGAGCTAAAAAAATAAATAATTCGGAATACTACGAATTGTCACCACTTTTGCTGCAACTAAAAGCTACCCCTAATATGGTAGTCATAATAAATGAATATGACAAATTACAAACTAAAGATCTAGATGAAAAACTAAGGACTATCTTAGACCAGGGCTATGTAAAAGTAAACGGAGAAACCATAGATTGTTCACACGCAACCTTTATAATTACTTCAAACGAAAGTTTAGGTTCTATCTCGAAAGGTGCACATGAAGACGACGGTACAGGTTCTCGTACGTATGTAGAACACGACAAAGCATTCTTGAATAGAATCAAGTTTATAAATTTTGAAAACTTAAGTTTTGAACAATATAAGGAAATAGCACAAGCACCTTGTGCTGATTTACAAAAAAATTACCTAGCTTCATATAAGATATTCGTCGATTTTAATGATGCCATAGAAAGAATAGCAGATTTAACTGAAAAGCTGAATCAGGGAGCTAGGCCAATTCAAGACTTTGTAGATAAATTAAATGAAAAGATATTAACCGAAGTTATTCTTAAAAATTCGAAAGACAGAAATTATGAAGGAAAAACGTACAAGGTTTCTTATGATGAGTCAAGAGAAGATTTTGTTGTAAATGAAATAAAAAAGCCAGTTAGTGAGTCAACACAAACAGGTGAAAGTGTTGGTGCAAATGCAAATGAAGTAAATAGCAATACAATAAGCTTGCAGCAAACTGCATAATAAAAAAGCCAGTCATCTTTTGAAGATGATTGGTTTTTTGCTTATTACTCTTCATCAAATTTTTTTATGTACTTTTTAGCTAATGGGTTCGATGAAATTGCTTTTTCAATTTGCCTATTAGAAACATGAGTATATATCTCAGTAGTGCCCAAGTTAGAATGTCCCAGTATATCCTTTAACACTCTTATATCTACATTCCCATGCTGATACATAAGTGTAGCAGCGGTGTGTCTTAGCTTATGAACTGAATAACCCTCATTTTTCAAATTTGCTTTATTTAGGTATTTATATACCAAAGCTTGTACAGTCTTTGGACTAATTCTTTTTTTTTGTTTACTTATAAACAAAGCATTCCTATCAGCAATTCCATTCATTGGTCTAACTTTTAAATAATTTTTTATAGCACTATTGCATGCTTCATTTAAGTAAATTATTCTTTCTTTATTACCTTTTCCTGTTAATCTTAAAGTGTTGTCGGATCTTATATCGCTTAAGTTCATATTTACAAGCTCAGACAAACGCATACCGCAGTTTAAAAAAAGAGTTAATATGCAAAAATCTCTCTCTCTGTAAGTTCCAGTTACACTATTTAACAACTCTAAGCTTTCTTCTAATGTTAAAAATTTGGGTAGTGAAGACTTCTTTTTAGGGGTATCGATTTCTTTACATGGGTTTTCATCTATTTGGTGAGTTTTATTTGACAAAAAATTGAAAAAGGATCTTAAACATGAAATTTTTCTTGCTTTAGTGGACGAGCTATTTTTTCTTTCATAAGTAAGGTAATTAAAGTAATCGTAAATATCCGTAAGCGTAATACTTTTTACCATTTGGATATCTATATCATCAATTTTGATATCTTTAAAATTTTCAGAATTTTTGGCCTCAGAATATTTAAACTTTTTAATATATCTGAAAAAAGTACGAAGATCTAAGTAATACTCGCTTACTGTCTTAGGTGATTTTCCTTTAATATTCAACATATAATTTAAAAAATCTTTTATAACTGGTGAGGTAATGCTAAAGTTAGGATTTTTCATTTTTATGAACCTCGCTGTTTCTATAAAATTTTCTAAGAACATTGTAACACTTTTAACTTCCAGTAAACAAGTATGATGTAGAGTATAGGTAGTACCACATAATATGCGAAAAGAATAGCTAAAATAATACAAATAGACTTACAAAAATAATGTTATAAGTGTAAAATCAATTAAGTCAACAGAGATTTTCTATTAAACGCAAATTATAATGTTGTACAGTTTTTGAAGCTCATTTCGCGTTCTTCTTTAACTAAAAAGTGATAAACTTAGCCACCTTTATGGCAGCTAAATGTTTTTTTCACAGGTGATTTCGTTAAATTGTCAGTAGCTACATATTCCAAAAGTTTTCTATAAAACCCATAACATCGTTCAAATCTACCTTGTGGGAATCTTTTTCACTACGAACCTTAACTTCAATTTTATTTTCAGCTAAGTTTCTTTTGCTAACTATAACTCTGATCGGGGCTCCTAAAAGATCAGCGTCGGCAAATTGAGCTCCTGCTGCGAGGTTTCTATCGTCAAACAACACGTCGTATTTTTTTGATAACTTACTATACAACTCGTAGCTTACGTTTTTAACTTCATCTTGGTTTAAGTTTAAAGCACATATTTCCACTTGCCATGGGGCAACGCTCTTTGGCCAAATGGGTCCTTTGTCGTCATGACTGTTTTCCACTATGCAGGCTAATAGCCTTCCTACACCTATTCCGTAGCACCCCATAACAGGATTTAACAGTTTGCCGTTTTTGTCCGTATATGTCATATGCATAGTTTCTGTATATTTTTTGCCAAGCTGAAATATATTTCCGACCTCTATGCCCCTTCTAACTGTTAAATCACCGCCACAATGAGCACATTTATGGCTAGATTCAACTTTATAAAAGTCAAAAAACTTATGCACTGTTATATCTCTGCTCATGCTAAATCCAACTTTGTGATATCCATGCTTATTAGCGCCACAAACTAAATTTTCTTCGCCGGCTAAAGATTTATCATATATAACTTTAAACTTAGTGTGAAAATCTTCACAAGGTCCAATATAGCCGATTTTTAATCCATAGTCTTCCGGGTTTGGAAGTTCACGAATCTCTTCGCCAAGCATATTGCGAAGTTTAGCTTCATTTACCTGCAAGTCTCCCCTTAAAAACACGATAACAATCTGATTAGATATCGCTGTCAAGAAAACGACAGCTTTAACTGTGTGGCTTTTACTTATGTTAAGATAGCTTGCAAGATCATCTATCGTTTTTATTTTGGGCGTATAAACTTCTTTTAGTTCCTGCGTTTGCACACTTTCTTTGTCGATATTAGAAACAGCAACTTCCATATTTGCCTTATAGTCGCAATTATCGCACAGGACGATGGAGTCTTCACCGGCGGGAGATAAAAACATAAATTCGTGGGCTATATTTCCGCCCATCATTCCAGAATCAGAGCAGATTGAGACAACGCCGTCAAGACCAACTCTTTTAAATATATTCTCATATGCTTTATGAACTTTTTCGTAATACTGCTCGAGATCTGCTTGTGACGTATGGAATGAATAGGCATCTTTCATAGTAAACTCACGCACTCGAATTAAACCCGCTCTAGCTCGTGGCTCATCACGGAACTTAGTTTGAATTTGGTAAACCATGAAAGGATAGTCAAGGTACGACCTTGCTTCGCTGCGAGCCAAATGAACAACTGCCTCTTCGTGAGTCATAGCCAAGACCATATCTCTATTTGCCCTGTCTTTGAACCTCAAAAGTTCATTTCCAACAGAAGAAAATCTACCAGACTCTTTCCACAACTCTGCAGGCAATGTAACCGGCAAAAGTATTTCTTGCCCGCCTATTTTTTCCATTTCATCTCTTATGATATTCTCTATTTTTTTTTGTATTTTCATAGCAGGAGCCAAAAGTGAATAGATCCCGCTGCCCACATTTCTTATATATCCACCTCTTAGCAGAAACACGTGGCTAGGTAAAGTTGCTTCGGCTGGCTTGTCTCGCAAGGTTCTACCTAACAATTTGCTCATTAGCATATTTTTCCCCTCACTTTGAATGTTTTACATTATAAATTTTAGCACAAACGACTCTACAAAGCAAACTTTACCCATTTAGAAATTGCTAATATTCATCAGGAGAGTCAGCTACTGTTCCTCACTTAATCTACAGGAGCGTTTGGCATTCTCGGGTCTGGCTCTAAAGTCGGGTTAAAGGTGCTTTTAATGGGCTCATTGTCATTATTAATAGTAATGTTTGGTTTTGCTTCAGTACTATTATTTAGCGTACCGGTTTGCTCTAAGAAACTATGCATGAACCCACCAAGATCTACGGAACAAATGTCACCGGCGATGGCTTTGTTGTTATAAACTAAAATATTAGCACGAACACCTTCAGAAATATTTTTGTAGTTTAAAACCTGATAAGTGTACCTAATGCATGCTCTGCCTTTGTATTTTTGTAAATCCATCCCTTGTTTTTTTTGTATTTCATTGTATTTTTCATAAACTGCGTTAAATGTTTCAGGAACCGTAATTTTTTGCATTTCCAGGGGCTCACAATTTACCTGCCACCCAAATTGAGATAAAAAATTAACTCTGTCTTCATTAGTTTTTGCGCACGTGCTGTACTTTTCTGGTATGTCTTCCTCAGAGTTGTGTTGAGATTTAAATATAGAGACCCCGATTATTATTGCTATTATTGAAATAAAAAAAAGTAAAAACAATTTTATTTTTTTAGATTTTACTGTAAAAACAAACATATGATGAATCCTCCTTTTATTAAAATATATTCAAGCAAGTAAAAATCATGTTTTTATTTTCACATATTTTATCATTAATGATTTTGTGTTAAAATAACTATAAGTAATGATTAAGAAGGAGCGACCTGAATGAAAGAAAAAGAAATTTATGAACTCTGGAGAAAAAACGTTGTTGAAGATGCGGACTTAATAGAAGACCTTAAAAAAATAGAAAATGACGAGAATGAAATATATGACAGATTTTACAAAGACTTGAGCTTCGGAACGGCAGGACTTAGAGGGATAATAGGTGCAGGTAGCAACAGGATGAATATTTACACTGTAAGAAAAGCTACGAAAGGCCTTGCAGATTATTTAAACTTAAATTACAAAAGTCCAAGTGTTGCCATATCTTTTGACTCAAGAATAAAATCAGATCTTTTTGCAAAAGAAGCTGCTAAAGTTTTAGCCGCAAATGAAATAAAAGTATATATAGTAAAAGAACTTTGCCCTGTGCCATTTTTATCTTTTGCGGTGCGATCTTTATCTACCAGTGCGGGTATCATGATAACGGCCAGCCATAATCCTTCAAACTACAATGGTTATAAATGCTATGGACCAGATGGTTGCCAAATGACTGAAAAATCGGCAAATAAGGTTTACGAATTAATAGAAAAAGTGAATATATTCAATGTAAAAACAGCTGATTTTAATGAAGCTGTGAATGAAGGTAAGATAGTGTTTATAGAAGATGATTTGAAGGAGAAATATTTAGATGCTGTAGAAGCTCAAAGCATAAATAAAAATATTTGTAAAGGTTCTGGGCTTAGGGTAGTTTATACTCCGCTTAACGGAGCCGGGAACAAATTCGTTAGAGAAATTTTTAACAGAATAGGCGTAGATGACGTACATGTGGTAAAAGAGCAAGAAAATTCAGATGGCAACTTTCCAACTTGCAAGTACCCAAACCCGGAAGCTAAAGAAGCTTTGTCACTTGCTGTGAAGTTGGCAAGAAAGGTAGATGCAGATCTCGTAGTGGCTACAGACCCAGATAGCGACAGGTTGGGCATAGCAGTTAAAAATGGAAACGAATACACTTTCTTGAGTGGCAACGAAGTCGGAATAATGCTGTTTGAATATATTTTATCTCAGAGAAAATTAAATGGTACTTTGCCTCAAAGACCTTTTGCAGTGAAAACCATTGTTTCTACGGATTTAACGGATAAGATAGCCGAGAGATACAACTGCGAGTTGAGGGAAGTGCTGACAGGCTTTAAATATATAGGAGAGCAAATTTTAGAGCTTGAAAAGAATGGGCAAGAGGATAGATTTGTTTTTGGGTATGAGGAAAGCTACGGGTACCTTTCGGGAACATACGTTAGAGACAAAGATGGGGTAGTGGCTTCTATGTTGACCTGTGAATTGGCCGCATATTTGAAGAAACAAAACAAAACTTTAGTTGACTTTGTAAATGGCCTCTATGAAGAATACGGGTTTTATGAAAATACGGTTCTGAATTTTGGGTTTAAAGGTGCACAAGGTTCTGCTAAAATGACAAAAGTTATGGATAATTTAAGAGAAAAACCTTTTAATGAAGTTGCTGGTTATAAAGTTGTAAAGATAGCGGACTACAGTGTCCTTAAAACATTCGATATTGCAACTGCAAGAAAAACCAGCATCGATTTGCCTAAATCTAACGTTTTATCTTTTTATTTAGATAAAAACAATAAATTGATGATAAGGCCTTCCGGGACTGAACCGAAGATAAAGGCTTATATAACTGCTGTGGGCAAAAGTTTTAGCGAATCTAAAAAAATTACAAAAGAGATCACAGATTTTATTTCTAAAATAATTAACGATTGACCTTATAAAAGTGAATTTATGGATAAAACTAATTTAGGAAAATAAATTTGATTTTTTATATTGAAACTTTCAAATGCTGGTGTATAATATAAAAATAGGTATAAAATAATGTGGGGGTTGTTGTATGGAATTTTTGAGAAACGTTGGAGAAACTGTTAATAGTGCGATTGATTTTGTGGTGGAAAAGAACCGCAAATTTACCAAAACAGCGAAAATTAAACGTCTTATTAAAAAAGAATCAGATTCAATTATTAGATCCTATATTACTCTTGGTAAGCATTATTATGAGGACTTAAGGGACGTACCGGACAATGCTATGAAGAAGATTTGTGATTCTATAGATGAGTCTAAAAAAGAGATCTCAAAATTGAAAGAGAGATTGATTCAAGTAAATATGCAAGGGAACTATTCTGACTATAGAAACTTTGTTGAAGACGATTTAGACTTTTTTGAGCCAACAGAGTGTAGCTGTACGGAAGAATCTTTAGGTGAATTTTGCCATTGTGCCGAAGACGACAAAACCAGTAAAGATAAGTGCGAGTGTGAAGGAAATGCTGGAACTAAAAAGGAATGCAACTGTGAAGACGGCGAAAAAAACGAAGATGGCTCATGCAACTGCGACGGAAAAGGGAATAAAAGTACTTCTCGCAAGAACGGTAATAACAGAGGATAACGCCTTTTAGTGATATAATGATGAAGTTTCAAATTGCCGAAATAAATGAGGCAAATAGTCAAAGCGAAAAATAAATTTAGTAAATAAAATGAAGGTACGTAGAAAGCGTATAAAATAACGATGCGATAAGATAGATCGTTTTTTCTCAATGAGTTTTCGTGAGTTAGCGAAAATGAGAGAATAAAATTTATAGAAAAAAATAGAGAATGACCTGAACGAGAGTAAAGTGGCATTTTATTGTAAATTGCTCAAGATAAAGTCGATAAGAGTTTTATGCATTCAAAAAATAGGTCGTGGAAATATATCAACGCTATGGTGCTATGATTGCTATTAGCAGAGAAGAATGGCACGATGCCTATGTATAAGTTCAAACGCTTCAAGCTTTGAAAATAAGGTAAATAAGGTGTGATAAAATTCCGAGCGAAGGGACACAATTTACTAAAAAATAGGACTTACTAAGAATGAAGTGTGGAGGTGCCCTAAAAGTTAGGCTTCCATTGTGTAACAGATTTTTATATGTTACACATTTTTTATGCAGCCAAGAAGCGAAGCCTGTATTGCACAGGGCTCAACCATGCTGGTTTCACTTTTGTTCGTTTTAATATTTTATATATCGTTCAATTTCAGATTTTAATTCTTCATAGCTATAATAAAAAATCTACTACAATATTATTTATGATTAATATACCTTGCAACCAGTGAGGAATTATCTATCTTGTTGTTTAAGCTATATAATGAAGGAGCAATCGGTATGTCGCTTTATTTTCTTAGGCTTCGTATCTGTGAACAAGACTGCTAACCAGTTGCTCATTCTAAGCGTTCGTTCTATGCAGATTGAATCACCTTAGGCGCATTCACGTCACGCCACGGTGGATAGAATAGGCAGTGAGTGAAGCTGGAATTTATCAATTGCATATCCTAAAGAGTGACAGATTTATGAACGCAGTAGGCATCGATGTTTCTAAAGGAAAAAGTATGGTTGCTATTCCTCAGACAATATGGCGGTTGTTTCTAGCCTTAATGTCAAGCATGCTGTCAGCAACCCTGATTTACTTGTAGAACTTATAAAATCAATTGAGTAGAAATCACGCATTGTTATGAATCACATTGGACGTTATTACGAATCAATTATCCGTAAGCTTACGCAAGCTGATCTTTTTGTGTTAGTGCTGTTAACACACTAATTGTTTATTGTATTCTTGCTTTTTAACGGTTTACTCTTGCTCATCAGCAAAGCACATTAAATTTACTGGTGATGTTATTAGCATCGCTAGTGCTAACATTGTCGAAATTGTTTTTTCATTATAAATTACCTCTTAAATTATTTTATGCATATACCGAACAAATGAATTTTTGTCAATCATATCGTCGAATATTTTTATAGAGAATATCTGCTAGTACACTCTTGCATATCTAATACCTTAGTATTCTTTTATGGATAAATAAAGCTAAAGTTCCGCACAATAGCCCTTTCAGCAAGTTTAAAAGCAATACTGCACACAAAAACTGAATAAGCAAATTGTTATTACAAATTAAAATTTCATTATACGGCACGGCTGCTATTTTTGAATATAAAGGTATCAATACAAAATAATTGAGTACTAGAGAAAAAATACATAAATTAAAAATTCCTGTTCCTATTCCCTTGATCGCTCCTCGTAGCGTCCTATTACGCTTACATATAAAAATAGGCATAACAAAAGAAAAACTTAGTAACATATCCGCTAAATTTCCGATAAAAAAAGTTGACGTGCCTTTCACTAGCATCACCAACACAGTTCGTATAAATATTATCAAACTAGCGGCGAAAGGTCCCAAAACAAGTCCTCCGACTATAACTATCGAATCGCTCAAATTCACTTTATAAAAACTTGGTAGTGGAGGAACCGGAAAAGAAAACAACGCTAAAACTGTCGCAATAGCAGAAAATATTGCTATTCTAGAAATATATAATATTTTATTGTGCAGCAAAGGAAAACCTCCTTATCAAATTTTATTGATTATATTTTTAAAATATTGTATAATAAATTTTATATAATGAGAATTATTTATTGATTTTACATCTAAAGAAAAGGTGATTTACATGTTCGCTAAAATAAAAAGTCTTGGACTTTTAGGTCTAGACGCTTTTATAGTAGATGTAGAGGCTTCTATAGACAGAGGAATTCCAGCTTTCGACATTGTGGGCTTGCCAGATGCAGCCGTTAGAGAATCTCGAAATAGAGTAAGGTCAACTATAAAAAATGTCGGCTTAGATTTTCCTGTAAGCAAAATAACCATAAACTTGGCTCCTGCAGACATAAAAAAAGAAGGCGCAATCTATGATCTACCAATTTTAATCGCAATCATGGCAGCTTCAGGGCAACTAAATGTGAACTTAGATAGTTGTGTTTTTCTAGGTGAACTTTCTTTAAACGGCGCAGTTAAGCCTATAAAAGGTACTCTTGCTATGCTTTCTAAAGCCAAAGACCTGGGTATAAACACAGCTTTTATCCCAAAAGAAAACGAAGCAGAAGGCGCAGTTATCAACTGTATAAATACTTACCCTACAGACAATATAGAAAATTTAATTTTGCATTTGATGGGAGAAAAGAAACTTCCTCGTGCTAAATTAAATAATACCACAAAAACTGAAAATTTTGAACATATAGATTTTTCACAAGTCAAAGGACAATTTCAAGCCAAAAGAGCTCTAGAAATTGCCGCTGCAGGAGGACATAATGTGTTATTAATAGGCCCTCCCGGTTCAGGAAAAAGCATGTTAGCAAAAAGGTTACCCTCCATTTTGCCCGACATGACTTTTGAAGAATCTATAGAAACAAGTAAAATATATTCTATAGCAGGTCTGTTGCCTCTAGGTACCAGTCTTTTAAAAAAACGCCCATTCAGATCTGTACATCATACTATATCACCTGCTGGTCTTGCTGGAGGAGGCAGTATACCTAAGCCCGGAGAGATTTCATTAGCTCACAATGGGTTTTTATTTTTATATGAGTTACCTGAGTTTGCAAGAGCCTCAATGGAAGTTCTCAGACAGCCAGTAGAAGACCGCAAAGTTACAATATCGCGCGTGAATGGTACCTTGAGCTACCCCTGTTCTATTATGTTAATCGCAGCAATGAATCCATGTCCTTGCGGGTACTACGGTCACCCTACGAAAAAATGCATTTGCAGTAAAAATCTGGTAAAGAAATACCTTTCTAAAGTCTCGGGGCCTCTTTTAGATAGGATAGATATACAGGTTGAAGTAGCACCTGTTGACTTTGAAAAGCTTAGTACATATCAAAGTAAGGAAAGCTCTGAAAGTATAAAAGAGCGTGTAAATAAAGCAAGAATCATTCAAGCAAGTCGTTACAAAAGCAGCAATGCCACATGCAATGCACTGATAACGCCGGATATGCTCGAAAAGCATTGCCAGCTTTCAGACAATGCTAGGGCTTTATTCAAAAAAGCTTTTGAAAATTTAAACTTATCCGCCAGAGCATATGACAGGATATTAAAAGTTTCAAGAACTATAGCAGATTTAGCCTGCAGCGAAATTATAAAATCCTCGCACGTTGCTGAAGCTGTACAATACAGAAACTTAGACCAAAAATACTGGAATTAACTTATCACTTATAAAAGTTTCGTGGATTGTAAATAGTGAGTTTTTATTTTATAATTATTGTAAAAAATGAAAAGAGGATTTATATTGAAGTTAAATTTTACAAAAATGCACGGTTGCGGCAACGATTACATTTATTTTGATTGCATTCAAGGTCCTGAAATTGAAGACCCGGGAAAGCTAAGTCTGAAGCTGTCTGATAGAAGATACGGTGTAGGATCAGATGGAGTGATTTTAATATGTAGATCCGACATTGCAGATGCTAAGATGCGCATGTTTAACGCAGACTCTAGTGAAGGTAAAATGTGTGGAAATGGCATTAGATGCGTAGGTAAATATCTTTTTGACAACCACTTGGTGGAAAGTGAAACTATAAAAATTGAAACGTTAAGTGGCATAAAAACGCTTTACGTAAATTCTGAGAACGGAAAAGCAAACTCTATAACGGTAGATATGGGTAGAGCTGTATTTTTACCGAAGCTCATACCTGTTTCGATAAATGAAAAAAAGATTATAAATTACCCTTTCAATATAGATGGTACGGAATACAGAATCAATTGTGTATCTATGGGGAATCCTCATTGTGCTGTGTTTTGTGATGATATAGAATCTTTAGATATAGAAAATTTAGGACCTACTTTTGAAAATGCAAAAATATTTCCTGAAAAAGTTAATACTGAATTTATAAAAGTTATAGATAGAAAAACACTTCGTATGAGAGTATTTGAACGTGGAAGTGGAGAAACTTTTGCATGCGGCACGGGAGCGTGTGCCGCGGTTGTTGTGGCAGTGGAAAATGGATTTTGCGATAAAAATGAAGATGTTTTGGTTCACCTCAAAGGTGGAGATTTAGTGGTAAAGTATACAGATGAAACTGTATTTATGACTGGCTCTGCGGAGGTTGTTTTTTATGGAGAGGTGGAAGTTTAAGAGTATTCAAGCATGTTGGCTAAGCGCGCCGCGCGCCAATGGAATAATTTATTATTTCATTGATTCAAGAGAAAATTTCTCTTGAATCGAGCCCACTGCGTGGGCGCGCGCGGCTTTATATGAAACTTGATAAAAAAATACAAAAAGGGGAGACAATAGGAAATTTTATTTTCCTAAAAACATTATGAATATAAATAAAAACCATTTAAATTTAATTGAGAGTTATCTCTTTTCCGATGTGGCAAAAAAAGTGAAAGCTTTTACAGAAAAAAACAAAGACAAAAAAGTAATAAAACTTGGTATAGGTGATGTTACTTTGCCGCTTTGTAGCACTGTAGTAAAAGCAATGCAAAAAGCTGTTTTAGAAATGGGACGTAAGGAAACGTTTAGGGGTTACGGGCCAGAAGAAGGTTATGAATTTTTAAGAGAAAAAATACAAGAGCATTATTTGCAAAAAGGTGTGAGTCTAAGTTTAGATGAAATCTTTGTAAACGATGGAGCCAAGTGTGATTTAGGTAATATTCTGGAGCTTTTTTCAAGTGATAACACTGTGCTTATTCCGGACCCGGTTTATCCTGCATACGTGGATACAAACGTTATGGATGGCCGAAGGATAAAATATATAGATGCAACACAAGAGAATGATTTTTTACCGCTTCCGAATGAAAAAGATAAAGCGGACATTATATATTTATGCTCACCAAATAATCCTACAGGTGCCGTGTATAGCTACGATCAGCTGAAAAAATGGGTAGACTTTGCGCTTAACTGTAATGCTGTCATACTTTTTGATTCAGCCTATGGTTATTTTATAAAAGATAGCGACTTACCAAGCAGCATATTTGAAGTTGAAGGGGCCGACAAGTGTGCAATAGAAATATGCTCATTCTCTAAATCAGCTGGATTTACAGGTACCAGGTGTGGGTACACAATAATATCGAATTGCCTGGAGTTTGATGGTCAAAGCATAAATAAAATGTGGCGCCGCAGGCTAGCTGCAAAGTTTAACGGAGTTTCGTATATCGTCCAAAGAGGAGCTGCCGCTATATTTACCGAAAAGGGTCAGTCTGAAATTTTTGACAACATAAACTATTACCGAGAAAATGCTAAATTTATAGCAAATGCTTTAAAAGACATGGACATTTACTTTACTGGGGGAGAAAATTCTCCGTATATATGGCTGAAATGTCCCAACAAAATGACATCTTGGCAATTTTTTGATTATCTATTAAATGAAGCTAATATAGTCGGAACGCCTGGAAGTGGTTTTGGCGAGAAAGGAGAAGGATTTTTAAGGTTGACAGCTTTTGGTGATCGTGAAAATACCAAAGAAGCTGTGGAAAGACTTAAAAAACTACATTTTTAACGTTACATTTTAAAAAATATTAATTATAATAAAAAAATATTTATACAGCAGGTGTTAAATTTTTTGAAAAAGTTAGTTGCTAAAGTATATTAACCTACGGCATGCTTACTAAGCTTTGTTCCTACAAAGTTCAAAAGCAACCGATGATGCAGGGGAAAGCCTAGAAACTGTAAGTGAAGAAAGAGACCTAAGAAATTTTGAAGCCGTACAAGTAATAGAAACTTCGGCAGGTGAAATGCGTATTGACAAAAATGGTAGAGTCTTTATATTTAGAAAGTAAAAATAAAACAGTCATGCTTTTATGGCATGACTGTTTTATTTATGGACGAAGAACTTTACTAGCTTTTTTTAACAAAAACCAAAATAAGTCATACTTTGATAATAGAATCTTTCTGAAAATATAAGAGGAGGTTTTATTGAAAGTATGAACTTTTTATCTTTAGATAAACTTCGCCAAGGTCAAGATGCAGAAGTTGTAGCACTACTTTCTGAGGGAAACAGCAGACGTCGTAATTTGGATTTGGGGTTAGTTTCAGGAACTAAAATTAAGATGTTATTTGAAAGCCATTGTAAAAATCCAAAGGCTTATCTTATAAGAGGTGCAGTTATTGCGCTTCGAGATGAAGATGCTGACAAAATTTTAGTTAAAGTACTAAAAGAAAAGGAGATTGCTTCCTTATGAACGTTTTTCAAAAAATACTTTCTAATAAAAGTGAAAAAAATAAGCTGAATTTTAAGATAGATAACTTAAAAGGCGACAAGATTATAGCACTAGCAGGTAATCCAAACGTTGGGAAAAGTACAGTTTTCAACGAACTAACTGGATTAAAACAACATACTGGCAATTGGCCGGGAAAGACCGTCTCAAATGCAAGAGGGAAATATTCATATAAAGGAAAAGATTTTATTTTGGTAGATTTGCCCGGTACATATTCTCTGCTATCAAATTCCTCTGAAGAAGAAATAGCAAGAGATTACATATGTTTCGGAAATGCTGACGCTACAGTTGTGGTAGTTGACGCAACTTGTATTGAAAGAAACTTAAATTTAGTTTTGCAAATAATTGAAATAACTCAAAATGTAATTGTGTGCGTGAACATCTTAGACGAAGCCGAAAAAAAAGGAATAGTTATAGACTTAAATGAATTGTCACTACAGCTAGGAGTACCTGTCGTCGGTATGAGTGCAAGATCAAAAAAAGGCTTAGATTCTTTCATGGAAACAGTCTATGATATCGCTTATAATAAAAGAAAAACTTACAAGGTAAAACTTGAATATCAGCCAGAAGTAGAGCAGGCTTTAAAGGAGTTAGAGCCGCTGGTGTTTGAAAAAGTAAAAAACAAAATAAATGCAAGGTGGGTAAGTGTTAAGCTTTTAGATATAGATGAAAAATTAAATTACTCACTCACAGAGTTTGTAGGTTGCAATTTGCTTGAAGATAAAAAAATATCAGAAATTTTAAATTCATTTCATGAAGCTTTGCTGCAAAAAGGTATAGAAAAAGAAAACTTGAAAGATAGATTGGTTTCCTCTGTAGTAAAAAAAGCCGAAGATGTATACAACAAAAGTGTGCACTTGAAGAACAAAAACTACAATGAGAGAGACCGCAAAATTGATAAATTACTTACCTCTAAGCTTACAGGAATACCTATAATGATTGCACTGTTATTTTTAATTTTTTGGCTTACTATGGTGGGGGCAAATTATCCATCCGAAGTTATTGCAAATGTTTTATTTGCACTGCAAGATAAACTGACAGAACTTTTTTCATTAATCAATGCACCGGCTTGGTTGCATGGATTGTTGATTTTAGGCCTATATAGAACAGCGGCATGGGTCGTCTCAGTTATGCTGCCGCCTATGGCCATCTTCTTCCCGCTATTTACGTTGCTTGAAGACCTCGGGTACTTGCCACGAGTAGCGTTTAATTTAGACAACTATTTTAAAAAAGCTTGTGCTCACGGAAAACAGGCTCTCACTATGTGCATGGGATTTGGCTGTAACGCTTGCGGAGTTATAGGTTGCAGAATAATCGATTCTCCGAGAGAAAAATTAATAGCAATTATTACAAATAATTTTGTGCCTTGTAACGGAAGGTTCCCGACATTAATAGCCATAATAACTATGTTTTTTACAGGTTTAGCTGCAGGCCCATACGTGTCTTTATTTTCTACATTTTTATTGACTTGCACTATAATACTCGGTGTTTTAACAACCCTGCTTGCTTCAAAAATTTTATCAAAAACGATATTAAAAGGCATACCTTCATCATTTGCTTTGGAACTTCCACCATATAGAAAGCCACAAATAGGGAAGGTTATAGTTAGATCAGTTTTCGATAGAACGCTATTTGTGCTTGGCAGAGCGGTAATAGTAGCAGCACCCGCCGGATTAATTATTTGGATTATGGCAAATGTGTATGTAGGAGAGAACAGCATTCTCTTTTATTGCTATAATTTTCTGGACCCGTTTGCAAAGCTTATCGGTTTAGATGGAGTAATACTAATGGCGTTTATCTTGGGATTTCCTGCAAATGAAATAGTTATTCCGATTATAATAATGTCATACTTATGCACCGGAAGCTTGACTGACATTTCGTCATTAAGTGATTTGCATCAATTGCTTATAAACAATGGTTGGACTTGGCTAACAGCTGTGTGCACTATGCTTTTTTCGTTGATGCATTTTCCTTGTGGGACGACGTGCTTAACCATAAAAAAAGAAACCAACAGCTTTAAATGGACTATTTTATCATTTATAATACCTACGATCGCCGGCATAGTGATGTGTTTTTTGCTTACAAACTTTGTTAATATATTTAATTTATTGCAATTTTAAAAAACAGAATATAAATGTTGACAAAGCATTTTAAATACTATATAATATAGCAAAAACAAAAAGGAGGATAATTTTATGAACTTACAAGAGTTTATGGACAAAAACCCAGAACTGATGAAAAAGGCGGCAGAGTGTAAAGATGTGCAAGAATTTGCGAAATTTGCAAAAGAAAATGGTGTAGAAATAAAACCAGAAGGACTAAAAGATGCATATGGATATGTGCGCTCTCACTACGGCAGTGGAGAGTTGAGTGAGGATGCACTGTCTAGTGTAGCTGGAGGAAAGGGCGGATCTGAGTATGAAATACTTAATTCTTCAAACCTATACCAAAATGCTAAAAATAAGGATGAATATATTTATAAAAAATCCAAAAAATAATTAGCTACCCGATGTTCGGGTAAACGTCGAAGATTACACCAAAAGAATCTCCCTCGTGGTACAATTTAGAGTATGACGAAGGGAGATTTTTATGATTATAATAGCACAAACGGTTTATCACGTACAAAATGACTATCAGGTGACTTATAATGACGATGTTACTGAAAATTGATACTCGCTTGGATCTTGAAAGTGTATTCACTGAAAACATAAATAAACTTGCCGATAAAATTATTAGCAAGTTATACTTAAATAAGCTCCAGAACAGCATAAAAACTAAAAGCTGTTGAAGACAATGAGGTTAAAGCTTTTGAGACCTACAAAATGATATATGAACTGTGAAAATACATAATAGACTTGAGCCTCAACAATTCATACCTACATAAAAAAGCTTATATTGAGGTCAATTACAATGTGAAGTACTATAATAAAAAAGAAGAAAATCACAAAACCTTGCCAAATTAAATCGAAGTCTTTGGCACCAAATCCGAGCTAAAAATGATGCATCAATTTTACTTACAATGTCATTGTCAGCAGATAAAAAGTCTATAACTGCCTAATTTTATATTCGTATTACGGAAACATTATATCAAAAATCGACTCTGATCAAATAATAAACAAACATTCCAAAATAGCTGCAAGTGATGTAAAAAAACTGGTATAAAAAATTGTATTCAGACATCCTTTAAGGGATGTAGATTAATTTCTAACAAAGCATACGGAATTTTGTAAAAACAACTCGGCAAACCAAAATACGAATAGATCCGGACAACATTACGATAATTTTCCTATGGAAAGGCTTTAAAATACATTTAAAAGCCTGAGCTTTGAAACTTTATAATTCCTTATTTATATATTCTGAAAAAATTTTGAGCTTTATTTTACAGTTTTAGCTTTTTCCACCAGAGCTGTAAACCCTGCTGCGTCAGAAATAGCGATTTCGGACAACATCTTGCGGTTTAGTTCAATGCCAGCTTTTTTCAAGCCATTCATAAATGAAGAGTAATTTATACCGTTCATTTTGCATGCAGCTGAAATTCTCGTTATCCATAAACGTCTGAAATCACGCTTTTTTTGTCTTCTGCCAATATAAGCATAGTTCCCTGATTTCATAACGGCTTCTTTAGCCATTTTAAAGTGCTTACTTTTAGCACCCCAATAGCCTTTAGCTAATTTAAGTACTTTTTTTCTTCTTTTCCTGGTTGCTAATGCACCTTTAACTCGTGCCATTTTCGTTCCCTCCGATATATAAACTTTATTTGTATGGTATAAGTCTTTTTATTTGAAAAACATTGGTCTTATCAGTAATAGCTGTCTTTCTGAGACCTCTTTTTCTTTTTGTTGTTTTCTTGTTTAAAATGTGAGACTTATTAGCGTGAGCACGAATAACTTTTCCGCTTTTTGAAAGTTTAAAGCGTTTTTTCGCCCCGCTATGTGTTTTAATTTTAGGCATTTCATTTCCTCCTTAAAAATCATGTTACTTGCTAGGTTTTGGAGCAAGGAACATTAACATACTACGACCTTCCAACTTCGCTGGTTTTTCTACGCAAGCAAATTCACTGCAAGAGCTGCTGAACTTATTCATAATATCGTGTCCAAGTTCTGGATGTCCCATTTCGCGCCCCCTAAAACGAATTGAAACTTTAACTTTATTACCTTGTTTTACAAATTTTTCTGCATGTTTGAGTTTGGTATTAAAGTCATGCGTATCAATATTTAAGGACAAACGTATCTCTTTAAGCTCAATAGTTTTCTGGTTCTTTTTGGCCTCTTTTTCTCTCTTTGCCATTTCAAACCGATACTTGCCATAATCCATAATCTTGCACACAGGCGGGGCAGCTTTAGGGGCTATCTTGACAAGGTCAAGGTTTTTACTTACAGCTAATTGCAAAGCTTCCTTTGCGCAAACTATACCGAGCTGAGCACCGTCATCTCCGATGAGACGTAACTCTTTATCGCGTATTTCTTCGTTAATCTGTAGTTCCTTATTGCTAATATTTAAGCACCTCCAAAAATTATATAAAACAAAATGCGAATGGAATTTTCCCTTCGCACGTCAATAAAAACTTAGAATCTAAGCTTTGAAAATATTGACCCATGCAGACAAAACCCCATAGGTGAAAATGAATAATCATTTCACTTTGTTTTTACTTTTAAAGAGTAACATATTTTATTTGTTTCGTCAAGCTATTTTTTAGCTTGCTTTTTCCCTTTTAAAAATTTTACTGTTGTGTTATTATGTGGATAAAGAAAATTTTTAGGTGGTGACAGATTTTCTCTCTATGTTTTACAGTAAAGTTTACTATTGGACAAAGAAAATTCCGAAAGGCAAGGTTGCAACTTATGGACTAATTGCAATTTTGTGTAAGTCTCCAAACGCATCTAGAGTAGTTGGCAATGCCCTGCATCATAACCCTGACCCGCCTGAAATACCATGCCATCGAGTTGTTAACAAAGATGGATGTTTAGCAAAAAAGTTTGGCGATGGAGGGAAATCTGCTCAAAAGGAACGGCTAGAGAACGAGGGAGTGTTTGTAGATGAAAACTTTAAGGTAGACCTGTCTAAATATTTATGGAACCCTTTTTTATAACAAGTTCAAATTAGGAGTGAAAGTTATGTCAAATTCAAATGGAAAAACGTCTTATTTACAAAGTATACCAAAGCTACATATATTAAAAGATGTAGGTACTAAAACCATAGAAACTGAAAGGTTGCTTTTAAGAAAGTTTAAGGTTGAAGATGCAAAAGATATGTACAACAATTGGGCTACAGATCCGGAAGTTTCAAGGTATGTCAATTGGTTGCCACATAAGTGCATAGAAGAGACTGAAGAAATTATATCTTTATGGGTTTCTCAATACGAAAATGAGCATTGTTACCGATGGTGTATTGTAGATAAAGCTAGCAATGAGGCTATTGGCAGCATAGATGTAGTTCATCTCTTTAAAGAGGCTTGTTGTGCGGAAATAGGCTATGCCATGTCTAGAAAATTTTGGGGTAAAGGCATAATGACAGAAGTTTTCAAAGCAGTTATAGCTTACCTTTTCGACAAAGCAAATTTTAACCGTATACAAGCTCGATTTGACGTTGATAATCCTGCGTCGGGTAGAGTTATGCAAAAAGCTGGACTTAGCTATGAGGGCACAATGCGTCAGCCGAACACCGATAATACTGGACATTTTTGCAGTTGTACATTGTATTCTATATTAAGAGAAGAATACTTAAAAATGAAAGAGCAATATAAAAACTTAGAAATGAAGACAAATAAAAGCTTCTGGGATCTGCTTGATGAAATGGTTAAAAATTCTGAAATAATAATAATAGATAGGCCAAAGAGCACAGCACACCCTAGGTTTAAAGAGGCTATTTATCCATTGGACTATGGTTACTTAAGCGGCACAACTGCATGCGACGGAGAAGGCATAGATATTTTCGTCGGTTCTATGAGCAGCAAAAAAGTAGATGCTATATTGTGCACTGTAGATTATTTAAAGAAAGACTCAGAAATAAAAATAATGCTTGGTTGCACGGAAGAAGAAAAAATGGCAGCTCATAACTTTTTAAATTCTACTAGCTTTATGAAGAACATTTTAATACGTAGATAATTAACATTTTTTTGGGGGCAAGGTTATGCGTAAAAACTTAAATGAAACGTGCATGAAGATTAGGAAACTTATTTTAAAAACAATAGGTGCGTTGGGTGTCGGGCATATAGGCGGGTCTCTGTCCATAGTAGAGCTTTTAGTTGTGCTTTATGAAAAGCACATGAACGTAGACCCAAAGAATCCTAAAAAATATGGAAGAGACAGACTAGTTGTCTCAAAAGGCCATGCTGGACCTGCTGTTTATTCTGTTTTGTGCTATGAAGGTTTCTTTGACGAAAGCTGGTTATTGACTTTAAACAAACCGGGAACTAATCTTCCCAGTCATTGCGATATGAACAAAACCCCTGGAATCGATATGACTACCGGTTCTTTGGGTCAAGGTTTTTCTTGTGCTATGGGCATAGCGAAGGCTTCACAGCTTAAAAAAGATGGCGCAACGATTTATACGATTATTGGAGATGGAGAAACTCAGGAGGGGCAAATATGGGAAGCGGCAATGTTTGCTTCTCAGCACAGACTTAATAATGTCATAGCTTTTACAGACTACAATAAGCTACAACTTGATGGAAAAGTTTGCGACATATGTGACATTGAGCCGTTAAATAAAAAATGGCAGGCTTTTAATTGGAACACAATAGTAGTAAAGGATGGTCACAACTGTGATGAGATAGATAGGGCTATTAGTATGGCGAAAAGGACCGATAAACCTTCTATGATTATTTTAAATACAATAAAAGGGAAGGGCGTAAGTTTTGCAGAAAATGCAGGTGTGAGCAATCACAGCATGACTATATCTGATGAAATGTTAAAATGCGGCTTAGCTGAGTTAGGAGGAATGGCTTAATGGAGATTCGCAAAGTTTTAGCACAGACACTCGATGACCTGATGGCGAAAAACGAAAATATAGTCCTGATTGATGCAGATTTATCAAAACCAAATGGCTTATCGGGTTTAAAAGATAAATACCCTAAAAGAGCTATGGACATAGGTATAGCTGAACAAAACATGGCCTGCATAGCGGCGGGAATGAGCAGCTACGGATTTGTCCCATTCATTTCAACATTTACGGCTTTTGCTTCCAGAAGAATATGTGATCAGATTGCTATTTCGTGCGCTTATGCAAAACAAAATGTTAAAATAATTGCTACAGACCCTGGAATTAGTGCAGAATATAACGGTGGCACACATATGAGCTTTGAAGATGTAGGAGTGCTTCGCAGCATACCAGAAATAGTAATAGTTGAACCGACAGATTGTATTCAACTGAAAAAGCTTCTTCCTCAAATAGTGAACCATTACGGTGTTGTTTATATTCGAACTCTAAGAAAAGAAGTAACGGATGTATTTTCTGAAAACGATAATTTTGATTTATTTAAATCAACTAAACTACAAGACGGCAAAGATGTGTCTATTTTTTGTTCAGGGCTGATGGTTCAAGAAACTTTGATGGCTAATAAAATTTTAAAAGAACAGGGCATAAATGCGGATATTATAAATATATACACGACTAAACCTATAGACAAAGACGCGATAATAAAATCGGCAAAAAAGACAGGAGCGGTTGTTACGGCTGAAAATCATAATTTAATTGGAGGATTGAGGTCGGCTGTAACTGAGGTTTTATCTGAAAACTATCCTGTGTATGTAAAATCGATAGGCGTAAATGATAAATTTGGGCAAGTTGGGAAAATGCCATACTTAAAAGAGCAGTACAACATGCGTGCTGAAGATATAATAGAAAAAGTTAAGGAAGTTTTAGCACTTAAGAGAACATAGTGCAATTTTTAAACTATTGTGCCTTCTATAAGTATGCTGTTATCGTCAGTGTTTGCCGGTACGCAAATGCCGCATTCGTCGTTTTTTGACGGTATAGTCAGCACATTATCTTCGTCTACGTTGAAGCTTATAGAATATGGAAGGTCAGCTATTTTTGTTGTGACATCCTTAACTTTAAAGTTACTTGGCAACCTGTCTGTAATTCGCACGTTTGAAGCTGCTACATTTCCGGAATTCTTAATATTTATAGTATAAGATAGATGCTCACCGCTTGACACAGTGCTTTTATCTGCTGTAATACTTGCATTTATTAAAGCGAAAGCTTTATTTAGGACATGCGTGTTGGAACAGATGGTTATTTTGTTTGAACTGCTAAGTTCATTGAAACTATAAGACAAATTAGCGCTGGTTGATATGGAATCAATTTCACTTATATCATTTTTTACTTTTGACGTAAATGATACCATTATAGTCTCATTTGCCCCAAGACTCGTTATTTTAAGGTCAAATTGGGAACGGTTATCATTGAATGAAATATTGTCGCTTATACTTTTATCGTTTAAGCTGTAACTTACTCCGTTTGAGTAAGTTATTTTTATGCTATTTTCAACGTAAGCCATAAACTGAGAGATTGCATCTGACAATGTAATATTAAATATTGGCGATAGAGAGTTGTTTGAGATAATTAAGTTATAGACAATTTCATCACCGGGCGCAAAAAAAGCCGAGTTTGAGGTTTTTAAAATAACTACACTTGGTTCCGATATTTTTATAAAAGATTTATCAGTTTCGGTTTCATACGTACTTGTGCTGTTGTTTGAATTTTGGTAATTTATAGTAGCATAGTTTGAAAAAATTTCAGACATAATTTATTCCCCTTAAAAACAAAATTTAATTTATTATATTAATCAAATTTTTATAATATTAATAAATAAACCTTAATATTTAAGAGGAGTAAATGTTTATGAATTTAAGTAACAAATTAGAGATAGAATATGAATATAACGGGAAAAAACTTAAAAGCAATTCAAGTTTTATAGTTGTAAATGAAAAAAGTAAAGACGAAACAATAGAAGTAAATCATGATATTTTTATTACAAATGGAAATGAAAACATATACGAGCTTATATCGGCAAAAGCTTATATATTGGGGAATATATCACCTGGCGAATATAGTGCTGTTGCACTTCCTTGTGTGGTTGTAGTGAAATATTACGACGAGTATTTAGCAGAACAAATAATCTTTGATAAATTTTACTTATATTTATTTGACAAAAAAATTTATAGAATAGATCAAAAAAATATAAATAAAAATATCACATGCAAAATGGTAACGAGAAGATGTGTAAATACACAGTTTAATTTTAAGATTATTTGGGAAACTAAAGAAAAGGAGTGAAATATATGAATGCGAATGTAGAAATGAAACGCCCAAATGGGTCAAGAAACGCTAAATCACATTATAGAAATAGCAAATGATGAACATTTTATAAAGATGCTGAACGAACAGCTCGATGAGTACAAGAAGATCTTTGATGTTGCAGAAGAAAAAATAAATAATTACGCAAAACCGGCCAAAGAAATAAGTGGCATGCAAAAGGGGCAAGCCCACATGATGATAAGCATACAAACTCTGAAGGATAAAACGCCATCGCACATATCCGAAATGCTAATAAAGGGCAGCACCATGGGAGTGATTCAGATGGTAAGGAAAATACGGCAATATAAAAACGTAGTTGATAGTGATATTTTATCTCTAGGCGAACGACTGCTAAACTTTGAAAAGCAAAATATATCAAACTGTATAGAGTTTTTGTAAAAAAGAATGTGTTTTGAATGAATGTGAGTAACAGAGCATAGACCGTTCAAAGGTGGCTAACAACAAAATACACGCGGCTTTTGTATCTGAAATTCGCCTTAAAAAATGGAAACCTTCACGATGTTATAGAAGACTAAAAATTTATAGAGTCACTTAGTCTTGAGGCAGAATTTTATTTGCTCATGGGCCGCAGAAAAAATCCCCTTTTGGGACCTTTATCATTTTGTTCTTTTTTGGCAGACATATTATTGTATCAACTGTACTGTGACACCACCGAAAATAGATGTGCCAAATTCTTAGATTCACTATGATTTTTTAATGTATTTTTTAATACTTGCTAATTGCGTATATTGCACGCCAATAAGCCAAAAGCAATTTCAGCATTAACTTTAGGTTTTGTTCGATCAAGAACCGTCTGAGTTTCAACTTAAGGTAACACCGTATGATAGTAAGCACGAAAAATGTGTTATAAAGCAAATGACAACATAACATATTTTTGTAAGGTAAAAAAGTATTTTTAAAGCAAATGAAAAAACTAGTTTCATGGGGAAATTATGATAAGTTAAATTTACGGGCTGCTAATAACAAGTTTATGCAAACAGACCTTGTCAAACCGAATGAGGCATTGCTAGTAATACAAGTATATGTCCATAAATACCCCAACAGACTTGGCCGTTGAATTTTATTATATAACTAGGCTTTCTTTTATGCATTCAGGAATAGGGAGTTTCAATTTGTTAATGTTTCCGTCCTTTTTATAGTCACCGAAGAAAAACATTTCTACTTCATCAATGCGTCTGGAAAGGAGTCCTCGCAAACATTTATAGTTTCCATGGTGATATTTTAATACGGTATTTGTGAAGTTTTCTCTATCTATACTTTCAAGGGAATTTATTGGTAGAGCATATTCCTTATAAGTTATATTTAATCCTTCATCGAAACAAAAACCAGACAATCCGGATTTAGTTTTAACATGATACCAATTATCATTATACTTTTGATTGCTTAAAACAACTACTTCCTCTCTAAATGGAATGGCTTTTATTATTTTAGCAGACAAGCTGGACTCACTTCGAATGTTTATGCCTATTTCATAAGTGACAGTTGCAAAATTTGCTTTGTGAGGATTTTTACAGTCTAAAATAATATCTTTTAAATTTGAGTTTTCCATCCATTTTGCTCCCAAATTATAACAAAAGCTCACAAGTGCATCAAATTGGTTTTGGTTAAATTTAATTTGGTTACTAATTAAGAACTCATTAACCTTCTTTGCATAATAGCCTTTATTTAATGTTTCAAAAAGCAAGGCTTTAGCTTCAGACACAGTTATATTATTATAAAACGGCTCTAAAGGTGGTACCACATGACCATGACCTATATCTCGGACTTTGAATCTAGATAAAGGGTCGAATTTTCTTAGAGAGGCAAGAAAACCTTCATACTTTGCTATAAAGTCAACACACTGTGAGCTTATACATCTTTCGCAGAGAGATGACTCACTACTGGAAGTGCCTAAAATATGTATTGTTTTGCCGGATTTAACCCAAGAGCCATCCTTAAAATAATCAATGGTTACAGTAAAAGATTTGTTAGCACTTACAAGAGTGTTGCTTTGCCAAACAATTACGTTGTTATCCACATTTTTGCTCTTGCTTTCCACGCTTTTACCGTCAAACGAGAATCGAACGTTATTTGCAGATAAATCTGTAATAGCGAAAAAGTTTATAGATTTTCCCACTTCAGGGCGGCAGTTATCAGCATACGCAAACCGTACAGTTTCGGCATCTTTTATAGTAAATGTATATTGAAGTAAAGTTTGATTATCGTTTTTTAATTGCAGCATAGCTTGTCCAGCTTCTTTTGCCAAAATAATGTTGTCTTCTTCAACTAGTAAATTATTGTTGTTGCATACCCATATAAAATCATCGCCAGTGCCCTCAGGTTTATTGAGCCACATAGATTGCCCTACAGAAAGCGATAAATTTTCTGTATTTTTATTGGCATGTGAATATTGTGAGTGGATAAAAATGCTAAATAAACTTATTAAAGTTAGAATAAAAAATTTTTTCATAAATAAACACCTCATAAAACATAGCATTTTTTATTATAAATAATTCGATAAAATAGAGTCAAGTAGAAAAATCCAAACAATAAAAAAGCCCTATAGCTAAAAAACTATAGGAGCTTTTACTCTTAGTTTATTTGAACGCAATGTAAACGTATTGGCCGTATTTAAGGTTCAAATTTATAAAAACTTTGTCTACTGGAGTGGAAGTCGATTGATTAAGTGTTAACTTATTTTCACTTAATGATATTCCTTTAGAATTCCCATACCCGGAGCACGCTATAGCGTAATTGCACAAAGTGTAGTTATTGCTAGCATCATATTTGGTTGGTGGCTGACTTTTTAAAAACACTATAACAAATTTTGGTGTTATTGGCAAAGTATGTACACAGTGACTTTCTCCGTCTCCAGCTAAAGTTCCAATAACCGCTGAATTTGAAATCGACTCTACAAAATCTTCCGTAATATGTAAGCTAGTGTCCGCTATATGAGTTCCCAACACCGTGTCAATTATATTATTATCATTTACGAAATCTTCTCTTTTGGGCTTGTCGGTGGCAAGCCAGCTATTTAAGCTTAAATTTGTAGTTTTGTTTTCAGTTGGCATAACTTATCCTCCCTTATCAACTGTTCTGAAATGCGTCTATTTGTGACCAAGTCATATCTTTATCATCCATATCTTGAAAACTTAAATTTCTGCTTTCTATCTCACTCCATTTAAGTGGTCTAAAGTCTATTTCGTAGCTGAGATGTGCAGGCAAAAACTCATTCGCTAAAATTTTTAAGTCGTTTTCTGAAATTGTCGTGTCTATATTTTCAAGACAGTTGATGTAGATACTATTTTCATTCGGATATTCTATAACTTCACACTTTATGCCTATGGCCAAAAGCGCTTTCTTTATATCTTCTTTATTGAAATCATTTGAAGTTATAGAATATCTATATTTAAGCATGTCACGTCTTTTCCCTACATCCAAGTCAGATTTTGCCGAAGTATACATCTTCTCTCTTAAAGTTAGCCCATAGCTTTCTGCCGTATTTATAAAGTACTCTTTTTCAAGTTCATCAATACTATCTTTCACTAATTTTAAAGACTCAGCATAAGTTTGTAACTCTTTACAAACTAAACTGTCATTTTCTAAATTGTAAATCCCCAGTGGTTCTAATTTTCCTTTCATAGAATCAAGTACATTCATTTTTTTAACCTTCCGTTATTGATATTGTCCCAGGTATCGCAAGTTCATTTTTTTCTACAACTTTATCAAAATCTAGATTCGATTTAAATGAATAATTTTTTACACCATCAACTTCAAATATTTTTTGGCCTATAGCTGCAAATATAACTTGCTCACCTATATAAAGCTCAGAGAAAAATTTATTTATTGCTTCTGCACACTCTTCTTTTACTTCACTGAAAACATATCCTGCTTTCACAGTGAGGTTAAGCAGCACATCTACTTTCACAAGGTCTGGAGATTTTACTTTTACATCTACATTTATCTCCCTCAATTTGCTTATGTTGTCTTGCACTGCAGCGATTAAATTTGAGTCTAATTTTACACCCTTACCCGCTACATAAATGTCAACAGTACCATTACCTCTAGCCAAAGGAATTACGCTAGCTGAATAAACACCGTCGTATTTTAAAACTTCATTTTTATAAAAAGCAATATTGGTGCCATTTGGAATATTTTTATAACTTTCAATCACCCTTAAACGCAGCTCTTCATCACTTTCAGCATCATACCCTCCGGTAAAGGCTGTTGCATTTGTGACGGAGTCTATGCCAACAGGCGGTGTGATCATAACTTCTACAGTGTTCTGTGCTGTGTTTGTATTTTTTCCTCCAAGCTCAGATTTTGCATTCGATAAGTCTCCAGCTTTTAATGTTGCATCTTCTATAGTCACATACCTTGTACCATTACAACGACCGATAAGTCTCCAGCTTTTAATGTTGCATCTTCTATAGTCACATACCTTGTACCATCTGAACTAGATAAGCTGCACACCGTCCCAAGCGGTATATCTACATTGTAGCTTAAAGCTGTTCCAACAGAAAAAGTCAGCGTTCCGCTTGAAGAAACTGCCAACTTTCTGGCTATTCCTCTCTGCTCAGCGTGGTAGTCCAAATATTTGCCTGAAGCTGTCTTTACAAACATTTGATTTTTAAGCCATTCTATATTTGTATTTAAAGAAAAAATTTCACCGGCTAATACTTTCAGTCTTATGCCTATATCTGACGCTTCATCAGCGTCAAAACCCGTAAGTTCTGTAAACTTTCTTTGCATTCTTAATAGAGTATCTTCATAGTTTTCCATTATATTTCCATCACCACATCTTTCTCTCGACCCATCACTATTACAGTAATTTTCAGCCTTAAGTTTTCTTTGTCCTCTTGTTTTGTTACTTCCACATTTTTTACTGAAATATCTTCTTTCATATCACAAAGTGCTTGTTGTACCAAAGCTTTAACTTTATCGTTTATATGCTCGTTGATGTTTTTTATGTTATATAGTTCGCTTCCTAAGTTTCTATCATAAGCAAAACTGCCTTTTTTTACTTTCAGCATAATATAAATTTTCTGTAATATTTCATCTATTCCAAATATGTTTTTTATTTTTCCTCTGTCATTTAAGCAAAAATCTCCATCATATATGGCTGTATCCAAATGTCTCTCCCCTTTAATATTCATTCCCGTTTATAAGAACCTTGCCATTATTCTTCAAAATAATATTTGCTCCTCCCGAAGAATATAGCATGAGTTCACCGGGCTCTAAGTTTTCCTGTAGATTTACCGTTCCAGATAACACACATTCATTTTCAGTCGGAATAATTACAACCTTAGACCCAACCGTGGGTATGGACATTATTCCAAACGGAAATTGCATTTTTAAGTTTCTGCATTCCCTATCAGCCTGAATAGTGACATTTGAAACACTAGCACTGGTTACCTTCGCAAAAAATGGCTTAGAATTTTTTTCATTTCCAGAAACTATTTCATTTGACATCCGCATCAAATTCCACTCCTTTGCAACACAATATCTGTCCTTTCACCATGCTCATTTAAAATATACTTTGTCTTTACAACTTTCAAGTTTTTGACTTCTCCTAACGTATAATCATTTACATTAGTAACGTCACCCACATCCACTAAAATGTTGCCTGGACAAGATACAGCCACTTCAAAAGATTCACTGTTGCCGTTACTTATAAGCAAATCTGCATATGATGCCGGTGTTTTGAAACTATCACTCACATTTAAGTATCTCAACCGTTTTATGCCTCTATTTTTTCCATCCTCATTTTCAATTTTAAGCTTATAATTCAACTCGTTTGTTCCTTTTACAATAACATCAGAGTAAACTTTACAGCGCTTGTTACTTTGGACAATTGAACTATAACGTATTGCATTATCTTGAATGTTTGAAAAAATAATTTCCTTTGAGTTTTCTTTTAAAGAACTGCTTGCATTAAGTGTTCTATCTAAAGTGATTCTAGGATAAGTTTTCAAATAATCCCAACAAAAACTCTCAACAACTTCCCATTCACTCATTCCTTTTGAAATCACAAACTCATTTGAAAAAGCTTTATCGTCTCCAATAAAACTTTTGAATCCATACGGCTTTACATGCCTATTAAATATCGTAAACAGCGACGGACGATAATATATTTGAGGGAGAGCTTCGTTATCTAACAGTATCGCTGCTTTGCTCCTCGCTATTATAGTAAAAAGTGAACCATTATCGTCTAGTTCTAAGCTCTGCATATCTACAATGCCGTCAAATATCATTTTATTATCTTTATAAACTTCAATGCTTTTTATTTCATCTATTTTTTCGTTAAACAAAAAACTTGCCTCTAGGTCAGCTGCTGGAGCATTTAATGACTTACTCATTTGAACTTTAAATGCATTTTTTAGCTCAAGTAGCTCATTATTTACAGTGAGTGCCATATACTTCAAAGCAGTCTCACCTTCTCACCTGTTGCTAAGTCATTAGGATTTTTTATATTTTTATTTAAGTTAAGTAAATTCTCTATTTTCACGTTATATAAATACGATATATCCCATAGAGTCTCGTTTTCTGAAACTGTATGGTAATCAAACAAGCTTGTGTTTTTAGTTTTTTGATTTGTACATTCCCAAAATTCAAATGAATATCTCACTACGTTTGGCGTGGTTTCTCCTACTAAAGACAGTGACTTAAATATAGCTAAAAATGGAGGGATTTGTGGCAAAAATAAAAAGCCTTCTCCTCTTTCTTTAAACAGGCTAAAAAGAGTATCGTACTGGCTTAAACAGTCAATTCCAAAAAATTCACCTATGCCTTTAATTATGCGTTTTTTTCTGCCATAATCCTGAAATACACTCCCAAAATACGGGAGTGTATTTTCTTTTACGTCTCTGTTACTCAAAATCTCAATGTTTTTGGGGTTATGTGTCCATATGTAATTTTTATATTGCATAGTGCAATAATTCATATAAATACCGCCTTGTAATCATTTCTTAAATTTTTAAAGTTGTTAATTCAAAGTTCCAGCCTTCTAACAGCTAAAATCTCAGCTTTTTCTATAGCACTTTTTCCAAGATTGTCACTTTCCGAAATCTGAGTCCATTCACAGCCTGAATATTTCACTTTAGTCTTTGACTTATTTATTACTAAATCAAAATTGCTTATATTGTGAAAGTCAATCTTGTCATTAAGTGATTCTTCATTTAAACAAACCTTAGAAATTTCAATTTTGTACTCCCTTTTCCCCGGGATAACCTCTACAGGCTCAAATTCTAAAAATGATTCTATATAAATTTGTTTATTACTTTCAGTCACTTTATAACTCTGGACATTTGCTAGTTTTTTTCCGTTAATTTCTATATAAATATCGTCACCTTTTTTTACATTTACACTGATCATTAAATTCCCCTCAAATTTAATCTTGCTGCATAGGCTCTTTGTGTCCAACTAATAGAGAAACCTTCAGTTCACATTTTAAAGAAAAAGAAAAGATTTCTGTGTTATATTCAACCTTTCCACACTCGACCGACTGAATATTGTACTCTGTATCTTTACTTAAAAGTGATGAATATATTTTTGAAAAAACTTTATAGCAATTTCCGCCATCTTCTGCTTTAGGACAATAAATTTTCATCCCAACGCTTATATCAGCAAGGTCACCATAAACTTCAGCATTATCATTCAGGCCCACATACCCGGAAAAAGCTCCAGGCGATATTTCTATTTGATTTATTCCTATAGTAACATATGTTTTAATGATTGGGTTAGGAACTTTTTCATTTAGTGAAGAACTTACAAACTTGACATTTCCAAGGCCTTCATCAGCTGCCAAATATGCCTTTATAGATTCTGGTATCTCCAAAAATGATTCCATCAACTCTCATCCTCCTCTTTATATAGCTGCACTATAGCCCATATATAAACGATGTCATCTCCTAAGTATACCTTCTGAGCCCTCTTAACAACATAGCTTTCTTCAGAAGTTTCCACCACTGTGTTAAAAGGATACAAGTCCAATCTTATATTATTTTTGCCTATATATAAAAACGACGAACCATCTAAAGCCCCTATATCTGTGCATTTTCCTCCCGTAAAACTAAAATCTTTATGCCTAAATGGCTGAATAAAAGCCTTGCCGATTTGAGTAGTTTTTTCAGGAGATATAACCTTCACAGCTCTCCCAAGTTTATCAATCATATTGCCTATACTTTCATATATCATAAAATTCACACTCATAAAAAGCGTTTTGTCACCTCTCTACTTCTCAATCACGATAGATTAATAACAAACCGTTCTACTAAATAAAAACTCATCATCGATAAGCAAGTCTGAAGCATTTGCTTTTTCCTGTTCAAATATTTTATATGCTCTGTCTAAAATATTTTTCCCACTGCATTTTATTGACACATCACCTGCAGAAAAGGAGTCTGCTTCGTCTCTAGATGACTTATATAAAGTATACTTATAAAAAGCTAGAGCAGCAGCTGCGGCATTTAGCCGCGCGCTTTCAGACTGCTCGTCTATGTTCTTCCTTATTTTTCTTTTTATCTCACTGCAAGCCCATTTAACTATTTCTTCAAAATCTGCTGCTTCAAGCAAAGTTAACCCTGAAATAATTGAAAATCTCTTTAACACATCTTCATTTTCCAAGAAAGCCCACTTCCTTTTCAGTTTAATTAAGAATTACTTGTACTCTAAAACTTTTGCAGCTGATTTAAATATTTTTCCAAACCCTACTATACTGCTAATTGTAGTTCTTTCCAACTGTTTATCTATCAATCTGTCATAGTCAACTATTATGTCTCCTGCTTGCACCATCTCCAAAGAACAATTTTTATCTATTCCTATCAAAGTTTTATCAGCTACAGTGTCAGCTCTTAGCAAGTTTGCACCTAAAGGCGTTATCATTTTTCCAGTACCTTGGAAATCTAGCCCCGCTGCAGCGTCTTTCATTTCGGTCATTGCTAAAATAGTCTGCATAGTTGCGGTATTAGCTAAAATGGTATTTAATTCATATGGTGCAAGACCTGCCCAAAGCGCCAGCAAATCATCATAACTTATGCCGCTTTCCGATACTATATTTACTTTTGCAGCAGCATTTGAGTTTCCATCTCCATTAACTAATACAGAAACAGCATCTCCAAGTTGAGCTTTTGCTATTTCGGTACCGATTTGTCTTAATGTAACTGCAAATAAATCTAACCTGTTAAATCTTAGCGCTTCATAAGAAGATGAAATTACTCTACCTCTTTTTTTCATGCTCACTAGCGCTGATTGGTTTGCTATAACTGTTTCTGGTATGGCACTGCCTTCATTTACTACATTGCCGCTTTCTTCGTCTGTGGTTAACGAAATAGCCCTATAATCTGTTCCATCTATTTTCGCAACAGTTGCTACAATGGATGGCAATATGCTAGCGTTAACCATACCTTGTTCAACTGCTCTTTTTATGTATTCCGGAAATAAAACTGCTGAGTCTGTAGTTTCAAAAAACTTTTCAATTCTATCTGAATTTCCTCCATTTACTTTAATATCAAACCTTTTCAGTTGACGCTCATAAGCATCCAGTCCCGCTAGTTCCGTGCCTTCATAATTTTCAGATGGATCTAGAGATTCCAGCGCCTTTGTGAAATTTACATTATACATACCTTTTTCTAATTTTAAAGAATCATAAAATGCCATTTTCATTCCTCCAAATTTTTAAATATTTTTAATTAAATTTTAAACTCTGTGTTTTTCAGAGTTTTTTTATTTTTCACAGTATTCCTTGATGACGAAAGCTGTGGCCTTAACGGCAAAATCTCATCAACTTTCATTTTGAATGCACGTTGAAATTCCTTTAATTCTTCCAAAGTCATTTTTTTAGTCACGCTATCTATTATTTCGCCATGTATATTCGGTTGTGCCAGTAGACAAAGCTTTATGACTTCCTTTCTCATTTCTTCTTTGTAACTTTTTCCATCTTGAGCTTCAACCTTTAAATTTTCTATAAAATCAGCCAACTGTTTTGCTTGATTACCCGAAATGTTAAAATTTTTGCCAGAGTTCAAACTTTTGATGATTTCGTCCAAATTTCTTACACCCCCTTTCTCATTGAGTGAAAAACTTTTTACAATACCCGCTTCTTTTTGTGCAGGAACCGCTACAAACGACCATTCATAGGCATCTATTGGGTTATCTAAAATATAGTGGCAAACTCTTTCCCCATACTTTTTGCCTTTTACATGGTCGCAACTTGATAGTCTTGTGTTTTTTCCACATATAGAACACAAAATCTCGCTAACAGCGCACCCTACGCTTATTTCCTTCTTTATGCCGGAGTCTATCTCCAAAATAAAATTATCGTTTTGCTCGGTTCTTGGCATGTAGGCCTTGGCCTTTAGCCTAAAATACGGCTCTCCCAAAGAGTTTTTCTTACCCTTCACTTCTTCCACTTCGCATGAGAAAATTCTTGCTTTCTGGTTACTGCTTTTCATTTCATGGTCCAGTATCCCCGTTTTTCCCACAAAAAGTTCTGAAAGCTTTTGCAGGGCACTTTCTGTAAACCTTTCGTATTCTCTGTCAATTTCGTTGTCGCATAGTATTAAAGAAAAAACATAAACTTCATCCGACTTAAGTGGGCGCCTAGCAAGTTTATTTATAAACTCCAAGTCTTCCTTACTCACCTCCACGTCATTGAAATTCTTAACTATATATCCGTCTTTCATCTGCTCGTCTCCAATCTCTTTTCAATTTCAACAGCCTTAGCCATTGTTAAACGTGCATTTGCAAGTTCAACTTCATCTTGAAGATTTATGTTGTCCCAAATGATATCAAATTCTGCAAAATAGCCATTAAGTTTCAGCCACATATTGCATATACGCGAAATGACTGGGTTTAATATCCTACGATAATACTCGAGTTCACTTGTAAGAATATCAGCCTGTTGAGTTGACATTTTTTCAGTAGTTGACCAAGATAACCCTAAGAGAAAAGGCGGTATAGACAGTTTTGCAACTATTTGTTCCAGCATTTGCCTTACAGGTATCTGGCTGTCTAAAATCTGGTTGTCTGCTCCTATTACCTTTATATCTACGTCCCCAACTGCTATAAAGTCGCTAAGAGGGCTGCTAGAGCTCATGGTTTTCTGCCACTCGCTCGCTACTTGTATCGCCCTTTCCTTTGCATAAGCTTTCTCACCTGCATCAGGTCCCGGCTTATAAGTTACTGCAAACCTTAAGTTCCCAACTCTTTCCCAGTTCACCCCTAAAGTGTTATAAATCGTAAGCAATATGCCACTTACGAAAGGTAGACCTTTCAATATGGACGTCCCATAAGCATTGCCAGGTTCGGCGTTTAAGGACGATACTATGACAAGTTCCGGGTACTCCAATGGGTATAATCTATTTTTTTCTTTTCTACATATTTTAAGGTCCAATGGGTTCTCTCCCAAAGTTAAGGCTGCATCGTTCAAATTTGCATTATATAGCGCCGATAGCGTGTCGCCGTTTGCGTCGGGTACCATTTCTCCCACGGCTGTCCCAAACGTCAAAAGTTGGTCTAAATATATTGCCATAAACGATTCAGCCCCACATGACGATGAGTTTACCTTTACATTTGACAAAAATTTATTTAATCTTTTTTCTACTTCGGGATTTTCACAACTTACCCTAAAGCCTCCCACAAGCCGCACTGTTTTATTTATCGCAGCATCTATTATCGGCACGGATTCCCTCAAAAGAGAATATAGTCTCATCTCATTACTGCTGATACCCGGTACATACCTTTTCATCTCTCTGAATGGATTCATATTCCAATTGGAATTTACTGTTTGAACGGGTAAACTTTGATTTGCTGACTTTTTTCTAAATATAGACAACGCCATAATCACTCCTTTATAATCTTGTTATTTTTCAAGTGCGGTTGGCTGAAAGCACAAAAAAAGTATCATCTTCATCTCGCTCCATGAGGGTAGTCACGAAATACCTTATGTCATCCATAGCATGGTCATTTTCTTTCACAGGAACATCCTTGCTGACGGAATCCTCCCATCGATACAGGCCAAACTCCCTTATGGAATCTTTGCAATTTTGGCAGATGTGGATTTTTTTGTTTTTTAAAGCCGTAGATACTTGTCGTATGCCGTCAACCACATTGTTTTTTGCCGGAACCACTTTGTATTTTCCATACCTTTTTATCAAAGTAATAAAACTAGCCGCTGAAGGATCCACCGTAATTGTTTCTATTTCTAGGTCTCCAACTAAACTACAAAGCGCTTTATAATGTTCTTCATCTGTGCGCTGGAGTCCATATTTTCTCGAATCGTAATAATACTCATTTAACCTATAAAACTCATCATTATATTTTCCCCATAAGCCAAACGATGCCGGATTCACTGTACCATAATCACAAGAAACAAAATACTTTTCAAACTGCAAGTCGGGCTTTTTGCAGAACATCTCTGCATTTGACGTTTCAGGGTACACAACACCATGCGCTACCACCCACTTACCCTCTATAAACCTTTCATAAAAAGTTCCGCTGTAAAGATTTTCATATCTCCGCCTAATTTTCTCCGATATAGACGGGTTGTCACTCATTGTAAAATGAATGTATAGAGCATTTTTTTCTGGTTTTGCATTATCCATTCCTGATAAAACCAATGCTGTGGGTACTCTGGGTTACAGTTAAACCAGAACTTAGAATTTTCTCTTGAACAGCGTGCAAGTGCCTGTTCTACAAAGGATTTTGGCATTAATGCTACTTCATCGAACAACACACCGGATAACGTCATACCCTGTATCAAAGCTGCTGAAGATTCATCTTTACCGCCGAATAAGTAAAATTTGTTTCTTTTAGAGCAGCTCGATATTTCTAAGGTATTTTCAGATAATTTTAACTTGCATTCAAATCCTAAATTGCCCAAGAGCGGAATTGTCGGATCTATAAAATTACGCTTTACAGAGCGTATAGTTTTACCACATATTGCAAAGCTTGCATTATCAAACTTATAAAAAGCCCAAGATATAAAAGAAATGCCCATACAGAGAGTTTTTCCGCTGCGTATTGCACCGTCACAAATTATAGCGTCGCAGGTTTTATATGGGCTTTTGTCATGCCACCATGTTAAAGCTTCAATTTGTTTCTTTGAAAATTCTTTTACTTCCAAGAAATTCTTCCTTTCATTCTTCGCAGGAGCCATTAAATACAGTTGTGCCTTTTTCTATAGCGTCATAAAAAGTCAAAGCTTGTTTTTGAGAAGAAAAATTCATTTGTTGCAATTTTTCTAAAGCCTTTATCCGGTCGAAAAATTTTATTTCCATTGCACCATCTTTAAGTTTTTTTATTTCCGATATATTAAATAAATCCAATTCATTTATTTCGTTCAAGTTAAAATTTCCAGAATAGACTAATTTAATTGCGTCCACTATGCTTCCAAATGCCAACCGTTCGTAACCACTGCAAGCCATATATAGAAGATTTTTCTTCTTCTGTTCATACAAATTTTCTATTTCCTGGTTTATTTCCTTTCTGCAAATAAGTTTGCTGCCATATTTTTTAGATTTTTCTCCATATCCAGCTTTTAAGGCCGATTCTTCTATATTTCCTGTGTTTACATAGAAAAAACAGAACTGTTTTTCTTTTGCTGTTAATTTTTTTAGATCACTTTTCATTTCCTACCTCCCATTTTTCAATTTCAACATAAGATAAAAAAACTAGAATTTTTGCTTTAACACATGAAACTTTTGTTTTTATTTTTTTATAAATACATTTTTCCCTTTTTAAATTGGCTTTTTTTGAAATAATATGGTATTATAAAAACATTTAAAATTTAATTACGGGGGACCATTAAATGAAAAAAATTTTTAAAATTTCAATATTACTTTCAAGTTTCGTAGCATTCATGTTTTTGCCATCTTCCTTTGCATTTGCCGCTACTAAAAGTAAAGCACCAGAGTCAAAAAATGTTAAAAGCGTCACGCAAAGCACCGACAAAAACTTTAATAAGCCTAAAAATGAGTCGAAAAAACAGCCTGATAAAAATCAGACTGTAAAAGCAACTTTCGCCACCACAGTGGCTAGTCAAAGCAAACCTACTAAATCTAGCAAAGTATCTCAAAATAAAGAAAGCACAAAAACTCAAAAAATGAAAAATAGTTCTGAAACTAAGCCGCCTGTCAAGGAAAGCGCCAAAAATGAAAAAGAATCTAAAGAAACCAATAGCGATAAAGATTCTTCAAAAGAAAAAGTCGACAGCAAAAGCGGCTCCAACGAAAAAAATAATTTAAAATTAGTTATTGATGAAAAAAGCAACAATTCCACTGACAATTTCGATTCTATTCAAAAAGAAAACTCTAATTCCGGAATGTTTGACGACTTAGAATTTGTAAAAATATTAGGTATAGTACTTATATGTGCTTGTGTATCCGGTATGGCAATTTTCATATATCTTCTTTCAAAGAAAAAACCAAACAAACCTGAAATCAAAAAAAGCAAGTCTAAAGAGAGATACCGCGGTGCACATTTTAAAAATTAATACAACAACAAACATACACTATTTCGTGTCGTTCATTGTTGTACATTAGATTTATATCTTTAAATACTACTTATTTATAAGTTTCTGAATAATTTGTTTCTGCCAATCGCGTAGCTGAATTTACAATAGCTTTTCTTGTAACCTTTGCAGCAGCTATTTCCCCTTTAGTAAAATTCTTTTTTCCTCCACTTACTTTCTGGCTTTCACTTTTGTCCATTTGGTTATCTTTTTCCAAAAAGTAGTCATTAATTTCGTCCTCAGTAAAATATATGTTTATTTTACCCGCAAGAGCAACAATTTTATCTAAAACGTCTTTTCCAGATTTCTTACTCTCAATTTTCTGCATTTTTTTCTTTAACTTTGGATTTTCATCAACCAATTTGTAAAATTTGATTATATTGTCTCTAGACATTAAGCATCACCGTCCTCGTCACTTAAGCCACACGCAGGCGTCAACTTATACCTATAAGAATAAATCGTTATCCTCTCTTATCATAGTTTAAACGCCTATCTAAATCTGCAGCTTTTTTGTTAGCGTCGTTGCCTTTAAATGTTGCTACAACTGCTCCATCACGGTCATCCGTAACTGTTGATTTTTTCCAGAACCAAGTTCCAGAAGTACTTACCTTACCGCCTGAGGCTTGCTCTAATTCCTCCATATTTATCTCGCTTTTGGTTTTCTTTTCTTTATTAGACATAATAAATTCCTCCTTTTAAATTAATATTAACATATTATCATAAAAATATTTGCAAGTCAATATATTTTTTATATTTTTTGTGAGAATTTTAATTGATATACGTTAGAAGTTTGAAAATAACCCGCTTTTGCGTTATAACAAAATAAGAAAGGAAGAGGCATTTTGGAATATAAAATATTAAATAACGATATCATTTTAACTAATGTCAAAAATTTTGACTTAAACGAAACTTTTAACTGTGGACAATGTTTTAGATGGAATGAACAATCAGAAAACGATTTTATAGGTGTAGCAAAAGGTAAAGTTTTGGAAATAATAAAAAATGAAAATGACATTATTTTAAAAAACGTTTCGGAAAAAGAGTTTAAGGAAATTTGGTTTAATTATTTTGACTTAGGGCTTAATTACGATATACCTAAAAAACAGATTTCTAAATTACACCCAATTTTAAAAAAAGCTAGTGAATTTGCACCAGGGATAAGAATCTTACAACAAGAGCCATGGGAAGCACTATGTTCTTTTATCATCTCGCAAAATAATAACATACCACGCATAAAAGGAATAGTAGAAAGGCTTTGCGCTAACTTTGGAAAGAGAATAAAGGAAAATAATTTTACATTTCCCAAAGCCGAGGTAATTGCCGACTTAGCTGAAGATGACCTTTTTTGCATTAAAAGTGGCTTTAGAGCAAAATACATACTGGATGCTGCAAAAAAAGTATCTTCTAACGAAATAAGCTTTGGTGGTATAAAAAAAATGCCCATAATCGAAGCCCGAGCAGAACTAATGAAAATAAAAGGAGTGGGCCCTAAAGTTGCTGATTGTGCATTGCTTTACGGTTTACATATGCTAAAAGCTTTCCCGGTCGATACTTGGATGAGCAGAGCGATGAAAGAATTTTTTCCGAGTTTAACTCGTGAAGATTTTGGAGAATATGCAGGAATCGCTCAACAATATGCTTTTCATTATATTCGAAATGGATTACATTAAAGTGAAAAATTTATATTTTCATTCAAATCCATCAAACTTAAATATGCTTCATTGATTGGTCGTGAAGGACTTATTAATGACAACATATCGAGTATACAAAAATTCTAAAATGCAGAAGGTTATAGCATGTGGTGCTTACGCTATATTAGCGTATCTTTTGGAAATTATAAAAATATTCGACAAAGTATTGGCAAATATCTATTCATTTGGTATATACCATAGATATAAAATAAATTTAAGGAGATAAGTATAAATGAAAAAAGTAATTTCAACAATTTTATCACTAGTAATGCTAGCAACACCATTGGTAAGTTCAACATGCTTTGCAGATAAGTCGGCGAATGGTGTAGGGACTTATGTTCAAAAACAAGACCGCAGCGAACAAGGTAAGTTTGGTAAAGCGACGGCAATTAAAGTAGGAAAAATTGCTGGATGTGTAACTGCAGGAACTGTAGCGATAGTGGGAACGGCAGTAGCAGGTTTGAAGATTTTTGAAGATGCGTTACCAGATTCATTGAAAAAATTGATACCAAGTTGCCTAAGAAAACTGTCAGTAGATAGCACAAGTACAAGTGAGCGAATGCTTCCTGAAACAGATGAAGGGAAAGCAGTAGGAGCAATATTAACGGCAATAGCATTCGTATTAATAGGAGCAACATTATAGTAGCAG
>CASEZK010000059.1 GCA_949292425.1 uncultured Oscillospiraceae bacterium
TGCAACGGAATCAATTTCAAAGATATGCTTTTTCTCAAATACAATCCCCATTCCCTTAAATTAACTTCACCAGTTCCAAGTGCATGGACACATAATATACAAATGGTGCTACGAAAATAACACTGTCGAATCTATCAAGAAAGCCGCCATGGCCTGGTATAGCTTTTCCAAAATCCTTGACACTATAACTTCTTTTCACCATAGAAAAGCACAAGTCTCCCACTATAGAAATGCCTGCACCTATAAGCACAATTATAGTTACTGTGAAGTAGTTCACAGCAGCTTTAGGCTTAAACAGCCAGTTTTCAAAGATTATACATATAGTGTAATTTAAAAATAAAGAAGATATTATTCCTCCAACTGCACCCTCTACAGTTTTTTTGGGGCTAACGTCCGGGCACAATTTTCTTTTTCCAAAAATTTTACCACAGAAGTACGCACCTGTATCAGACCCCCAAGGTATAGCTAAAGTCAATAGTACGTAGAAGTTGCTGTATATGCCCGACCAATTCCTAAGCTCAATAATCGTGCTGAGCGATAGAGAGATTAGCAACGTCATACTGTATGCGACTGCAGCATCTTTTACACTTATGGTCTTTCGCGATATTACCATAGCAAAAAATATAATTAAAGTATAAGCATATAGCGATATCTTCCAAATCATTCCGAATCCAAAAACAGGAAGTATCGCCGAAAAAAGCAAGCTAGGTATTAATATTTCAAAAACTTTGTTTATTCTCATAGCGAAATATATCTCATATGTAGTCAATATACAGACGAGTGAGATAAATAAATTTATTATCATTGGGACATTTTGGTTAAAGAAAAGGATGGCTAGAATTAAAGCAGCACCTATAACGCCGGATATTGTTCTTTTTACCATACTTATACACCTCCAAAACGTCTATTTCTGCTATTATATTCCAAGATTGCTCTATCTAAATCTTTTTCTGTAAAGTCAGGCCATAGTATATCCATAAAAACCAGCTCCGAATACGCCGACTGCCAAGTTAAAAAATTAGATAGCCTATATTCTCCACTTGGTCTTATTATCAGATCAGGGTCATCTTGGCCTTTCGTGTACATCTCGTTTGACAATACTTCCTCATCTATATTGTCAAGAGAAAGTTCTGAATTTTTAACTTTAAGTGCTATACTTTTGCACGCTTTAACTATTTCATCTCTGCCACCGTAGTTCATCGCGATGTTTAAAGTCATTCCTGTACAGTACTTAGATGATTCCTCAACTTCTTTTATAAGATTCTGCAAATTTTCAGAGAAACCACTTTTATCTCCCAAAAAAAGCACTCTGTTGTTTTCCTCTTTAAAGTCCTCCAATGCTTCTTTAAGGTACCGTTCAAACAATTTCATTAAATAATTTACTTCATCGGTAGGGCGTTTCCAGTTTTCGGTAGAGAAAGCATAAACCGTTAAATATTTTATCCCTATATTGCTACAGTAACGAGCTATTTTTCTAAATGTCTTAGCACCCTCTCTGTGACCCATCGACCTTACAAGACCTCTTTTTTTTGCCCACCGTCCATTGCCATCCATTATTATTCCTACGTGTTTTGGTAGATTTAAACTGGAAATATCATATTTTTTTTTAAACTTAAACATAAAAAAGCTCCAATAAAAATAGATCTAAATTTCCATAATCTCTTTTTGCTTTTTACTCGACAATTCATCTATTTGTACGCAGAATTTATCTGTTAAATCTTGAACTCTTTTTTCTGCCTGAGAAAGGTCATCTTCTGTAATCAAAGAATCCTTTTTCATCTTTTTTAATTTATCAATAGAATCCCTCCTTATCGATCTTATAGCAACTTTAGATTCTTCTGCCATTTTAGCTATATCCTTTACTAAATTTTTTCTGTGATCTTCAGTTATTTGCGGGAAAATAAGTCTTATAATTTTTCCGTCATTTTGAGGGTTTATTCCTAAAGAAGAGCTTTGTATAGCTTTTTCTATTTCCTTCAAAACAGATACGTCCCAAGGTTGAATGACTAACACTCTCGCTTCAGAAACAGAAACTGCCGCTAATTGATTTATAGCTGTAGGCACGCCGTAATAGTCAACCAAGATTTTGTCTAAAACAGCAGGGTTGGCTCTGCCTGCTCTTATAGAAAGATATTCAGAATTTAAATTATCGATTGTTTTAGACATACTTTCTTTTGTTTTTGAAAAAATTTGTTCCATATAAATACCCCTCAAAATTAATTTTTATCTAACAATTGTCCCAACATTCTCACCGGCAATTGCTTTTACAATATTGCTTGGTTCTGAAATGTCAAATACTAACAACTTAATGTTATTATCTTTGCAAAGAGATGCTGCTGTAGAATCTACAACCTTCAGATTCTTGCTCAAAACTTCGGAAAAAGTTAGCGTATCGTATTTTTGAGCTAATTTGTTTTGTTTAGGGTCACAATCGTAAACACCATCAACCATAGTGGCTTTGAGCACAACTTCTGCATTTATTTCTGCTGCTCTAAGCGCTGCAGCGGTATCTGTAGAAAAAAATGGACTTCCTGTGCCACAGGCAAAAATCACTACTGCTCTCTCTTCAAGATGTTTTACTGCTTTTGACTGTACGTAAGGCTCTGCTATTTTGTTCATATCAATCGCACTTTGAACTCTTACCTTTACTCCTAACGCTTCTAGTGTGTCTGCTACAGCTAACGAGTTCATCATAGTAGCAAGCATGCCGATATGATCTGCTCTCACTCTGTTCATTTGGCCAGTTGTTCTGCCTCGCCAAAAGTTCCCTCCGACGATAACCATACCAATCTGCACACCTGCATCAACACATTTTTTCACACTCAAGCAAATAGATTGTACAGTTTCAAAGTTTATGCCGTTTGGGAATCTTCCACTCAAAGCTTCTCCGCTAAGCTTTAACAATACTCTATTATATTTATGTTTCAAACATCAACAGCTCCCACTTAGGATATATAATTATTTTACAATATTAAAGATTTTATGTAAAGGGTTTTTCATCCAATTAAATAATAAAAATTGCTATATACCGCGCATAAGTACGGTCATAGAGCAACTTTCATAAATTTATTTGATCACTCAAGGTTTTTAACAATTGTTGTACTTTTTAAAAAGATCTTTGAATCAAAACAACTACGTTTCCCTTTTTTATCTAACCGAACTTTTTCAATTTCCTCAAATGTTATTTTAAAATAATTTGCGATGGCATACATTACTTCCAAGACGTCTGCCAATTTTCCAGCTTTATCTTTTGCACTCTTTGCACAAATTACTTCGTTGCATTCTTCCATCAATTTTTTATCTAAGTGGCGTAGATATTTCTGATTATTTAAAATTTCTATTTCTGGTGTGCAGCCGCTTTTTTATATTATTTCAGGGACTTTGTCTCTCACTAATTAAAAACTTTTTCCATATTCTATAACCCTCATTTTTATCTAAGTTTTATATCTAACTTTTCATAAGCCTTTATAACTTTTTTTACAGTAGATTGCACCTGTTCCTCTGTCAAAGTGCCATCGCTTGAGCGAAGTGTGAGTTTAAGAGCTATACTTTTTTTACCTTCTGGCACTTGGTTTCCGGTATATACGTCAAAAATACATACTTTCTCCAAAAACTTACCCGCACTTTGTTTAGCTACCTTTTCTAAGTTTATAGCAGGCAAATCTTTATCACAAATAACTGCAATATCTCTCTCAACGCTAGGATACCTTGGTATTTGTTTATATTCAACTTCAAAATTTGAGAGCTCAAACAAATCATCTATGCAAAATTCAAAAGCATATGCCCTTTTTTTGATTTCATAATTTTCTAAAACAACCGGATTAACTTCCCCTACAATTCCTAAAATTTTTCCGTTAAAGGAAATTTCTTCACATCTACCTGGGTGATAATAAGTAACGTTGTCACAAGACCTTACATCGTAATTTCTTATTTTCAAAACATTCAAAAGTTCCTCGGCCACACCTTTTACATAGAAAAAATCAACATCCTCTCCATAAAGGCCCGCTACTAATTTTTCAGGCTCATTTGCTAAACTGTCTCCATCTCTTTTAAAATACTCCTTTGCTACTTCAAAAAGTTTTACGTTTTGGTTTTTATAGTTAAAATTTTTAGATAACGTCTCAAGCACAGTGCCAATTGCAACTGTTTTCATTACGCTAGTATCTTCGCCCAAAGGATTTTTTACTTCTATATAATCTCTCAGGTTGCTTTCTGGCGCAATTAAAAGTTTATCGTAACTTTTAGGACTCACAAAGCTGTATGTCATTATTTCTGAAAGACCCAAAGCCATCATAGTTGACTTTATTTTTTCTTTGAACTTTTGTTTTTTAGAGAGTCCCCCATTCATAGAGCCTTTTAATGGTGTAGATAAAATTTTATTGTATCCATAAAATCTTGCAATTTCTTCTGCAATATCATTTTTTAACTTTAAATCGCTCCTGTAACTTGGAACAAAAACTTCATCGTTTACAACCTTACAATCTATTTTGCTCAAGATTTCAACCATTTCTTCTTTGCTTAAGTTTATGTTTAAAAAGCGATTTATAAATTCGCAATCAAGAGGTATTTTTACTTGTTTTTTGCTTACGGAGTCAACAACAAAAACTTTTTCTGTAACTTTACCAGCTCCCAATTCTTCAACAAGTTCACAAGCTCTATCCAACGCTATAGAGCATAAATTGGGGTCTAATCCTTTTTCAAATCTTGTTGAAGATTCTGAACGCAAATTAAATTTTTTAGAGCTTACTCTTACATATGGTCCAAAGAAATTGGCAGATTCAAAAACAATCTCTTTGGTATTTTCATTTATACTGCTGTTTTCTCCTCCCATAATTCCTGCTATGGCTAACGGCTTTTTACTATCCGCTATAATCAGATCGTTTTTTGACAGGTTTCTTTCAACTCCATCTAAAGTAACGATTTTTTCGCCATCAAAAGCTAATCTAACATTTATTTCATTTTCTGAAATTGTGGTTAAATCAAAAGCGTGAAGCGGTTGACCGTACTCCAGCATAACGTAATTAGTTATATCCACAATGTTGTTAATCGGTCTTACTCCCATAGCCCTAAGCCGTTCGCGCATCCAGGCCGAAGAGGGCTTTAAGTTAACGTCTGAAACAATACGGGCACTGTAGTAAGGACATAATTTTTTATCTTCAACAGAAATTTTTAAATCTAAAGGAAACTTCGCGTCACATTTCACTTTTGGGGTATGGAGATTCAAAGGCCGCCCTAAAGTAGCACTGGTTTCTCGCGCAAGTCCTATAACAGATAAGCAATCCGGTCTGTTAGGTGTTATTTCAAAATCTATTACTGTGTCGTTAAAACCAATTACATCTTTTACGTCTTGACCAAGTTTACAGGGCGTTTGTATAACAAAAATGCCGTTTTCCACTGCTTCAGGAAAATCATGTTTACTAAGGCCAAGTTCACTAAGTGAACACAGCATACCGTTGCTGACTACTCCTCTAAGTTTTCCCTTTTTTATTTTCGTCCCGTCATATAAAGTGGATCCATCAACTGCTACAGGGACGATATCGTTAACCTTTAAATTGTGTGCACCTGTTACTATTTGAAGCGGTTCATTCTTCCCTACATCTATATTGCAAACCAAAAGCTTATCTGCATTCGGATGCTTTTCTATAGATATTACCTTTCCTGTGATTATTTTATCTATTTTTCCTCCTTCACTTTTAAATGACTCTACCTTTGAGCCGGATAACGTTAATTTATCGCATAATACTTTAGTACCTACATCATCGACTTTTACAAAGTCATTTAACCATTTCTTCGATAAATACATAAGTTTTCACCTTTCATTTAAAATTTTTTGCTACACCTGTTTGGCTCGGCACAGCCCGCAAGCTTTGCTTGCAAAAAGACTTCGCCTTTTTACAGCAGCTTTCAGCTGCCGGGGCCGCGCCCCATTCTCACCTGTCATTAAAACTGTTTTAAAAACCTAAAATCATTTTCATAAAATAACCTCAAATCATCTATCTTGTACCTTCTCATTGCCATTCTTTCTAGCCCTACACCGAAAGCAAACCCCGAATATTCTTCTGAATCTATGCCACAGTTCTCTAAAACTTTCGGATGTATCATTCCACATCCCAGAATTTCTATGAACCCTTCACCTTTGCACAAAGCACAACCCTTTCCATGGCAAGAAAAGCACTCTACATCCATTTCGGCAGACGGCTCTGTATATGGAAAATGATGTGGCCTAAATCTAAGTGCTGTATTGTTACCATACAGTTTCTTTATAAAAGTTTCCAAAGTCCATTTTAAGTCTGAGAAAGATATTCCCTTATCCACAACAAGTCCTTCTATCTGATTAAATATAGGCGAATGAGTTGCATCCACCTCATCAGAACGGTAAACTCTTCCTGGTGAAATTATGCGTATAGGCGGCTTTTGTTTTTCCATTGTCCTAATTTGCACAGACGAAGTTTGTGTTCTAAGCAAAGTATTTTCATCAATGTAGAAAGTATCTTGAGTATCTCTCGCCGGGTGATTTTTAGATAAATTTAAAGCTTCAAAATTATAATAGTCCGACTCTACCTCCGGGCCCTCAACTACATTAAATCCCATCCCTATGAATATATCCTTAACTTCATCTAAAATAATACTCATCGGATGTTTATGTCCTAACCTTATCCTCTTACCGGGCAAAGTGACGTCAATCTTTTCCGACTGTAATCTATTTTGAGTTTCAGCAAACTTTAATTTTGCCGTTTTTTCCTCTATGCTTTTAGAAATATAGTTCCGTATTTCATTAGAGATTTTACCGATAACAGGTCTTTCATCAGCAGACAGAGTCCCCATTTGCTTTAATATACCCGTAAGAGCCCCTTTCTTGCCTAAATATTTAACTCGGGCATTTTCAATGTCTTTTTGCAAATTTGAATTCATCAAATCAAAGTCAAATTCTTCCTTTAATTTTTCAAGTTCTTTTTTCATACAATCACCTCAAAATAATATAAAAAAGCCATCATCCCGCCAAAAGGGACGATAGCTTTATAACCACCGCGGTACCACCCTATTTTTTGCCAATCTTGCAAACTCTCTTACAGGACATGACGACTCCTTAACCGGCACTTCCTACTATAACCGTTCAGAAGTACAGCTCCAAAGGGAACTTCATTTTTCATTTTAATAACGCGCTTTCAGCCAAGACGCATCTCTCTTTAATTAAAATTGAAAAACTACTTTCCTTCTTCAACGCCTTTAATTCTAAAGATAATGGTGGACGTTAACGGACTCGAACCGCTGACCCTTCGCACGTCAAGCGAATGCTCTACCAGCTGAACTAAACGTCCAAATAAATTACAAGACATATATTAAAATAAAAATTTAACAATGTCAAGTGATAAATTACACTTAATTTTCATAATAAGAAAAGCAAAGGTAAATGTACAAATTTACCTTTATGTACCAACTACATGTAAACTATCAAACGATAGCCTTAATTAAAATGCAAATAGTTATTATAACCTTTTTTAGCTAATTTTCATATAAATTATTTATAACATCAAATATGTCATGAATTTTATAGCCATGTCTCTGTAAGAAGGCAATCGCTCTACGTTTTACTTTTTCGTTATTATAAGCGTCTTTATATTTTCTTGAAATTAAATCTCTTATCTGATCTTTTTCATCAATATCAATATTATCAACTATGTTTTCAGAAATTTGTTTATCAATGCCTTTTTTAGTAAGTTCATAGACAGCCATTTTTTTGGAAAACTTCTTTTCAAATATAAGTACATCTGCGTATTTGCTTGCAAATTTTTCATCATCCAGTAACTTTTGCTCTTTTAATTTTTTAATAGCATTTTCTATTGCATCGTCCGTGAAATCTAACTTTAACTTGTTTTGCATTTCTTTTTCAGAATAATCCCTAAATCTTAGAAAGTACAGCGCTCTACTGTAGGCTCTTCTATTATTTGATTTAGATTCAAGCAATTTTAACTCCGCACCACTAACCTCTGACCCTACAGAAAACCCAGAAATGTTTAAGATATAGCTGTCTATATCATTAAAAAATTCGCCGTCTATATAGACGGCACTAAGTCTTTTTTTACTCTTTTTTATATCTGTTATAATCATTAGTCTTCTACCATAATGTCAATACTTGACTTCGTTGCTTTTTCCGGACTTTCATCCATTTCAACTTCTATCGGTTTTATTCTAGCTTTTGCTGCCATTGCTCGAGCAGTTTTACCATAAAGTTTATCGACATTCTTTTGAACTTCCGCTTCTATTTCATTAGCTAAGTCCTTATTTTCTTTAAAATACTCTTTGACTTTATCTCGACCCTGTCCTATTTTATTGTCTTTATACGAAAACCAAGAACCACTTTTCTTAACTATGTCAAGCTTAACGGCTAAATCTAAAAGTTCACCTTCTCTTGAAATGCCCGAACCATACATAACGTCAAACTCCGCTTCTCTGAAAGGAGGAGCCATTTTATTTTTTACAACCTTGGCACGAGTTCTCGAGCCTATAATTTCGCTACCGCTCTTTAGAGTTTCTATTTTCCTTATGTCTATTCTCACAGACGAGTAAAACTTTAATGCTCGTCCACCGGTAGTAACTTCAGGATTTCCGTAAACTATACCCACTTTTTCCCTAAGCTGATTAATGAAAATGGCAACACAATTGGACTTAGATATAGCCCCTGCTAACTTTCTCAAAGCTTGAGACATTAGCCTTGCTTGAAGACCGACGTGGGAATCTCCCATTTCACCTTCTATTTCAGCTTTAGGCACCAGCGCCGCTACAGAGTCGACAACTATTACATCTATCGCACCAGATCTAATCAGCGATTCAGTGATCTCCAAAGCTTGCTCGCCCGTATCAGGTTGCGAAACGAGTAAAGAGTCAACGTCTACTCCCAAAGCCGCTGCATATACAGGATCCAAAGCATGCTCTACGTCTATAAACGCTGCATAGCCGTTTTTCTTTTGCGCCTCAGCAATGCAATGTAGCGCTAAAGTCGTTTTACCGGATGATTCCGGTCCAAAGATTTCAATTATACGTCCACGTGGAAAGCCGCCTATTGACAGTGCCAAATCAAGGGAGAGTGACCCTGTGGATATTGCATCGACTTGCATAGCCTGACTTTGGCCAAGTCTCATAACTGCACCTTTCCCGAATTGTTTTTCTATCTGCCCTAAAGCTGTTTCTAAAGCCTTTCCTTTATCTAATGCCATTCAGATTTCCTCCATAAATTGTTGTTTTTTGATAATTTTATTATATATTGTTTAATAAATAAAATCAACACCACAACTTATCACTTTTATTAAAGCCTTTTACATTAAAGTAAATGTTCAATTAAAACTAAAAATCCAAATAAAACAAGACCGTAAACATACTATTAAAACCTTATTTTTCTAAATATTTTTATGTTGACAAATTCTTTTACAAATTATATAATTAATTATTGTAATATCAAAGGTTTATTTTTTACTGTTCTCTTTAGCCTTTGATTATGAACTGTTTTAATTATTAAAGGAGGTTATAAACTTGGCAGTACCAAAGAGAAAAGTTTCTAAAGCAAGAAGAGATAAACGCCGTTCAACCGTTTGGAAATTAGAATCACCCACTCTAGTTAAATGTTCTAATTGCGGTGAGTTAAAACTTACACATAGAGTTTGTAAATCTTGTGGAACATATAAGGGTAGAGAAGTATTGAAGGTCGAAGCTTAAGTCGTATTTTCTAAAGAGATGGTAATGCTGCCTTCTCTTTTTTTATTATAAAATTGCACCTACAATTCATAATATGCTAGTAAGATCATCAGTGATAATAAGGAGTTTTATATATGAAAAAAAATGTGGTTGTTTTATTTGGTGGAGCTTCATCTGAGCATGAGGTTTCTAGAAATTCTTGTTTATCTATTTTGAAAAATTTGAATGAAGAAAAATATAATGTTTTATTAGTAGGTATTACTAAAAAAGGTGAATGGTATTTATATTCAGGGGATATCGAAAATATCAGCAGCGATGCTTGGGAAAACGACGTTGAAAATAAAAAAATAGCTTTTATTTCTCCTAGCACCGGATGTAAAGGTTTGTTTATCTTTAATGACGGTAAATCTGAAACTATCCACGTAGATGTTATTTTTCCAGTACTTCACGGCAAAAATGGAGAAGACGGCACAATACAAGGACTTTTCGAGTTGGCTCAGATTCCGTACGTTGGATGCGACGTACTATCCTCTTGCTGCTGCATGGACAAAATTTTCACTAACATAGTCTTGACATCCGCTGGAATAAAAAAAGCCAAGTTTGCATTTATTGAAAGTTACGACTATGAAAAAAATCCTAACAAATGCATCGAACATATTGAAAATCAAATTCAATCGTATCCAATGTTCGTGAAACCTTCAAATGCAGGCTCTTCTGTTGGAATAAGCAAAGTAAATAACAGAAGTGAGCTGATAGACGCCATCTCATTGGCACAAAAGCATGATACAAGAATTTTGGTTGAAGAAAATGTAGTTGGTCAAGAGGTTGAATGCGCGGTTCTAGGCAACGATGAATTAATTGCTTCGGCTGTTGGAGAAATAGCTCCTTCCAATGAATTCTACGATTATGAAGCAAAATATGTTTCAGATTCTAAACTATACATACCGGCACATATTTCAGAGGAAACTTCAAATAAAATAAGAGAAATAGCAAAAAAAGCTTTCAAAGCTATGAGCTGTAAGGGTTTGGCTAGAATTGATTTCTTTGTACAAAATACAACTAACGAAATTTACTTAAATGAAATAAACACTTTGCCGGGATTTACTTCCATAAGTATGTACCCTAAATTAATGCAAGAGACCGGTATACCGTACTCAGAACTCCTAGACAGAGTTATTAACTTAGCTTTAGAAAGGTTTAACAAAAATGAAAAATAAACCTATTGGGGTTTTCGATTCCGGACTTGGCGGACTTACAGCGGTTAAGGAACTGTTAAATATTCTGCCAAACGAAGACATTATTTATTTTGGAGATACCGGAAGAGTTCCATATGGGAACCGCAGCTGTGAAACTATACTGAAATATGCAACCGAAGACGTTGCACTTTTGATGTCGTTTGGCGTAAAAATGATAATAGCAGCTTGTGGCACGGTTAGCTCAGTTGCCACAAGACTCGGGGTAGACTTAAGTATACCGTTCACTGGTGTCGTAGAGCCTACTGCTAAAAAAGCTAGTCTTGTAACTAAAAACAGTAAAGTCGGTGTAATAGGCACTGCTGCGACAATAAAAACCAGCTCATATAAGAAAGAAATAAAAAAAATAAATCCCAATATAGAAGTTTTTGAAAAAGCTTGTCCTTTATTTGTGCCATTAGTTGAAAATGGATTTATAGGCGATGATCCTATTACAGTTTTGACTGTGGAAAGATATCTGAAAGAATTAAAAGAAAAAAATATAGATACTTTGATTTTAGGTTGCACACATTATCCCATTATAGAGCCAATTATTTCTTCTTTTATGGGCAGAAATGTTACTATTGTTAATTCAGGAAAAGAGACAGCTTTGTTCGCTTTACAAGAATTGAGCAGAAGGAAGTTATTAAATGACAAAAAGTGTAACGGAGAATGCTCGTTTTTCGTCAGTGATTCTGTCGAATCTTTCTCAGAAATTTCTAAACTTTTTCTATGTAAAGATATTGAAAAAAATGTGAAAAAAATTGACGTTAGCGACTTCGTTTTGTAAGGCTGGTGCTCTATGGATAAAAATTGTATAGTTTCAATAAAGGGAACTCAAATAGTAAATAGTTTAGTCAATACGATCTATGTAGAAGAGCCTTGCACTTACAAGAAAAGTGATAATAATGCTTTTGTTTCGTTTGATTGTAACGATAAATCTAAAAATACAATTGAAATCGATAAAAACGGTATAATCACTTTAATGCGCCATTCCGACGAAATTCAATCCAAAATGGTGTTTGAAAAAGATAAAAAACGTACTTGCACATACTGTACAAAGTATGGAAAAATAGATATGGATGTCGACCTTAAAGAAGTGAGTTGTAATTTAAACAATGACGGTGGAAGTATAGAGCTTCACTATACTTTGCGTACAGGCATTGAGTTTTTGAGCGAAAACGTAACCGTGATAAAAATAAAGGAGGAAAATAAAAGTGTCTGAAATCGTTATCGATACTATGAACATCTTAAAAGATAGAATAAATGATGCCATATCAAAAGCAATGAGTGAAAACTCATTACCTAGCGGAGAAGTTGTCAATTTTGTAGTTGAGATTCCGGCAGATAAAAGCCATGGAAATTTTTCAACGAATGTCGCTATGGTTTGCGCAAAAAACTTTAGAATGGCTCCAATAAAAATCGCACAGATAATAGTTGAATGCATCGACTTAACCGATACACTCGTTGCTAAAGCAGAAGTGGCCACACCGGGTTTTATAAATTTTTTCTTATCTGAAAAAGTCTTCGCTGAAGTTGTGAAAGATGTTCTGGAAAAAGGTGCTAATTATGGAAAATCAAATTACGGAAACCGAAAAAAAGTTATGGTCGAGTTTGTTTCTGCTAACCCAACAGGACCAATGCACATGGGAAATGGGCGAGGTGGTGCGTTAGGTGACTGTTTAGCTAGTGTATTGGAAGCAGCAGGGTTCAATGTTTACAGAGAATTTTACATAAATGATGCAGGAAACCAAATAGACAAATTTGCTATGTCACTTGATACAAGATATCAGCAAATTTTTATGGGGGAAGATTACATTTCGCTTCCTGAAGACAGTTACCACGGAGAAGATATTCTAGACTTAGCTAAAGAATTTGCTGAAAAATTCGGAGATAAATACATAAGCTGTGACGAAAAAACTAGACGAAAAGTTCTAGTAGATTTTGCACTGCCTAGAAATATAGAAAAAATGCAAAACGATTTAAAAAAATACCGAATTAACTATGACAATTGGTTTCATGAAAGCGACCTCCATAAAAACGGAGAAATAAAAAACGTAATAAATCTCCTAACTGAAAAAGGACTTACTTATGAATCAGACGGTGCTTTGTGGTATGAAGCAACCGCTGTGGGCCTTGAAAAAGACGAAGTTCTTATACGCAAAAACGGTACTCCTACATATTTCATTTCAGATATAGCTTATCATTACAACAAATTCGTGAAAAGAAATTTCGATATATGTATAGACCTTTGGGGTGCAGACCATCACGGACACGTGGCTCGTGTGAAAAAAACTATGGCTGCTCTTGGCATAGATGAAAAAAGGCTAGACGTTTTGCTTTTTCAGCTAGTAAGGCTCGTGAAAGATGGAAATGTAGTAAGAATGAGCAAAAGGACGGGTAAAGCTATTCAGCTGGCTGACCTCTTAGATGAAGTTCCTATCGATTCAGCAAGGTTCCTATTTAACATGCGAGAAGCTAATTCTCAAATGGATTTTGATTTAGATTTAGCCAAAAAACAGGATTCTCAAAATCCGGTTTATTACGTACAGTACGCCCACGCAAGGATCTGTAGTATTTTGAAAAATCTTGAGAAAGAAAACATAAAAATAAGAGGTTGCTCACCAGAAGAACTTTTGCTTTTATCCTCAGACGAAGAAAAAGAATTGATCAATCATTTATCTAAATATACAAGCGAGATCATAGTCGCAGCAAAGTATTACGACCCTGCAAAGATCACAAGGTATGTGATAGGACTTGCTACACTGTTTCATAAATTTTACAATTCGCATAGAGTAAAAAACGAAAACGAAAATTTGATGCAAGCAAGAATATCTCTATGTATTGCAGTTAAGACCGTTATTAAAAATATTTTGACCATGTTTAAAATTAATACTCCTGAATCGATGTAATTAATGGCAATTTTCAATATTAAAAATGCAACAACTCAAAAGTTTATACTTAGTTGTATCAATACATGAAAGGGGCTTCTACAAATATGGAATATTCTCCAGAGATTATTAATATGTGTAATGTAAAAAAAGGGCCAAGCCACGGACCTGCACCCATACCGGAAGATGGGAAATGGGTAAAGCCATATGAAATTAAAGATATCTCCGGCCTATCACATGGAATAGGTTGGTGCGCTCCTCAACAAGGTGCTTGCAAATTAACTTTAAATGTAAAAGAAGGCATTGTTAAAGAGGCACTTATTGAGACTATAGGCTGTTCTGGCATGACACATTCTGCAGCTATGGCAGCTGAAATTTTGCCAAATAAAACTCTCCTTGAATGCTTAAACACAGACTTAGTTTGTGATGCCATAAATACAGCAATGAGAGAAATTTTTAAACAACTTGTATATGGGAGAAGCCAAACGGCATTTTCAGAAAACGGGTTGCCGATTGGCGCCGGACTTGAAGATTTGGGCAAAGGATTGCGCTCTCAAATTGGTACAATGTACAGCACCGATAAAAAAGGTGTAAGATACCTTGAAATGACAGAAGGTTATGTTTTATCTGTTGCACTCGATGGTCAGGATGAAGTTATCGGTTACAAGTTTGTAAAAATAGGTAAAATGCTTGAAGATATTCGTCATGGAACAGCGTGTGAAAAAGCCTTTAGCGACAATGTTGGAACTTATGGTCGATACGACGAAGGCGTTAAATTTATAGATCCGCGTGAAGAATAATTCTTAAAAAGGAGCGTTTTTATGTTAAATGAAATTACATTTGAAGGTATAGAAAGACGACTGCCCAAAATTGAAAAATGCCTTTCTACATACGATTTGAGCTCACTGCAAGAAGCTAAAGAAATTTGCAATTTACATGGCGTAGATGCTGGCAAAATAGTAAAAGAAATTCAGCCCATTGCTTTTGAGAACGCTTGTTGGGCGTATACATTAGGGTGTGCTATAGCTATAAAAAATAAAGTAAAATCAGCAGAGGATGCAGCTAAATTCATCGGCATCGGTCTTGAAGCTTTTTGCATTCCGGGATCTGTGGCAGAACAGCGACAGGTAGGACTTGGGCATGGAAATTTAGCCGCTATGCTTCTTTCTGAAGAAACACAATGTTTTGCTTTCTTAGCAGGTCATGAATCGTTCGCTGCCGCTGAAGGAGCTATAGGTATAGCTAAAACTGCTAACAAAGCCAGAAAAAATCCACTTCGCGTGATTTTAAACGGGCTTGGCAAAGATGCCGCATATATAATTTCAAGAATAAACGGATTTACTTATGTTGAAACTAAGTTCGATTTCTTTACTGGTAAATTAGAAGTTGTTAGCTCTAAGGCTTACTCTAACGGACCAAGAGCTAAGGTTAACTGCTATGGTTCAAACGACGTTAGAGAAGGTGTTGCTATAATGCATCATGAAGGTGTTGACGTATCAATCACTGGTAACTCAACTAACCCAACAAGATTCCAACACCCAGTTGCTGGAACATACAAGAAAGAATGTATCGAATTAGGTAAGAAGTATTTCTCAGTTGCATCAGGTGGTGGTACTGGAAGAACTCTTCATCCAGATAACATGGCTGCAGGTCCAGCTTCTTACGGTATGACTGATACTATGGGAAGAATGCACTCAGATGCACAATTCGCTGGTTCTTCATCAGTTCCTGCTCACGTAGAA
>CASEZK010000060.1 GCA_949292425.1 uncultured Oscillospiraceae bacterium
CTACTTCCGTTAATTTCTTTTGCTAATTTTACTGCTTGAATTTTGTATTCTTTGTCATATTTTCTTCCCATTATTTTCATCTCCTACTTTTATTATTTTTCTTTGAAAATAATGTGTCAACTTTTTTTATACTACATCATCTTTTGACTTGAGCTGACCGTTGCAGAATAGGCAGCTCCGTTGATTCTACAGCTGCACGTTCCACTTCCATACGTCGTGTAGAATAGCAAAATACAGCAAGGTGGTATTACTTGAAATGGGACTAACAATAAAAATGCATGCCGTTTGTGCATCTGAGATATTTACTTTAAAAATTCAATTTTCTACAGGAACCTATCACGACTTTATAGAAGGCCGAAAACTGATCAATCCGCTTAGCTATAAAGACTTGATGCTATTTATTCACGGACCATTGCTTACGAAGACGACGGAACGTCAGCCCTTACGATTAGGCGAGGGTTTATTTCAGTTATCCATCCGAAGGAAAGAAGGAAATTACTTTGGCAATATGATGCAAAACTTTATAAATGACGCAACGAAATTGAGCGTTTTTTTAGCAATTAAGCGTTTTTACAAAGTTTTTACTCTTTATGACAAACTTGGTATTACCTATTTTTCTATTGTAACTTTGGTTTTGATTTTTGATGCACTTTTTACATGAGCATATTTTAGCAAGACTTAATAAACCATCTAAAAAGATGGTTTATTAAGTCTTATACTTATAAAACTTTAGGCATTATAAAAACTAACAGCAGCTATTTGAAGAGCAGCAACCGTTGTCGTTGTTTCCACAGCAACAGCAAATTAAAAGGATGAGTATGATGATCCAAGTGCAGTTTCCGTTACCAAAACCGTTATTACACATTTCGTTTTCCCTCCTTCTTAAGTATTACATTACAGTATACGGGTATTTGAGAGGAAAGGTTACTATTACTTTTGCATAAATAGAGTATCAAAAAATAAAATAAAAACTATGAAATAATTTGATTTATGAAGATATAATTATACTAATTTTAAATAAATCAAATTATTTTCTTATTTTAGGCGTTAGTTAAACTTGATATTGTCTGTAAAATGGATTTAAAATAAAGGTCAAAGAAAGTCAAAGTCAAATAAAAGGAGGGCTTGATTTGAGAATAAGCGATGAAGTAACAAGGTATATATTGGAGCTGCTCGACAGGAGCGATGGCAACGCAGAAATACAGCGCAATGAGTTAGCTGGAATAATAGGGTGTGTTCCAAGCCAAATAAGTTACGTTATAACTTCGCGTTTTACACCGGAACAAGGCTATATTGTGGAGAGCAGGAAGGGAGGCGGAGGTTATATAAAAATAACTAGAAAAAAATTTACGAGGGATTCTGCAATAATGCACATAATAAACTCTATCGGAGAGAAAATAGATAGTTCCACTTGCAAAATAATGCTCCAAAATATGGTGGACAGGGAGATTGTACCATATGACATTGCAAAGCTAATTTCTTGTGCGGTGTCGAACCGATCATACATGCCGGTACCTGTGGAGATCAGAGATTTTTTAAGGGCAAATTTATTTAAAAATTTATTATTAACGCAAATATAAAAGGAGATGCAAAGCGTATGTTATGTCAATCATGTGGCAAAAATACTGCGAATACTCATATAAAAAAAGTGATTAATGGTGATGCTAAGGAATATATGTTGTGTGAAGGTTGTGCTAAGAAACTGGGGTATGGAGACATATTTAACGATTTTTCGTTGAATTTTGATAATTTTCTCGGAAGCTTCTTTACGGAAAATATTCCTCATAAATTAAGATTAGATTCTACTCGCTGTGAAAATTGTGGCTCGTCGTTTGAGGATATTTCAAGTAGTGGCAAAGTTGGCTGCTCAAACTGTTACAAAGTGTTTTATGACGAGCTAGTTTCATCCATAAAAAGGATTCATGGAAACACTAAACATGCCGGCAAACTCGCAGCTAGCGTTAACTCTAACAAAAAAGTTGAAAATAAGATAGATGACTTAAAAACTAAATTAGGCTGTGCAATTGAAAAACAAGAATTTGAAAAAGCTGCGAAACTTCGCGACAAAATAAAAGAATTAGAAAAGGTGCTGGAAAATGATGAATAAATGGTACAACAAAACGGGGGCACAAGGCGACGTGGTTATCAGCACGAGAATTAGATTTGCGCGAAACTTAAACAGTTTCCCTTTTCCGTGCAAGCTTTCAGAAAAGCAAAAGGTAGAAGTCGTTAATTTAGTAAAAAACGTAGTGTCTGAAGATGAAATAGGAAAAGAGTTAAAGTATGTTGATCTTCACAGTCTTAGCAAAGTGGACAGAGTTTCTCTAGTAGAAAGACATATAACCAGCCCGAACTTTGTTGAAGAAACTTACGGTAGGGGACTATTTTTATCAGACGATGAGTCTGTTAGTATAATGATAAATGAAGAAGATCATATAAGGCTTCAGGTTATAAAACCAGGCTTAAATTTTGAAAATTCATATTGCATTGCAGATAAACTTGACGATACCTTAGATAAAAAACTTTCTTTTGCGTTTGACGATAACCTGGGATACCTTACGCAATGCCCTACAAACCTTGGGACGGGGATGAGAGCGTCTGTTATGCTTCACTTGCCTGCTTTAAGAGAAAGTGGTGTTATGGAGAAGATCTCATCTAACCTATCTAAACTGGGGTTGGTGCTAAGGGGAATATATGGAGAAGGCACTGAGCCTAAAGCTGACTTTTACCAGCTTTCTAATCAAGTTACACTGGGTCTTTCTGAAAAAGCATCCATTAAAAACTTGGAAGATGTAACAATGCAGTTAATATCTCAGGAAAGAAACGCTAGAGGCGAAATGATAAAGCATATAGAATTTATAGATTTGATTCACAGATCTTATGGCGTTTTGAAAAACGCAAGACTTTTGAGTAACAATGAATTTATGAAACTTATATCTAATGTAAGGTTAGGTGCGGCAGCAGGTGAAATCAAGGACCTTTCTCTTGAAAGCATAGATAGCCTTATAATAAAAGTTCAACCGGCAATGCTGTCTCTTGAAGAAAAGAAAGATTTGACTGCAAGCCAAAGAGAACAACTTCGTGCAGAAATAATAAGAAACGCATTAAATAGAGAACAATCGAACTAAGGAGGAATTTGTATGTATAGATTTAACGGGTTTACAGAAAAGGCCAACAATGCACTAAATTATTCCATAGAGAGCGCTGAAAATTTTGGGCATACTTATGTTGGCAGCGAACATATTTTATTTGGACTTTTAAAAGAAGGGACAGGCGTTGCGGCAGTTGTTTTGTCTGAACTTGGTATAAATGATTCTGAACTTGAGAATATTATAAGAACTGAAATAGGTGTAGGCAGCAGAACTTCTTTAAATACAGATGACTTCACACCGAGAACTAAAAGAATTTTACAAATGGCCGTTATGCAAGCTGCAACTTTGGGACATAATTACGTAGGCACAGAGCATTTACTAATAGCTATAATTGAAGAAAGCGACAGCTATGCTGTTAGGTTCTTAAATGAGATGGGTACGAGTGCAAAAGCTATACTTGAAAAACTGAGCAGTACCATGGGAGACTACGAAGCTGAAGATGTTAAATTTTCTCAAAATGGCGGAGCAGGTCACAAACCTGGAGTTAACTCTAAAAGCAAAACTAAAACTCTAGATCAGTTCGGAAGAGACTTGACAGCACTTGCTTCGTCTGGTGCCATAGACCCTGTCATAGGCCGAGAAGAAGAAATACAAAGAGTTATACAGATATTATCTAGAAGGACAAAGAATAATCCATGTTTAATAGGCGAACCTGGTGTTGGTAAAACTGCGGTTGCTGAAGGATTAGCGCTTAAAATAGTTTCAAGAGATGTTCCTGAAATTTTAAAAGATAAAAGAGTATTTTCGCTCGATCTTACTAGCATGATAGCTGGTACGAAATATAGAGGAGATTTTGAAGACAGAATAAAAAATGCTATAGATGAAATAAAAAAATCAGGTAATATAATCTTATTCATAGATGAACTTCACACTATAGTTGGTGCTGGTTCGGCTGAAGGTTCAGCTGATGCAGCAAATATTTTAAAACCTTGTTTGGCAAGAGGCGATTTCCAAGTTATAGGTGCCACGACTATAAAAGAATATAGGAAATATATCGAAAAAGATGCTGCACTTGAAAGGCGGTTCCAACCGGTGATGGTTGGAGAACCTTCGGAAGAAGAAACTGTGCAAATACTTAAGGGATTACGAGACAGATACGAAGCGCACCATAAAGTTAAGATCACAGATGAGGCGATAGAAGAAGCTGTATCGTTATCTTCAAGATATATAGCAGACCGATTCTTGCCGGACAAAGCTATAGATCTGATAGATGAAGCGGCATCGAGGGTTAGGTTAAGGGCGTATACAGTTCCGGATGACTTAAAAGGTCTTGAAGACAAGATAAAAAAACTTGACGCAGAAAAAGCCGCAGCGGTAAATGAACAAGATTTTGAACGGGCTGCGAAATTGCGCGATGAAGAGAAAAATTTAAAGAAAGAGCTGGAGGACGGCAAAAAAAAGTGGCAAGACGAAAACGAAAAAGTTACAGGTGAAGTTACCAAAGAGGATATAGCTTATATTGTGTCAAACTGGAGTGGAATACCTGTTGTACAGCTAACTCAAGAAGAAAGTGATCGTCTTTTGAAAATGGAGAGCATTCTTCATGAGCGCATAGTAGGTCAAGATGAGGCAGTTTCGCTGGTATCTAGAGCGATAAGGAGAGGCAGAGTAGGTCTTAAAGATCCCAAAAGGCCGACAGGTTCGTTTATATTTCTTGGTCCAACGGGAGTTGGAAAAACTGAACTATGTAAAGCTTTAGCTTCAGCAATGTTTGGAGACGAGAATGCTATGATCCGGCTTGATATGTCTGAGTACATGGAAAAACATACAGTTTCTAAGCTTATAGGGTCGCCTCCAGGTTATGTTGGGTATGATGAAGGCGGTCAGCTTACTGAAAAAGTAAGAAGGAAACCATATTCGGTGTTGCTGTTTGACGAAATAGAAAAAGCTCACTCGGACGTTTTCAATATGCTTCTACAGGTTTTGGAAGACGGTGTTTTGACTGACTCTCAAGGCAGAAAAGTAAATTTCAAAAATACAATTATTATAATGACATCAAATGTGGGTGCAAGGTTGATTACCGAAAAGCAAAACAGTTTGGGATTCAGTGCAGATTCTTCAGCTGAGAAAAGCAAAGAAAGATTAAAAGACATGGTTTTAGACGAATTAAAAAAAGTTTTTAAGCCTGAGTTTTTGAACCGTGTGGATGACATAGTAGTATTTGACAAACTTACAAGCAATGACATAGAGGCAATTGCATCCAGAATGCTTAAAGGCATAAAAGATAGGTTATGTGATTTGAATATAAAAGCTGAATTTACAGAGAGTGCAGTAAAAGCGATTGCAAAAGAAGGTTATGACCCGGTTTATGGAGCGAGACCTCTTAGAAGAGCTATACAGTCGAAAATAGAAGATAAGCTATCAGAAAGAATTTTAGAGGGAGATTTAGACCCTAAAAAATCTATAACCTGCGATTATGATGAAAAAATGGAAAGATTTATATTCTACGGAAAGTAAAAAAATAAAAAATCATCTAAGATCTAGATGATTTTTTATTTTATATAAATATACCTAAAAGCATGCCATTTGCGCTGAGTGTAGTAATTTTACTCTAATAAGCTAACAAGTGATTTAAAGTGCTTTCCTCTTTCGTCAAAGTTCTTATATAACCCAAAACTTGCACATGCAGGAGAAAGTGCGACAATATCTCCATTTTTAGCTATTTCTCTTGCTAAATTTACAGCTTGTGCCATGTTATCTACTTTTACAATTTCTGGGTTGCCTTCGGTATATTTGCTTGAGTTCTTTACAACTTTTTCTATTTTATCGGCTGTCTGCCCTAGCAATATTAAGTGACTTACTTTATTAACAACGGCGTCACCAAAGGCATCAAAAGGTACTTTTTTGTCATACCCACCAGCAATTAGAATAATTTTTCTGTCAAACAGTGACAATGTGCCTTTTATTACTCTTGTGGGAGTAGAAGCGATTGAGTCGTTGTAATATTTTACGCTATTAAAATTTCTAACAAATTCTATGCGATGTTCAACTCCGTTAAAGTTTTTCGCGACATAGACGATATCGTCAATGTTTACTTCATCTATTGTTGCGCAAATCGCTGCCAAGTAATTTTCCACGTTGTGAATTCCTGGTATTTTTATGTCCTGTGCATTTAGCACATGAGTACATTTATCTCCTGATTTAAAGTATATAACGCCGTTTTTAATGAAAGCTCCACAATTTAGCTCTTTGCTTGCGCTGAAGAAAATAGTTTTACCGCGGCATTCGCCGTAGAAGTCTTTTGTTATTTTGTTATCAAAATTTAATATCGTCTTCGAAAAAGCGTTTTGATGGACAAATATGTTCTTTTTTGCAGAAATGTATTCATTCATATCTTTGTGAACGTCGAGGTGATTTGGTCCGATGTTTGTGACTACTGCAATATCAGGGCCAGATCGCATAGACATTAGTTGGAAGCTTGAAAGTTCCACAACCGCAATGTCATTTTTATTTATTTTTTCTATCGTAGGCAAAAGGGGAGTACCTATATTTCCGCCCAAATGAACTTTTTTTCCACTGCGCTCGAGTATTTTACTTATTATAGTAGACGTAGTGGTTTTTCCATCGCTTCCGGTTACAGCGATTATTTTGCAAGGGCATAAGTCAAAAAAAACTTCCATTTCAGATGTAACAATGGTACCATTTTGTCTGGCTTTTTGAAGTTCTGGATGTAAAAAATTAATGCCTGGCGAGCGAAAAATTATATCGACGTTCAAGTCTTTTAAATAATCTTTACCTAATTTTAATTTCACTCCTAAGTTTTTTAAGTTTAAAATTTCATTGCTTACATTATTTTCATCAACTTTGTCGCAAGCGAGGATATCCATGCCCTTTTCAGCAAAAAGCTTTACTAATGGTAAATTGCTAACACCAAGGCCACAAAATGCAATTTTTTTCCCTTTGATATCGTTGAAAAAATCAGTAATGTTTTTTTCCATTTTTAAGTTTCCCTTCGAGTTAATACTACAATTATACTATATAGGAAACTTAATTATCAATAACAAAATAAAAAAGCTCCCACAAAGGAGCTTTCAATAATAGAAGAAAGACTTAAGCTTCTTCCCTCATATTTGCAAAACATTCGCTACAATAAACCGGACGATTTCCATGCGGTTCAAAGGGAACTTTTGCTTCTTTTCCACAAGACGCGCAGGTTGTTGTGAACGTTTTGCGATCAGCTCTAGATGCATTTTTACGAGCATCACGGCAAGCTTTACATCTTTGAGGTTCGTTTACGAAACCTTTTGATGCAAAAAATTCTTGTTCTCCGGCTGTAAAAACAAATTCAGCTCCACAGTCCTTACAGATAAGGGTTTTGTCTTCGTACATGTAAATACCTCGCTTTGGAATTATAAATATTTGCCCTAGGACGGGGTCGCACCGACACCTTTGATAAACAACGCTCTACTTATAAGCTACTTGGGCACAGTGTACTTTATTTTCCCGGATCTTTTGCAAAGCATTGTCTACACAAAGTTTGTAGTTAACGACTAAAGACTCGCGGTGTTTTCAAAACACACAAATGAAAACATATTTTAATACTAATTTAAAATCTTTTGTACAGCTGAATACAGTGGAAACCTTTACATATTTAAATATATACTATAAAAGAAAAAAAGTCAAACATTTTTTTAATATGAAATTTTAAGTTAAAGCAGTACAATGTTTAGTTCTAAGTGAAAACATTAAAAGGTAAAAACATTCCAACTTGACTATTTTGCTGTCAGGTATAATATTATAAATAAAATGTAGGGAGAAATAAAATGCTATTTACTGAAACTATCAAAGCGATAATAATCGGAGTAATTCAAGGCATAACGGAATGGCTACCAATAAGCAGCACAGGACACATGATACTTTTTGACCAGTTTTTAAAATTAAAAATTTCTAAAGATTTTCTGGACATGTTTTTGGTTGTTGTACAACTTGGCTCCATTTTAGCTGTAGTTTACCTTTACTTTCATAAGCTAAACCCATTTTCTAAAAAGAAAAAAATTCCTGAAAAAAAAGAAACCTTATCTTTATGGGTAAAGGTAATTATTGGCTGCTTACCCGCTGCAATTGTAGGTTTCCTTTTCGATGATTTTATTCACGATAAATGCTATAATCCTTTTACTGTTGCTGTTACTTTAATAATATATGGAATAATTTTCATAGCGATAGAGAACTCCAACAAAGAACCTAAAATTAAAAGCTTTAATTCATTAAGCTACAAAACCGCTTTTTTAATTGGTATATTCCAAACTTTAGCTTTAATTCCAGGTACGTCACGTTCCGGGGCAACCATAGTAGGTGCTTTGTTGCTTGGTGCGTCACGTTACATAGCTACCGAATTCTCATTCTTCATTGCTATTCCTGTGATGTTCGGCGCAAGTGCTTACAAAATTTTAAAATACATATTGAAAATGGGAATAAACTTTTCTAATATAGAATTATCTATACTCTTGTGCGGAACAATCGTCGCTTTTTTCATTTCAATATTTGCAATAAAGTTCTTGATGAGTTACATTCAAAAACATAATTTTAAAGCTTTCGGATATTACAGAATTATATTGGGAATAATAGTAATTTTATATTTTTTGTTGTTTTGAAACTAACGTAGCACAAATAAGGCTTAAAATGTAATTAAAAGGAATTTTAAAGGGGATAAATTGCGGAAGATTTATGCACTATCTCTATTTTTAAAATTTATTTTATGTTTTTTTGAAGCTTTGCACGAAAATATGTCCTGGCTCTTGACCACGCGTTCTTGTTCATGTTACAATAATTATGTAATATACATGCGCTAGTAGCTCAGTTGGATAGAGTGTTTGGCTACGAACCAAAAGGTCAGGGGTTCGAATCCCTTCTGGCGCGCCACGTATGTCTAATAAATTTTTTAATTCCTTTTCTTTTTAATTTTAAATTGGTAAAAAGCACTTCATTTGAAGTGCTTTTTATCATTATAAAAGTATTAAGTTTCTATTGTATAATTTGAAATTCTTGGTATAATAAAATTAGTTTAAAATATTTAGGAGAAAATTGTATTGAAAACTATAGAGGTATTTACAGATGGTGCTTGCCTCGGGAACCCTGGGCCTGGCGGATGGGGAGTTATTTTGAGATATAACGGTAATGAAAAAGAGCTTTCCGGTGGCGAAAAAAGCACTACAAATAACCGTATGGAAATATCGGCTGTCATAGAAGCACTCAAAGCGCTTAAAGAGCCTTGTTCAGTGGAGCTTTATACAGATTCGCAATACGTCTGCAAAACTATAAATAATGGCTGGGCAAACAAATGGAAGCAAAATAACTGGAAAAGAAATAAAAACGAACCCGCCTTAAATTCAGATTTATGGGAAATATTATTAACATTGCTGGAAAAGCATAACGTTAAAATGAACTGGGTAAAAGGCCATGCCGGTCACGCCGAAAACGAAAGATGTGACCAGTTGGCAAGAAATCAAGCGCAAAAGTTTAAGTAATAATAAATTAAGATTAAATTTGTAATTATTAGGAGGTATTGAATTGAACAAAATTGTATATGTGGATAATGCAGCTACAACCGCCGTCAAACCTTCGGTGCTTGAAAGTATGTTGCCTTTTTATAAGGAGATTTATGGTAATCCATCGAGTATATATTCTATGGGAAGAGTTGCGAAAAAAGCCGTTACCGAAGCCAGAGAAAAAATAGCGAAATGCATTGACGCGGAACCTGATGAGATTTTCTTTACTTCGGGCGGAAGTGAGTCCGACAACTGGGCAATAAAAGGTATAGCTCGCAATTTAGCTAAAGTAGGTAAAAATCACATTATAACTTCAAAAATAGAACATCATTCTGTTTTTCATTAAGTAGAAGCATTAAAAAAATAAGGGTTTGAAGTCACTTACCTCGATGTCGATAAAGATGGTTTTGTTAGCCCAAATGACTTGAAAAAAGCCATAAAGGATAATACTGCACTTGTTAGCATCATGTATGCAAACAACGAAATAGGAACTATTCAAGATATAAGTAAGTTATCTTCTGTTTGCAAGGAAAAAAATGTGATATTCCACACCGATGCGGTACAAGCTGCCGGACACGTGCCCATAGATGTTAAAAAACAAGGCGTTAATTTATTATCCTTATCTGGACACAAGTTCCATGGACCTAAAGGGATAGGCGTTCTGTATATAAAGAAAGGCATTAATCTTGAAAACCTCATAGAGGGTGGAGCGCAAGAAAATGGACATAGAGCTGGAACCGAAAACGTAGCTGGTATTGTTGGACTCAGCGTAGCGCTGAATGAAGCATGTTCTCACATGGAAGAAAATATCGCTAAATTAGTTGCACTTCGGGAAAAGGTTATATCTGAACTGTCGAAAATAAAAAGGTCTCGACTAAATGGACATCCTTCAAAAAGGCTTCCCGGTAATATAAACATGTGTTTTGAGGGTATTGAAGGCGAATCGATGTTACTTATGTTAGACGCTAAAGGAATTTGTGCATCTTCAGGTTCTGCGTGCACTTCCGGCTTACTTGACCCAAGTCACGTTCTTCTCGCTATAGGCTTGCCTCACGAAATTGCTCACGGATCTTTGAGGATTTCCTTAAGCGAGTTCAATACGTTAGAAGAAGTAAATTATATTATTGAAAATGTTACACAAATAGTAAGCAATTTACGTAAGATGTCTCCATTGTGGGAAAAAATAACGAAAGGCGAAAAAGGAGTGTAATTATGTATAGCGAAAAAGTTATGGATCATTTTTCAAATCCAAGAAATGTTGGAGAAATGCCAGACGCTAACGGCATAGGTGAAGTTGGAAACCCGAAATGCGGAGACATAATGAAAATGTATATAAAAGTTGAGGATGGTAAAATAGCAAATGTAAGCTTCAAAACTTTCGGATGCGGTGCCGCTATTGCCACTAGCTCGATGGCAACAGAACTTATAAAGGGAAAAACTTTGGAGGAAGCTTTAAAACTTACGAATAAGGCCGTTATGGAAGCTTTAGATGGATTACCACCAGTAAAAGTACATTGTTCTGTTCTGGCCGAACAGTCCATAAAATCAGCTATAGCTGACTATTATAAGCGACAAGGTATTGACCCGGAACCGTTTGTCGGTGAAATTTCAAGTTGCAGTCTTCATCAAGATGATGGCAGTTGCTCATGTGAAAACTGTAAATAAATTTGTTAGCTCGTATCGAAATCGATACGAGCTTTTTAATTAATTTTTGACTAAAGAAGTACCCTCTGCGTACTTCTTTAGTTAAAATGTAATTAAAAAACCAGCTAATATCATAGGATTTCCCCGTGATAATAGTTGGTTTTATATTATTTATCCATTCTTAAATTCAAACTCTTGTTTTACATTTTTTAGTTCTCATTTGGAATTTTAAATCTTATATTTTTGAAAGCTTTTTGTTGATTTTTCAAGATAGTTTTACTTGGTATTAATAAATTTTACTGATTATCTTGAGACTCTAATGTTGCCAGTAAATCTGCCTTTGAGCTATGTTTAACTTGTAAACTTTTCAAAAGGTTTTTTCCTGCTTTGAATTTTACAACCCCATCTTTCGATTCGGTTTTTTCATAGCCTTCTTTAACTAACGCATTGCATTCATATTCAAACTTTTTATCTTTTCCTTCCTTCATAGCAATTTCAATAGAAACAGAATCTAATTTGTCGTCTTTGAAGTAATATATTTCTTTGCCTTTAGCCGACTCGCTTTCATAGTGTTGAATTACATTGTCGCCGACTTCTTCTACATCTCCATCATTTTTCTCAGTGCCTTTTTCTTCCTTTTGCTCGCTTGTTTTAACTTGAGAAGTTTCACTTTCTTCTCCTTTGTCATTTCCACTTGATTCACCGCAAGCAGTAAAAGGAATCGCTAAACCTGCAATAAGTAAAATGGTAATAAACTTCTTCATACAACACCCTCCAAATATCAATATGTTATTTTTGCATTTATATGTTCATAATACATCATTTAAGAATCAAAGTCAATTAAAAATTATAATAATTTGCAAAAAATAAAAAATCAGCTAACGTTACTTAACTGATTAATAAATTTTATAATAAAATTAAAAACTTTTTACTATATCCTTTAAGTACTTCCTAAAGTTTTCACCTATTTCCTCATGTGCTATAGCCACTTCTACAGCAGCCTTCATCATTCCCAACTTGCTCCCCATATCGTATCTTTTGCCTGTAAACTCAACAGCTACTGTGCCTGAAGTCCTCGCTAAAGCTTTTATAGCATCTGTAAGCTGGATCTCTCCACCTGCCCCTGGTTTCGTTTTTTCTAAAGCATCGAAAATGTTCGGAGTTAAAACACAGCGCCCTAAAATAGAATACAAAGACATTACTTCACTCTGAGAAGGCTTTTCTACCATGTCGGTACATTTAAACAAGTTATCCTTAATAGGCTCTACTTTAAGCGAGCTATACTTGTAAATATCTTCTTTTTTTACTTTATTTACACCTAAAATAGGCACCTCGTACTCCTCATATGCCCTCATCAGCTGAAGGCAAGCCGGTTCTTTACTTATTATGACATCATCGCCATAAAGTACAGCAAAAGGCTCACTTCCAACAAACGATTTTGCACAACTTATAGCATGACCTAAGCCTTTTGTCTCCTTTTGTCGTATAAAATAAATATTTGCAAGCTTTGAAAGTTTCGATACCTGCTCATATATTTCTTTTTTCTGACCTTCAAGCAACTTCTTTTCAAGTTCAGGCGAATTGTCGAAATGGTCTTCTATTACGCCTTTTCCTCTATTAGTTACTATTAATATGTCCTCTATCCCTGAATTTACAGCTTCTTCGACTATGTACTGTATTGCCGGTTTATCTACTATTGGAAGCATTTCCTTTGGAACAACTTTACTAGCAGGAAGTACCCTCGTTCCAAGACCGGCTGCCGGTATGACTGCTCTTTTTACTTTCATCGAATTCACTCCGTTATTTTACTTTACTTCTTTTTCTAAACATAAACCTATTTACAACCATAGCGACGACTACCCCCATGCTCGTATCCAAAACCCTATTAATTACATATATAAACGTGTTGCTGTAAGCTGAATCTGATCGCTCCACTATTACACTAAGCACCACAATGCAACCTATGACTATCGAGTTTTTATGGTCTATGACATTGCAAATGTATATAACAGCCAGGACGCAAACAGGTGCTAAAAGCAAGTTTACATATCCTACACATTCTTTGTACGGTATTAACTTAGTTATGAGCAGGACTATGAGCCCTAAAAATCCGCCTATGCTTGTCCCGACAAGCCTGTATAGTCCAGTTTTATATGTTTCATTGTACGTTGGTTGCATACAAATGATAGCCGCTATACTTGCAAGCAACAGCTCCGACCGTTTAAATATCATCGCTATAAGTAAGCAAAGAAAAACAGCTATTGCACTTTTTGTAGCTCTGAGTCCTAATTTATATTGCTGATTCATAACCGTTCTCCTAATATCTGTAATTTAAATAATTATATTATAAATACATAAAAAATTCAAGCTTATTTATCTGTGGTTCCTCTGCAGTAATTTTACAAGTTCTACTGCGGGTATAACGGAGATAGATAATAAAATGGCAACAGAATACTCAATGAAATCAATAGACTCAATTTCAAACATACTTGCAAGGAATGGAACATATATGACCAAGTTGGTTAAAACAAATGAAATGATAATGGTAGCCCATAAGTAAAAATTGTGGCTTTTAAGTTTAAATATAGACTGCCTTGAAGAGCGCAAATTTAAAGAATGGAATATTTCAGAAAGGGACATAGTCAAAAAAGCCATAGTTGTGCCATGGGAACTGTTGATTATTGCCCAGGTTTTGGTTTCCAAGTAGTGTCCTATAAAATATGAAACTAATGTTATAATAGAAATCAAAATTCCTTGATAAGTTATATTAAAACTTAACCCGTTCGCAAATATACCTTCGTTTGCAGGTCTGGGTTTACTTTTCATTAAATTACTTTCTTCTTTTTCCATGCCAAGCGACAGGGCAGGGAAGGTGTCGGTTATTAAGTTTATCCAAAGTATGTGAATGGGGGACAATATAGAAAAATTTAGAACCGTAGCTATAAATATAGACAAAACTTCGCTTATATTTGATGAAATCAGGAATTGTATGGACTTTTGTATATTGCTGTATATGCGTCTTCCTTCTTTAACTGCTGTTACTATGGTAGCAAAATTGTCATCTGCTAAGACCATATCAGCAACGTTTTTTGTGACGTCTGTTCCGGTAATGCCCATGCCTATGCCGATATCTGCGATTTTGATCGATGGAGCATCATTTACGCCATCTCCGGTCATGGCTACCACCTTACCTAAACTTTTAAGAGCTTTGACAATTTTTACTTTATGTTCGGGTTGCACCCTCGCATAAACGGAATATTTTTCTAAAACTTTAGGTAATTCTTTTTCGCTAAATTTATCAAGTTCACATGCTGTGATAACTTCGGAATTATGCTTTATAATGCCTAGTTCTTTTGCGATGGTAGCGGCAGTATCTTTGTAATCTCCAGTTATCATTATGGGCCTAATACCAGCAGATTTGCATTCTCTTACGGCATCTATAGCTTCTTCTCGTACTGGGTCTATCATGCCGCAAAGCCCGAGAAATATCAGTTCACTCTCTACTTCTTTACTTTCGGTAAACGTGGGTGAATTATCATAATATTTACATCCAGCAGCTAAAACTCTAAGCGCGTTTGACGCCATAACATTATTTTCATTTAATATTTCGTTTCTTTTTTGCTCGGTCAAGCTTAAGACTTTGCCGTTTTCAATGAACTTTGTACAGTAATTCAAAATAACATCGGGTGCACCCTTAGTAAACTGTACAAACTTATTGTCACTTGAATGGATAGTAGACATCATTTTCCTTTCAGAACTAAAAGGCGCTTCATTTACTCGAGGGAAATCCATTTTCAATTTATCTATTGAATGAAAATCTTTAGCGTAATTCAATAAAGCGATTTCGGTGGGGTCACCGCTAGGTTTATCTATATTTTCGACACTTGCATCGTTACATAGTGCCAGAGCCGAAGAAAATAATTTTTCATTATCGCAAAAAGTTTTTACCACTGTCATTTTGTTTTGAGTGAGGGTTCCGATTTTATCAGAGCATATTATTTGAGTACATCCTAAAGTTTCCACGGCAGTTAATTTTCTAACAATAGCGTTATGTTTAGCCATTTTGGTCATACCAATGGCCAGCTGGATAGTGACAACAGTTGCCAAACCCTCAGGTATGGCAGCAACAGCCAGGCTTATTGCTATCATAAATGTATTTATTACGCTGTGGGGAGTAAAATCTTTTGTTATTAAAATTCTGAAAGCGAAAATAAATGCGCATATACCTATGACGGCGAAACTCAAAATTTTGCTTAACTGAGTTAATTTTATTTGAAGTGGGGTTTTGTTTTCAGAAGCACTGTCTATGAATGTTGCGATTTTTCCCATTTCAGTGGCCATGCCAGTCTTTACAACTACTGCTTTGTCTCGACCATAAACGACATTGCAACCCATATATGCCATGTTTTTACGTTCGCTTAAAGCAATTTCATTCTCACCATCCTTGCAAAGTTTTTCTGAAATTTTGTCAATTGGCAAAGATTCACCGGTAAGTGCAGATTCCTCAACTTTTAAGTTGTGATTTTCTATTATTCTGACATCAGCTGGAACAGCGTCACCGGCTTCCAATATCACGATGTCTCCAACCACTAGGTTTTCGCTTTTTAAAGACATAATTTGGCCACCTCTTACGACTTTAGAAAAAGAAGGTGACATTTCGTTTAGAGCGCTTATTGCTTTTTCGGCTTTATTTTCTTGATATACACCAAGTACTGCGTTTACCGCTACTACAAACGCTATAATAAAAAAGTCAGTAAAAGATTCTTTTGAGTAGACTGAGATGCCAACTGAGATTACGGCAGCAAATATCAACACGATTATCATAGGGTCTGAGAGTTGCTTTAAAAATTTAGCAAGAGTAGAAGTGCCTTTTTTTTCAGCTAATTTATTAAGCCCATTTGAAAAAAGTCTTTTTTTAGCGTTATTTTCAGAAAGTCCATCTTTGCTTGTCCTTAGTGAGTTGAGAGTTTCTTCAACAGAACTTAAATAATATTTCACGAAAAAATCATCCTTTCAACATGCGCAAACTGTGTTCAATGATCGGTCGAAAGGATGATATGTTAAAAAATTGCGCTTAATTTTACTTTTAATTTATCGCCTTATACTCATAAAATGCCCACAAACTGAAATTATAACCATAAGAGCTATGTTTGCAAGCACTATGCTGGCGCCTGTGGGAATGTTAAAGCAGAAAGATATTACAATTCCGCTGACAAAACAAAATACAGAAATTAAAGCAGACGATATCATTAATGCTTTAAAGCTTTTTACAACTTTTTTGGCACTGACCGCAGGAAATATAATAAGACTCGAAATTAGCAGAGTGCCCATCATGCGCATGCCTAAGACTACAGTTATTGCCGTTAAAAATGAGATTAAAAATTGGTAAAATTCAACATGTATACCGCAAGCTTTAGCGAATGACTCATCGCATGTAATTAAAAAAAGCCTGTTGTAAAATGTTATAAAGACTGACAAAATTATAATGGAAAGTATGATGCTAGAAATGACGTCCGGTGTAGTCATAGACAAAATGCTGCCAAACATATAGCTGTAAACGTCGGAGTTGAACCCTTTACTCAGTGCTGTGACGGTAACTCCGAGGGCTAGCGCCCCAGTTGAGAAGATACCAATGGCAATATCGCCGTTTATGTTTTTGTTTTGTGAAGTGTACATTATTATGAAAGATGTTAATATCATAATTGGAGCCGCTGTCAAGATAGGTGAAGTACCTATTGCCATAGCTAAAGATAAAGCCGCAAAGCCTACATCGGAAAGTCCGTGCCCTATTAGTGAATATTTTTTCAAAGTCAAAATAACGCCCAATAACGAAGCGCAAATAGATACCAATATTCCAACTATCACAGCTTTTATGATGAACGGGTAAGAAAATAAATTTAATATTTCTAACATTTTCATAAAGTATCCTTATTTCTTTTTTCAAAATATAAATTTGCCTGATTATCCGATATAATTTTTTTGTTGAGCTTAATAATTCTGCTTGCGTATTTTTGAATGTTTAAAGTATCGTGAGAAACCATCAATGTTGTGACTTTTTGCTCTAAGTTTAATTTTTTTAAAATTTGGTAAAAATTTTCACTGGAACTTTCATCAAGGCCAGAACAGGGTTCGTCTAAAACGAGTAAATGAGGATGCTTACATAAAGCCCTAGCAAGTAAAATCTTTTGTTGCTGTCCTCCGGAAAGCTCAGACAGATGATGCTTTTTAAATTTAACCATATCTACTAATTCAATGGCACTATCCGCGTCGATTCTGTCTTTTCTTGAATAAAACGGAAAATGTTTGCTAGACTTTTGAGTTCCGGAAATAACTATTTCTTCGGCAGTAGCAGGGAAATTTGCCAATATTGAATTAGCTTGTGGTACATATGAGATTTTGTCTTTATCACAGTTCAAGAAAACCTGACCGCTACTGGCTGGAATCAGTCCTAGTACGCTTTTTATTAAAGAGCTTTTACCGGTGCCGTTGTTTCCGATTATAAATACGTACTCTCCGGATTTAACGGTAAAACTGACGTCATTAAGGGCCAAGGTAGTTTTAGTGCTTGATTTATACTTTACAGTCAGTTTGCGAACTTCTAAGATATTTTTTTCAGTCATTTAATTTAACCCCTGTTTTAAATTTTCAAGGTTTTCGTTCATCAAATCCATGTAAGATACATTGTTTTCAAGCTGCCCCTTTGAAATGTTGTGAATAGTATTGAACCTCAAGGCTGTAGCGTTTGTGTTGTTGCATATGGACTGAGCGGTAGCGGGCATGGTAAGTTCTTCATAATATACAGCAGGGATATTGTTTTCTTTTATGAAATTTATAATTTTTGTTATTTTTTGTACGCTAGGCTCAGACTGTTCAGAGCAATTTTTTATAAGAGCTTCATACTTAAGGTTATATCGATTTATAAAATATAAATGAGCAAATTTTCCGGCAAAGACAATAGTATCTCGTTTTGCCTTTTTTACAGTTTGGGAAATATCTTCATCTAACTTTAAAAGGTCATTTTTTATTTTTTCGGCGTTACTTTTGTAAAACTTGGTGTTATCCGGGTCTTTCGTGCAAAAACACTCCAATATATTATCGACCATAACGCACGCCAAAGTGGGGGCTAGCCAAAAGTGAGGGTCATATTCATGCTCGTGGTGATGTTCTGAAGAACCAGCGTGATCCTCATCTTCATGTTCACTGTGCGATTCTTTTAGCATGTTGACATTTGAAGAGACATCCTTTATAAGTAGAGATGAACTATCGATACCGCTTAAAAGACGCTCGGCCCAAGGTTCCATATATTTCCCTGTGTATAAAAATATGTCTGAATTGGAAATTTTCAGAATATCGTTTGTACTGGGGTCAAAAGTGTGACTTTCAGACCCGGGGGGAAGCAAAAGGGTAACTTCTGCTTTATCTTTAGCTATTTGTTTAGCGAAATCATACTGTGGAAAGAGTGAAGCTATTACTTTAAGTCTAGTGTTTTGGAGTTTATCCTTATAGGAACAGGCTGTAAACAGCAGCATTAATGAAAGGAAAAATGGAAAAAGATTTAAGATTTTTTTCATTCTACAAAGACCTTTCTGATCTTAAAATCTGTATAAAGACGTTAAATTTAATGATAACAGAGCAAAATTTACTTGTCAACTTTTGAACACCATAAAAGTGAGGTAAATAGTACTAATAAAAAAGTTGTTGTAAAAATAAAATATAAATGATATTATATTTTTAATTTTAAGAGATATCTGGTAGAAATATAAGAGAGGATTGATTTTTGTAATGTTTAAGTTTTTAAAACCATCACCGGAGATAGATCGCTTACCAGAAGAAAAAATTTCAAGTACATATAAAAGAAGTAGAACGCAGGTATTTATTGCTATTTATTTAGGTTACATGATTTATTATTTTGTGAGGATGAATTTCATTTTTGCAAGACCTTTGCTTACAGAAAATTTTGGGTTTAGCAAGACACAAGTGGGACTTGTTGGTGCAGCTTTAGGGCCTGCTTATGGGATTAGTAAATTGGTAATGGGCATAGCCTCTGACAAGTCTAACCCTAGATATTTTTTAGCACTAGGTTTAATTTTATCAGGCGTTTGTAATTTGATTTTTCCTTCATTTGCAAACGTTATGTTTATGTGTGTCGTTTGGTTTTTAAACGGATGGTTCCAGGGAATGGGCTGGGGGCCATGCGCTAAGATATTGACGCACTGGTTTTCGGATAGCGAAAGAGGAAGAAAAATGTCTAAGTGGAACACGTCACATAATATAGGCTCTGCACTGGCGGCGTTCATTGCGCTGTGGGGAGTAAATATTTTTTCAGACTACAAGGGGGCATTTTATTTTCCTGGCATTTTAGCGATTATAGGCGGGATAGTTTATATAATTTTAGCTAAGGATACGCCGCAGTCTATCGGATTGCCGCCAATAGAAGAGTACAAAAATGATTATCCAGAAACTTTTGGAGATACAGATAATTCAGAAGCTATTTTGAGTGTAAAGGAAATTTTCAAAAAATATATTTTGAAGAATAAACTTTTGTGGATGATTGCGATTGCTAATATTTTTGTTTACATAATTAGATATGGCCTAGAAAACTGGGTTCCGTTCTTTTTGAAAGAAGAAAGGGGCTTTACGTTTGAAAATGCAAAGTTAGCGTTTTCTTTGTTTGAATGTGCAGCTATCCCGGGATCTATAATTATTGGCTGGGCAAGTGACAAGATTTTCCATGGAAGAAGAGCTCCTGTTGGAATAATATGCTTGATTTGCACCACGGTTCTTACATTTGTCTATTGGCAATCAACCAATATTTACTTAACATACGTTGTTATAGCGTTCATTGGAGCAATGGTATATGGTCCGGTTATGCTTATTGGCATTAGTGCGGTTGATTCTGTACCGAAAAATGCGGCCGGAACTGCTTCTGGTGTTACGGGCCTTTTTGGTTATTTAGGTGGGCAAGTTATATCAGAATTTGGCATGGGTGCAATAGTAGATAAATGGGGTTGGAACGGTGGATTTATGTTAATTATAATTTCTTGTCTGCTATCGATATTTTTCTTATCATTTACTTGGAATGCACATAATTTAAAAGAAAAAACACAAGCTTAATTTGACTTTAATTTTATTTGAGGTGTAGTATGTACGATGTGCTAATTATTGGTGCAGGTGTTGTAGGAGGATCAATTTTCCGCGAGTTAACAAAGTACAATTTAAAGGTTTCGGTTTTAGAGAAAGAAAATGATGTATCTATGGGTACTACAAAAGCAAATTCCGCTATAATACATGCAGGATTTGACCCAGACCCGGAAAGTGTAGTTGCAAAATATAACGTGCGCGGAAACGAAATGTATGAAGGTCTATGCAAAGAGCTGGATGTTCCATTTAAAAGAAATGGCGCGATGGTTGTTGCTTTTTCTGAAGAAAATATGACAACGCTTGAAACTCTTTACAAAAAAGGAGTTAAAATGGGCGTAAAGGGTTTGAGGCTTTTAAGCAAAGAAGAAACCTTAAAAAAAGAGCCAAATCTTAATGATACGGTAGTGGGAGCGCTTTATGCTCCCACTAGTGGCATAGTTTGCCCGTTCCAATACACGATAGCGTTGTTTGAAAATGCTGTTTCAAATGGAGGAGAGTTGTACCTCGACAGCGATGTTGTTTCTATAGAAAAAAATGACGGTATATTTTTTGTGAAAACTAAAGACGGTAAAGAATTTAAAGCACGATATGTTGTTAATGCAGCGGGTGTTTATGCTGATGAAATTCACAATATGATAGCGAAAGAAAAATTTAGCATACGCCCTAGGACAGGCGAATATATAGTTTTTGACAAGAGTCAAGGCAGATTATTCAACAGTACGATTTTCCCGTGCCCGTCAAAAATGGGAAAAGGTATACTTGTCAGTCCGACAGTTCATGGTAATCTATTTATTGGGCCGAACGCTGTTGATATTGATGATAAAGAAAATAAATCTACTAATCAGTTGGGGCTTGATGAGATAAAAAAAGCAGCAAACATCACAACTAGTAAGATAAATTATAGGGAATCTATAAGGAATTTTGCAGGGCTAAGGGCTATTTCGTCAACTGGAGATTTTATAATAGAAGAAAATGATGATGTGAAAGGTTTTATAGATGTAGCTGGAATTAAGTCTCCTGGACTTACATGCGCTCCAGCGATAGCTGAGGACGTTGTGAGGATTTTAAAAGAAGCAGGACTTTATTTAGAAAGGAAAACGAATTTTATATCTAAAAGAAAACAAGTTCGCTTTATGAAACTTAATGTGGATGAGAGAAACGAGCTCATAAAAGAAAACCCTCAGTATGGGAATATAGTGTGCCGCTGTGAAGGCATAACCGAAGGGGAAATAGTGGACGCAATAAATAGATCCTTTGGGCAAATTTCTATAGACGGAGTTAAGAGAAGATGTAGGCCTGGTATGGGCAGATGTCAAGGAGGGTTTTGCTTGCCAAAGGTTCTGGGAATAATAGCAAGAGAAAAAAATATTTCTAAAGAGGACGTAAATTTAGACAAAAAAGATTCGTTTGTTCTCCTTGAGAAAACTAAGTAAGGAGGCCTTTATGGAAAAGTTATCATATGATTTAATAGTTATTGGAGCAGGTCCGGCGGGTCTTGCGGCTGCGGCAGAAGCCTACAGCTGTGGGGTGAAAAATATATTAGTCCTTGAAAGGGACTGCGAACCTGGCGGAATATTGAACCAGTGCATCCACTCTGGGTTTGGGCTTCACACTTTTAAGGAGGAACTTACAGGACCTGAATATTCAGCACGATTTATTGACTTAGTTAAACAATGTGGCATTGAAGTGAAGCTAAGAACGATGGTTTTGAGCGTGGATGAAAATAAAACAGTATGTGCTGTTAATAGCACAGATGGGTTTATGGAGATCAGTGCGAAAGCGATAATTTTGTCAACGGGCTGTAGGGAAAGAACTAGGGGCGCAATAAATATACCGGGAGACAGACCTTCAGGAATTTTTACTGCGGGGACGGCTCAAAGATTTGTAAATATAGAAGGCTATATGCCCGGCAAAAAAGTATTGATTTTAGGTTCGGGAGATGTTGGTCTTATCATGGCAAGACGGTTAACATTGGAGGGTGCAGAAGTTAAAGCAGTAGTTGAACTGATGCCGTACTCTAATGGTTTGACGAGAAATATTGTTCAGTGCCTTGAGGATTATGATATACCTCTTTATCTTTCCCATACGGTTGTTGATGTTGTTGGCGATAAGCGGTTAGAAAAAGTTGTGATAGCTAAAGTTGATGAAGACAAAAGGCCTATAAAAGGCACTGAGATAGAATTTGACGTGGACACTTTGATACTGTCAGTTGGTCTGATACCGGAAAACGATGTGGCACTAAGTTCCGGTATACAGAAAGACTATAGAACCAATGGACTTGTAGTCAGCGAAAGCATGCAAACTAATGTTCCGGGAATATTCGCGTGTGGAAATGTAGTGCATGTCCATGATTTGGTAGACTTTGCAGTTGAAGAAGCAAAAAAAGCAGGAAGAGCAGTTTACAAATTTTTATCGGGGAAACTTAATAATAAAAACTTTATACAAATAAAAAATGGCAACGGAGTAAGCTATACGGTGCCGCAAAAAGTTGAATTAGAAGCAGTTGACGATAACCTTAATATATTTTTAAGGGTAAACAATGTATATAAAAATAAATTTTTAGTAGCGAGATCTAACGGTGAAACCTTGGGGAAATTCAAAAAGGTACATTTAGTTCCAGCGGAAATGCAGCGAGTTTTGTTAAATAAGAAACAGCTAGAGAACGCAAGTGGTGAAATAGAAATAAGTTTGGAGGATGAATAGCCTAATGGAGGGAAAGATTAAAAATATAATTTGTACTTCGTGCCCATTGGGTTGTCATTTGAAAGTGGATGTAGAAAACAATACGATTAGCGGAAACAGCTGCAAGAGGGGAGAAGCGTACGGAATATCTGAAGCGACTAACCCTGTAAGAATGATTACGTCTACAGTAAAAGTTGAAAATGAGAGCGAGAAGTTATTGCCGGTAAAAACGAGCGGTCCCATAAACAAAAGCTTGAATTTTGAATGTATGAAAGTTATCAATAAAACGGTGGTAAATGCACCTGTGAAAGTGGGAGATATCGTTGTTAAAAATATTTTAAATACAGGTGTAAACTTAGTTGCAACTAAGAATATAGAAAAAGCGTGATGTGTTATTAGTTACAGCTGATGTACCATTAAATTTTAGATGAGATAAAATGAAAGTTTTTAGCATAAAAATTTATTAAGATTTTTATGGAGGCGAGTATTGCTTGACAGGAAAACTTTTAAAAAAAATGATATCGGGTATCGTAATTTTTTCATTTTTATCTCACTTTTACAATTTAACTTTATATGCGATGGAAGCACCAGAGGTATCAGCTGAATCGAGTGTGCTTATTTGCGCCGAGAATAGCTATATAGTTTTTGAAAAAAATGCTTTTGTAAAAAGACCAATGGCTAGCACTACTAAGATAATGACTGCTCTTTTGACTTTGGAGGCAGCTTCAGCTGATGATAAAGATGTGACGATAACCGATAAGATGGTACCAGTTGAAGGTTCGTCAATGTACTTAAAGGTGGGGAATGTTTTACCACTTTCTGGTCTTGCGAAGGGAATGCTTACGGTTTCAGGGAACGATGCAGCAAACTCAGCAGCGATAGCAGTGGCTGGTTCCACTGAACTTTTTGCTGATATGATGAACGATAAAGCTACTCAAATAGGTATGAAGAATACACATTTTGTTACGCCTTCGGGCTTAGACGATGATGACCATTATTCTACAGCGTACGATATGGCACTTTTAGGTGCTTATGCTATGGAGAATGAGTCGTTTTATAATATTGCTTCTAGCAAAAAGTCAGAAGTGTTTTTTAGAGACACTAACGAAAATAGATGCTATTACAATGAAAATAGGATGCTTAAAAGGTACTCAGGATGTTTGGGGATAAAGACGGGCTTCACCAAAAAATCTGGCAGGTGCTTGGTGACTTGTGCGCAGAGAGATAAATTGAGGCTCATAGCGGTAACTTTGAATGCAGGGGATGATTGGAACGACCACGAAAAACTTTTAGATTATGGCTTTGCTAAGATGCAAGCGCTAGATTTGGAAGAAAACGAAGATATAAAAGTTCCGGTTACAGGTGGCGATTGTGATAGCTTATCTTTGACGATAAAAAACCTTTAAGGGTTGTAATTGAGAGATTTCAAAAAGACAGTATCACAAAAGCTATAAGTGTTCCGCAATTTGTTTATGGGCCTGTGCAGGAAGGTCAAGTAGTTGGTAAGATTGAATATAACTTAAACGGCAAAGTTATAGGAACAAATGAACTGGTGGCTAAGAACAGCATTTCCGCTGTAAGTAAAAAAGAAAATATAGTGAAACGATTTTTTAAGTTTTTAAAGAATGGGTTCAAAAATAATGTGAAGGATTAATTTGAGATGTCTAATAAAAAAGATATAGAAATAATGAGAATACAGAAACTATTATCGCAGTGTGGCATTATGTCTAGGAGAAAAGCTGAAGATGTGATTGTTGCAGGGAAGGTTACTTTGAACGGGAAAATGGCAGAGCTGGGGGACAAAGCTTGCAAAGATGATGAGATCAAAATAGACGGTCATAAGGTAAGCTTTAATAAGAATAAGAAATATTATGTTTTGCTTAATAAACCTAGAGGTTTCTTATCAACCATGAGTGATGAGAGAAACAGAAAATGTGTTGCTGATTTGGTAAAAGATATCGATGTGCGGATTTACCCTGTAGGGAGACTTGACAAAGATTCGGAGGGTGCATTATTTATGACGAATGACGGAGAGTTTGCAAATGGTGTAATGTATCCATCTAGGCATATTAAAAAAAGGTACAGGGTGACGGTGCGGCCTAGAATAAACGAAGAGCAACTAAACAAGTTGAGTGCCTCGATAAATGTAGATGGAAAGATGACATTGCCGGCAAAAGTTGAAGTTTTAGAGCATTTTAAAGATAGATCTGTTTTGAAGATAGTTTTGAAAGAGGGCAAAAACAGACAGATTAGAAGGCTATGCGAAGGTGCGGGACTGGAAGTTGCAAGATTAAAAAGGGTTTCAATTGGTCAGGTAAAATTAGGTATGCTGAAAATTGGCAAATGGCGTGAACTTACAAGCGAAGAAATCAACTCTTTATTTAAAGTATAATATTGGAAAAAATGACTTGAAAAAAGAATTTAAAGCGATTATAATAAGAAGTATTGTGATTTAACGAAGGAGAGCCGTATGAAACTTTTAAAAAAGAAAGTAAAGTTGTTGCCGATGGTGTTTAAGCTATCAGTAGTTGCGATTATATTTTATTTTGTTTTTATGCTGTTTAATCAGCAGTTGCAAATAAATGATAAAAAAAGGAAGCTTGAGCAGTTGACAGAAAAGCTACAAAGCCAAGAGATAGCAAACAGTAAGCTGCGTGATTTTGAAGGCTCTGAAGGTGAAACCAATAAAGATTATATAGAACGCGTTGCAAGAGAAAATTTAGATTTATCTAAAAAAGGTGAAAGAGTATTCATTAATGTTTCGGGAAATTAGTTAAGGAGGATTTTGTTTTTTTATGCAATTTGAGGTAGGAGCTATTGTTGAGGGCAAGGTTAAAGGTATAACCAGCTTTGGTGCGTTTGTGGAGTTGGATGAAGGCAAAACTGGGATGGTACATATTTCTGAGGTATCGAGGGACTATGTAAAAGATATAAATGAATATTTAAAAAAAGGACAAGTTGTAAAGGCGAAGGTTGTTAAAATTTCTGACAAAGGAGAGATAGGTCTTTCTATAAGGAAAGCTGAAAATGATAGTGTTAAAAAAGAAATGGATAAGTCTCCAAGGAATTTTAGACCGGAAAGTTTTGACAGAAGAACTTTAAAAAAGCCTGTTCAAAAGGCAAGTTTTGAAGACATGTTATCTATGTTTAAAGCAGCGAGTGAAGAAAAAATGTCTGACTTGAAAAGAGCCACGGAATCAAAACGTGGTGGATATTCAAGGAGAAGAGTGTCAAAGTAAAAAATTGCCTAGATTTTAATCTGGGCATTTTTGCTATAATTTGCTTTTAGGAGAGAAAAAATGCTTATAATAAATGCGAAGATTTTTACTATGGAAAACCAAAACGTAGAAAATGGATTTATAGAAATTAAAAATGGAAAAATAGTGTCACTTGGTGAGATGACTGCTTTAAAATTAAAAGATGAAAAAACAATAGATTTGCATGGGAAAAGCGTATACCCTGGTTTTGTAGATGCTCATACACATTTGGGTATGTTTGAAAATGGGCTTACTTTTGAAGGGGACGATGGTAACGAAGAAAATGACCCAATAACGCCTCATTTGCGAGCAATAGACGCTGCAAATCCAATGGATGAGTGCTTTAAAGATGCGTATAAGTCTGGTGTGACCACGGTTTTAACTGGTCCAGGTAGTGCAAATGCAATAGGTGGCGAGATAATAGCAGTAAAAACTTACGGAAAAAGAATAGATGATATGATAATAAAGTCACCTGTTGCGATGAAGTTTGCGCTGGGCGAAAACCCAAAATCGGTTTACAGTGACAAGGAACAAGTGCCTATGACAAGAATGGCTACAGCTGCGCTTATAAGGGAACAACTGTATAAAGCGAAGAAATATTATTTATCGAAAATGCGAGCCAAAAAGAATAAAAGTATAGATGATGCGCCAGAATTTGACTTAAAGTGTGAAGCGCTGATACCCTTGTTTGAAAAGAAAGCTTCAGCTCATTTTCACGCGCACAGAGCCGATGACATTTTTACTGCTATTAGGATTTGTAAAGAATTTAACTTGGATTATGTGATAGTTCACGCTACAGAAGCTCATTTAATTAAAGAAGAATTAAAAAAAGAAAATGCGAGAGTTTTGCTGGGACCAAACTTTTCTGATAAATCTAAACCGGAGCTTATAAATTTAAGCATAAAGTCGCCTAAAATTTTATCACCTGATGTTTTGTTTGGAATAATTACAGATCATCCGGAAACGCCCATACAATATTTAAGCTTATGTGCAGCGCTTGCGGCAAAAGGCGGTCTGAGCGGGGAAGATGCTTTAAAGGCTATAACTATTAATGCTGCAAAAGTATGCAAGGTAGATGAGAGAGTTGGCTCGATAAAAGTAGGAAAAGATGCTGACCTTGCGGTGTTTTCAACCGACCCACTAGATATTTTGTCGGAGCCAGAAATGGTGTTTATAGATGGAAATTTGATTTATGCAAAATAATTTATCTTAAAATATTCTTTAAAATCTTGATTAGTGATTCGCCTGAGTCTGCATCTAGGATGATGTGAGACTTAGGTTTATTTTTTAGTTTGACGTTTTTAAACTTCATTAAAAGGTTATCGATGAAAGTCTTATCGATACTTTCTCCAAACAGTATAATCTTGTTTCCCTGCTGCTTAATTTCAGAAATTTTACACTTTGAGGCTTTACTGCGGATTAAAGCGATATCTATTAAATTTAGGACAGGTCTGGGAGGAGAAGAAAACCTATCGATTAATTCGTCGGTAACGTCGCTTGCGTCTTCATCTGAGCGAATATCGGATATTTTTCTGTAAATATCTATTCTCTGGTTCACGTTATTTATATACTTCTCGGAGATAAACGCCGGAATTTGAATATCTACAGTACACTCAAAGCTTTCATTTTCTGTTTTTATTCCTTTTTCTTCATCTATGGCTTCTCCAAGCAATTTTAAATACATATCGTAGCCTACATCAGCTATATGTCCGTGCTGTTGGCCCGAAAGTATATTTCCGGCACCTCTTAGTTCAAGGTCCCTCATGGCTATTTTGAACCCGGAACCAAATTGAGTGAACTCTCTTATAGCTTCCAAACGCTTTTGAGAGATTTCCGTTAAGACTTTATTTTTCTTAAACGTAAAGTAAGCATAGGCTCTTTTAGATGATCTTCCCACACGTCCTCTGATTTGATGCAGCTGTGAAAGCCCGAACCTATCGGCATTTTCTATTATTAATGTGTTGACATTAGGAATGTCGACACCGGTTTCTATTATGGTTGTACAAACTAGCACGTCCACTTCATGTTTCATAACTTTTTCCCACACTTCTGAAAGTTCAGTTTGCGTCATTTTGCCATGCCCTATTGCTATTTTAGCCTCTGGTATCTGCAATTGAAGTTTATTTGCAAATAACGAAATGTTTTCGACGTTGTTGTATAAGTAGTAAACCTGCCCATGCCTTCTTAATTCTCTGCGGATGGCTTCATTTATAACGGCTTGATCGTGTTCTAATACGTAGGTTTGCACGGGGTGTCGATTTTGTGGAGACTCTTCCAATGTAGACATGTCTCTGATGCCTGACATAGCCATATTTAAGGTTCTAGGAATAGGTGTTGCAGAAAGGGTTAGAACATCTATATTTTTGGCCAAAGTTTTAAATTTTTCCTTTTGTTTAACTCCAAACCTTTGTTCTTCGTCGATTATAGCAAGGCCCAAATCTCTAAACTTTACATCGTCTTGCACAAGCCTGTGTGTTCCAACTATTATATCTATTTCGCCGTTTTTTAGCTTTTTTAAAA
>CASEZK010000061.1 GCA_949292425.1 uncultured Oscillospiraceae bacterium
TATCAATTTTAGGCTCAACAGGGTCAATTGGTACCCAAAGCTTAGAAGTTGCAAGGGAGTTGGGTATAAAAGTTTGTGCACTGTCTTGCAAAAGTAATATAGACCTTTTAGAAAAACAAATAAGGGAATTTAGACCATCGGTAGTTGCTGTAGAATCGGAAAAATTGGCGATGAATTTGAAAAATAAAATAAAAGACATAGATACAAGAGTGCTTGCAGGTGTTGAAGGTTTGTGTGAGGTAGCATCTTGCAATGAATCGGAAATTTTATTAAATTCAGTCGTCGGGATGGTTGGTCTGGAACCTACACTTTGTGCTATAGAAAGTGGCGTAGATATCGCACTTGCTAACAAAGAGACGTTGGTATCTGGTGGAGCTTTGGTCATGAAAAGAGCAAAAGAAAAAAATGTTAATATAATTCCGGTAGACAGTGAACATTCTGCTATATTTCAATGCCTAAGGGGCTGTCCATCTAAAAAAGCTTTGAGAAAAATTATTTTAACAGCATCTGGTGGGCCGTTTTTTGGAAAAGGCAAAAGTGAGCTTAAAAAAGTAAAAAAAGAAGATGCTTTAAAACATCCAAACTGGAGTATGGGTAGCAAGATTACTATAGATTCAGCAACTATGATGAACAAGGGACTTGAAATAGTTGAGGCATCTTGGCTATTCGATATGGTGCCGGATGACGTAGAGGTGGTGGTACACAGAGAGAGTGTTATTCATTCCTTAATAGAATACGTGGACCATTCTATGATTGCACAACTTGGAGTTCCAAGCATGAAAATACCAATACAATATGCCCTCACTTTTCCAGAGCGATTTCCGTCTATGGTAAAGAGCGCAAACCTTTGTGACATTGGCACTTTAAGCTTTTTTAAGCCGGATTATGAAACCTTTGAAGCATTAAATATTTGCACAGAGGCGATAAAAAGGGGAGACTTGTTCCCTGCGGTTATGAATGGAGCCAATGAAGAAGCGGTATATTTATTTTTGAATGATAAAATTACATTTCTTGATATTACAAAGTTTGTAAAGAAAGCAATGACAGCTTTTGAAGATAGTGTGGAAAATAAAAAATTGGAAAATTTAAATGACATTTTAAAAGCAGACAAATGGGCTAGGGAATTTATAAAAAACGAATGGGATTCTTAAGGAGGGAAATATTATGGCTGGTTTTCTTTTGGCAATTATTGCGGTGCTTTTGTTTTTGTCACTTGTTATGTTTCACGAGTTTGGACATTTTATTTGTGCGAAAATCTCCGGAGTTAAAGTAAATGAGTTTGCTATAGGTATGGGCCCGAAGCTTTTTAAGTTTCAAAAAGGCGAAACTTTATATTCATTTAGACTTTTTCCTATAGGTGGGTTCTGCGCAATGGAAGGCGAAGATGAAGATAGTGATACAGCGGGAGCGTTCTCTAAGGCGTCTGTTTACAAAAGGATGCTTATAGTGGTAGCTGGAGCTCTCATGAATATTTTATTAGCTTTCATTTTTATGATGGTAATTTTAGCGCAACAGGATTCCTTTGCTTCAACTAAAATTTCTAAATTTTCTGACAATGCAGTTACAAGCCAATATGGCTTACAAGTGGGAGATGAAATAAAGAAAATTGACAATTATGGAATAAGAACTTATACTGATGTGGCTTTTGCTTTGGCACTAAATAAAAATAACTACTCAGACTTTGTAGTTAAGCGAAATGGCGAAAATGTAGAAATTAAAAATGTGAAGTTTCAAACAAAAGAAGGGCAAGATGGAAAACAAGCAATAGTTAGGGACTTCTATGTATATCCGATTGAAAAAACCTTTTTAACATTTTTAAGCCAAACCTTTAATGAAATAGTTTCTAACGTTAAGCTCACTTATGTGAGTTTGTGGAGGATGGTAACAGGTCAGTATGGACTAAATTCCGTATCCGGCCCAGTTGGGATTGCGTCTGTCATAAAAGATGCAGCTTCTACTGGATTGCAGGAAAACTTTTTACAAGGTGTAAATAATATTATAATGATAATGATGGTTTTATCTGTAAGTTTAGCAGTTATGAATTTGCTACCGATTCCGGCGTTGGATGGTGGAAGGTTTACATTCTTGATCATTGAAGCTATAACGAAAAAGCCTGTAACTCGAAAATATGAAGGGCTATTGCATAAGATTGGCTTTATACTGCTCATTTTATTTATTTTGTTCATCACGTTTAATGACATTTTAAAACTATTTACAGGTAAAGGACTGGGGAATACTTGATGAGACGGATGGCAAAGGTTGTAAATGTAGGTAATGTAAAAATAGGTGGAAATGAGAAAATATCTATTCAATCAATGCTTAATGTTCCATCTTATGACGTTGAGGGAAATGTAGAACAAGCTTTAAAATTAAAAAAAGTTGGCTGTGACATCATTCGAGTGGCTATACCTGACATTGAAAGCGTAAACTTAATTTTTAAGATAAAGGAAAAAGTAGACGTACCCTTGGTTGCAGATATACATTTTGACTATAAGTTGGCATTAGAGTCGATTGCAGCTGGTGTTGACAAAATTAGAATTAACCCTGGAAATATAGGCAATGAAGATAAAATAAAGGCTGTAGTTAAAGCTTGTAAGTTAAAGAATGTTCCGATCAGAATAGGTGTAAATTCCGGGTCACTTGAAAGGGGAATTTTAAAAAAGTTTGAGCATCAAACAGCTCAGGCGTTGTGCGAAAGTGCTTTATATCATGCATCGTTGCTTGAAAAATTTGATTTTGATGATATAGTATTGTCTATGAAATCATCTAATGTGAAAACTATGGTGAATGCTTATACCATGGTAGCTGAAAGATGCAGCTATCCGCTGCATTTAGGGGTTACGGAAACTGGAACTCAAAAACTTGGAGTTGTAAAGTCAGCTGTCGGAATAGGTTCACTTTTACTTAAAGGAATAGGTGATACTTTTCGAGTTTCGCTTACAGGAGATGTAGAAAATGAAGTTGAATGTGGAAAAAATATATTGCGATCCTGTGGCTTATATAAAGGTGGAATTGAAATAATATCTTGCCCAACTTGTGGGAGGACTAGAATAGATATTATAGACCTTGTGAACAGAGCAGAAAATGAACTTTCAAGGTTTGACAAAAATTTAAAGGTTGCGATTATGGGCTGTGCTGTAAATGGGCCAGGAGAAGCAAAAGAAGCCGATTTAGGTATCGCTGGTGGCGATGGTTGCGGGATTTTATTTAAAAAAGGAAAGGTATTAAGGAAGGTTAAAGAAACTGATTTATTGGATGAGCTCATTTTTGAAATAGAAAAATTATAAAATTAAATTGAACAACTACAGTGGGGCGTAGCTCCACAAAAATGCAAAATGCATTTTTGTATTTCGTCGCTTTGCGACGAAATTTGCCGGATTTTAAAATCCGGCGGGGCTGCGCCCAGCACTGTAAATATAAAAAGTTTTACGTGGAAAATCGAGGAGAATTAACTTTTGAAAAGCATAAGTACAGTTTTAGGAAAATATGTAAATTTTGATGACAAATTGAATAATGCTATAAATAAAACGGTTATCAATTCAATCGATATAGATTTAGAAAAAAGGGAAGTTTCTATATCGGTTGAATTTGCATGTTTTATTAATGAACAAACTATGGTAAGCTTAAAAAACTGTATATTAAGCTCATCACTTAATTTAAACCGAGTAAAGATTATACCACAGTTTCCGAAAGAAACTTTTAATGAAACCTGTTATAAAGATCTCATAAAAACTGTTGTGAAAGAAAATGCTATAGCTGCTAGCGTTTTAAAAGATTCTACCGCTAAATTAGCAGGAGAAAGTTTAACAGTAAACTTATTACACGGTGGGTACAACTTATTAATTGAAAAAAAAATAGATAAGAAAATAAAGGATATAATACAAAAAGAGTTTGGTATATCGTTAAATGTAGATTTTTCCGGCAACTTATTAGCAAATTCAGAAAATGCTACATATATTGAAAGACATGCAATTAGTGAAGAAAAAGTTAGAAGAGAACGTGTAATTAAGGTCGTTGAGCAACAAGAGGAAATAGTAAGAGAAAAATTTGAATCGATAGAAATAAGAGACAGTGAATGTTTGGTTCCATCTGTTATAATAAAAAGCGCAAGGATAATATCCGGCAACTTGATTAAAGTCGAGCCTATGCCGATAAAAACAGTTAATACGGAAAGCGGCATTGTAACGATTTGGGGAGATGTTTTTTCACTCGAAGATAGGCTTACGAAAGATAATCAGAAAAAAATTTACAGTATAAACATAACAGACTATACTGGTTCTATAACTTTAAAAATTATTGCAAATAAAGATAAATGGGAAATTTTTGATAGTATAAACAAAGGTTCGACCCTTCTGATTAAAGGTGAAGTCAGCTACGATAAATATGACCACGATTTAACAATTAGGCCAAAATCGATAAACGCTGTTGAGAAACTTAAAGTGGAAGATAAAGCAGAAAAAAAACGAGTAGAGCTGCATTTACATAGCAACATGTCGGCCATGGATGGTGTAACACCGGTTAGTGCACTAATAGAAAGGGCATTTTCATGGGGGCATAAGGCGGTGGCTATTACCGATCATGGTGTAGCGCAGGCCTTTCCCGATGCTATGAACACCGTAAATAAAATAAAAAAATCTGGCGGAAACATAAAAGTAATATATGGGGTAGAGGGCTACTTTATAAATGATGACGCTTCAGACAATATTAAAGAGGATTATAAAAAAATACCATCATTTCATCAAGTCATATTGGTCAAAAACAAAGTAGGATTAAAAAATCTTTATAAATTAATATCAAAGGCACATCTTGAGTACTTTTACAAAAAGCCAAGGATTCCGAAAAGTGAACTAGTAAAGCATAGGGAAGGGCTGCTGCTTGGTAGTGCTTGTGAAGCAGGGGAATTGTATCGCTACATAGTAGAAGGAAAAAATCACGATGAAATTTGCAAAATCGCTCAATTTTATGATTACTTAGAGATACAGCCTCTTGGTAACAATAACTTCATGGTAAGGAGCGGCATAGTTAAAGATGAAGAAGCTTTAAAAGAAATAAATCGAACTATAGTAAAGCTTGGTGAAGAGTTGAATATCCCGGTTGTAGCTACTTGCGATGTGCATTTCCTAGACCCTCACGACTCACAATACAGAAAGATACTTATGGCAGGTCAGGGCTATGAAGATGCTGATTCTCAAGCGCCACTGTACCTTAAAACGACAGAAGAAATGCTGGAAGAATTTTCTTATTTAGGCAAAGAAAAGGCTTTTGAGGTAGTTGTAGAAAATACTAATAAAATTGCTGACTTGGTAGAAGATGTAAAGCCCATACCCGATGGTGTATTTCCACCATTTATAGATGGTGCCGAAGATCAACTGGTAAATATAACTTGGGAAAGAGCAAAAAAAAGATATGGTGATCCATTGCCTAAAATAGTGTACGACCGCCTCGACAGAGAGCTTTCATCTATAACTAAACATGGATTTTCAGTGCTTTACATGACGGCTCAGAAACTTGTTGCGGATTCTGAAGCACATGGTTATTTAGTTGGCTCCAGGGGCTCTGTAGGCTCATCGTTTGTAGCAACTATGTCAGGTATATCCGAGGTAAATCCGCTTTGCCCGCATTATATATGCCCTAAATGCTGCCATAGTGAATTTATAAATGATGGCAGCTACGGATCTGGATTTGATTTACCGGAGAAAAAATGCCCAGAATGTGGCACGTTGTACGACAGAGATGGTCACGACATACCTTTTGAAACGTTCCTTGGATTTGATGGAGATAAAACTCCGGATATTGACCTTAACTTTTCTGGCGAATATCAAATTGATGCTCACAGGTACACGGAAAAGCTGTTTGGAAAAGATAACGTTTTTAAAGCAGGAACTATAGCGACCATTGCAGATAAAACTGGCATGGGATTTGTGAAAAAGTATGAACAAGATAAAGGCTATACTTTACATAAAGCAGAAGAGTTACGTTTGGCGATAGGATGTACAGGGATAAAAAGGACTACAGGTCAACATCCCGGAGGAATGGTTGTAGTGCCTAAAGGCATGGAAGTTTATGACTTTTGCCCAGTGCAAAGACCGGCCAATGACCAAAAGTCTGACAATATTACAACGCATTTCGACTTTCATTCTATACATGATACGATATGCAAACTTGATGAACTGGGGCATGATGTTCCATCAATATACAGATATTTGGAAGATTATACTGGAATTTCTGTTATGAAAGTGCCGATGAGTGATCCAAAAGTTATGTCTCTGTTTAATTCAACTGAAGCACTAGGAGTAAAACCTGAAGATATAAACTCTCAAATAGGAACATTCTCATTGCCTGAAGTTGGAACTCACTTTGTTAGACAGATGATGGTAGAAGCAAATCCTAAGAACTTTTCGGATTTATTACAAATATCAGGCCTATCTCACGGAACTGACGTTTGGATAGGTAATGCAAGGGATTTAATAAAGAACAAAATTTGTACAATATCGCAGGTTATTGGCACGAGAGATAACATAATGATATACCTTTTGCAAAAGGGCATTGAACCTAAAATGGCATTTAAAATAATGGAGATAGTTAGGAAAGGCAAAGCAAAAAAGCTTTTAACACAGGAACATATGGACGCTATGAAAAAACATGGAGTGCCTGAATGGTACATAGAATCTTGCATGAAAATAAAGTATATGTTCCCCAAAGCTCATGCAGCAGCGTATATGATATCTACGTTACGCTTGGGTTGGTATAAGGTTTACAGACCAGTGGAATATTATGCTGCATATTTTACCGTAAGAGGCGAGGATTTTGACGGAGCTTTGGTTATGAAGGGACTCTCTGCTGTAAAACAAAGAATGAAAGAAATAGAAGATAAAGGTAAAGAAGCCACAGCGAAAGACAACGCACTGTATGCTACGTTGCAAATAGTAAATGAAATGATGGCTAGAGGTATCGAGGTCCTTCCGATAAATGTATATAAATCAGATTCTTATAAATATGTAGTGGAAGATGGTAAAATCAGGTTGCCATTTTCTTCTTTGGCGGGAATAGGCGAAAGTGCCGCTAAGTTATTAGCTGATGCCGGAAAGAAGGGAAAATATATTTCTATTGATGATCTACAAACGAGAGCAGCTGCATCTAAAACTGTGATAGACGCTTTAGATGAAATAGGTGCACTAGAAGGTATTCCTAAAAGTAGCCAGATTACGTTGTTTTAGTGGGGGAAATATAGGTGGGGCGCAACCCCGCAAAAATTTCATTTTTGCAGTTTGTTGTGAAACAACAAACTTAGTTCAATTATTAAAATAATTGAACGGGGCTGCACCCATCGTATACAGTAAATTTAGAGAGGAACAAAATAAAAATGACAAAAAAAGATATAAAGGAAAAAATGTTGTTAATACTTTTTGGAATAACTACATTTTTCATATTTAAAAATTTAACGTTTTTATGGGCTGGCCTATGCAAAGTAATAAACGCAATGATGCCGTTTTTTTACGGACTAATAATAGCGTACTTAGTAAATTGGCCTTACGAAAAAATAAAGAAAAATATATTTGACAAATGTAATGAATCAAAGCAAAGAATAAACAAAGTTCTGTCCATGGTATTAGCGTATGTATTAAATTTCGGGATAATTATATTTTTAATAGTAATCGTAATACCACAATTAGTTTTAAGTTTTAATCATTTAGCAGAAAATTTTTCTCAGTACAGAGCTCTTTTTGAAGAAAACTTTAAAAGAATTCTTGATTACTTTAACTTTGATGAAGATTGGCTTTATAATACCATTAAAGGTATGTTTTTTGCAAAAAACGAAAATGCTACGATAAAAGTGCTAGATGTTACGGTTAATTTCCTAAAAAATTTTACTCTTATAATGTACAACTGGATTATAGGTATTGTGGTATCGATATATTTCTTATTTAACAAAGAAAAATTATTCTTGCAAATAAATAAATTGTCATATGTTAGCTTACCTAAAAAGGTTTACGATGCGTTATCATACACCATGAAACTGACTGGAAATTTATTTGGGAAGTTTATAATTGGTAAGATAATAGATGGCATGATAATAGGGGTACTATGTTTTCTAGGTACATCTTTATTAAATATTCCTTATTCAGTTTTAATTAGTGTAATAGTAGGAGTTGCAAACGTAATACCTTTCTTTGGACCATTCTTAGGTGCTGTGCCGTGCATATTTATGTTACTAATAATTGATCCATGGAAAGCAATTTGCTTTGCAATATTCATTTTAATTCTACAGCAAATTGATGGGAATATAATAGGTCCTAAAATTTTAGGAAGTTCGATAGGAATATCAGGAATGTTTATAATGTTTAGCGTAATAATAGGAGGGGGTATATGGGGTATACCCGGCATGGTTTTTGGAGTACCTGTATTCGCAGTTATTTACGCTATAATAAGTAAATTAGTCAACGAAAAATTTAATAAGGTAAAATCCTTAGAAAAATAAATTGAAATTGTCAGTAGAGGTTAATGAAAAATTTTCAAAGAAAAGATAAAAAATCAGGAAATTGAAATAATATAAAGAGAAAACATAGATTCTTTATTGCGTTACAATACGGGTTCACATCTATTGAAATTTCCTTACAATTGGATATTTGCACCTCCACCTCGTATGCACTAAATTTGTTGATATTATTCATTTGAACATTTTTCATTTGATCTCTTTTCGGCCTGTTGCCAACTGCACTTTATATTTCAATCAAGGCGCATAGGTATGCACAAATAAACACCTTATTTAAACTACATGTGAGTTTGAATGAGGTGTTATTGTATTTGAGGTTAATTGGTATAAAATTTTGATTGTTTTATCAAATTATTTCGTTTGTAAAGTTGTTATTTACATAAAGTATTAATGAGATGCTTTACAATTTTTTGATTCCCTATTGAAAAAAAGATAAATCGTTATACCTATAATTAAAAAGCACGGAATAATTAAGCTTGCTTTTGCTACGCCTTGCGATAATTGCGAAGAGATGAGAGTAGGAGCTATACCGCTTCCAAGTTTACTTACCATGACAAATAACATTGCACCCATAGTACGATTTACATCTCTGCCTAAAACTTCATAAAAAGTTTCAATTATTGCTATAAGTCCGAATGAATCTGCTATAGCTAAAAGTATAGCGGAAATAATTGCTGTGAGTAAATTATTAAATAAAGAGAATAAAGCTACCGATAGTGACAAAGTTATGACGTAAATGAAAGTCAATTTCTTTACACTGAAAAAATTCATAGATATATTCGACATCGAGTTGGTTAAGTATGCTGTAACTATATAATTCATCATTATTATGGCCGAAATTATGGTTTGCGATAAGTTGATCTCATCTCCGTACAAAGGTATTGAGTATCCTACAAACATGCTGGAAATATATACTGGGATTATTATCAATAATATATAAAGGACAATAGCCTTTTGCTTTAATATGCTACCAAGTTTGTTAAATGAAAATTTAGGTATGTTTACTGTTTTATCTATGTTTATTATGGGAATTAGGAGTAGGGTTAATATAGACAGCACTGACGCCATGATAAATACGAAATTGCAAGAGGTTCTATCAGCTACGAGTCCTCCGATAACAACACCACAACTAGACCCTGCTAATGTTCCTACAGTCAACGCTGAAGAAATTTTCGTCCTTTCTTTTATATCGTCGTGTAATGAAGAAAAAACTTTGGTTGTAGCTAATATTGCGGCGAAACCAAAACCATATATAAACCTAGCTAATGAAAAATAGTATAAATTATTGCTCAGGGACGAAATAAATAAACCCGCAGATGAGAAAATCACACCTAAAATAAGTAAAAGTTTAATGCCTATCTTAGACATAATCTTGCTCCAGAATGCTATTCCTATCATTGTAGCTATGATTCCAACTGTTACTGGTAACCCAGAAATAAAAGATGGCAGCGACTGACCATTCAAATTTTTAAATAAATTATTTGAAACTATTGATATGAAACCTGAGTCTAAACTTAGCGTGAGTAACGACACAAAAAAGAACAGTCTTAACCCAGATATACTTATGTGACGTCCATTTTGTTTCCTTAATTTTTTCTTTTCTTCATCGGCAGATTCACTAATGAACAGGCTCAATTCTAAACATAACAATACTGTTATAGCTATTAATATGGCAACATCAATTGAAAATTGAATTATTCTATTATTTATTACTTTTTGATCTACTTTTGAGTCGATATTTATATAATATATTTTATCGTTTGAAATGAACTTTGTCATATAACTATCGCCAACTTTGTGAGTAGTTATATACACATTTTCAATTTCAGGAACGTCATTTACAATGCTCGTAAGATACTCGGCCAATCCTGTAAACTCTTCTATAGGTATGCCTTGATCGATAATACTTTTTATATCGTTTTTTACAGTCTGAGATATTCCCTCTGCTATTTTTGATATGGATTGAGTATAACCTTGAGTGTAGTAATTCATTACGACAGCGCCCAAAGCTAACTGCGATATTATTAAAATAACGATTGCGGAAACTTTTAAGTCAGAAAATTTTATTTTTTTCTTTACAGATAAAAGCATGAAATATATTAGCAAAGTAAGAACAAATACCGACACTGTTAAGATAATATCGATTTTTATTATAGAATTTATGTAATTTTTTACCATTGAATCCACATAAGATTTATCCAACAATAAAACTAAGGAAGAATCATCATTTATGCTACAACTTGTGTAAATTCCTTCTTTGGCTTCTACATATTCCTCTTGCAATATATCTTTTGGAACTTTTAGAATTTCCTGCCCGCTAAAATATAAAACTTCATTGTTTTTACTTACAATGCTGATGTTTAAAAAATCTGTAGACATAGATAAAGTATCATCTAAGATCGATTTCATTCCGAAAAATTTTTCTATAGGCTTTCCAAAACTTACAGAGTATTTAATATTGTTTAATGGGCCTGTTACACTCAGTCTACTTGCATTAGAGTACACTTCGTTTGTAATTTTGTTAAATGACATAACGTTCAAAACGGATGAAAATATAGTGACAAAAACGAATATAGTCATAACGAATCCTACAAACTTGATGAGTACGCCATTTAAAATACTTTCTTTTTTACTTTTCATAAAAAATCCTCTCATATAAAGAATTAATTTTCAAGTCGATAAATACGATCTACGATTAGAAGAGTAGAAAATGGAATTTTAACTCCGATTTTTTTAGCAATGTCGTAATTTACATATATTTTTGCGGTACTTTCATTTACTTGGTCAAGATTTTCGAAACTGGTACCAGATGCATATTTTTTTATTTGTGCTACAGCAAAAGCGGCTTGTTCCTCTGTATCTAAAAGTGTAACTCCTATTGTTGCTCCTACTTTTACTTGGTTTTCGTCAGTTTGAGCTATTGTTGGAATATTGTTTTTATAGATGTCTTTTTCTAAAAGTCCTAGAAGTTTATCGTCCTGTATAGTAGCAGTTGTTACGTATAAAGCGTCTATACCTTCTATTACAAGTTCATAGTAAGCTTTTTCTAAATCTTTATAATATCGCTCGTAATCATTTTCGTTTTTAGCTTCTTCCACATGCCGTACAACTATGTCAAAATCTAACTCCTCGGAAGCCAATTTTAAAGAATCTATGCCAGAATATGCATAAGCGGATTCATCATTTTGATACACAACACCGACTTTTTTAAATTTTAAAAGTCTGTGTCCAGCCTGTATTTGGCGTTTATATTTTCCTTTGTCTATGTGGGCAAAGGCATTCGGGTTATTTTTTTCGGTTTCGCTTTTTATTATTCCGGACAATATCGGGTCAGCAGCTGCAAATACCATAAACTTATTTTTAGTTTCATTTTCTGCAAAATATTTACCTGCGCTTGTTCCCATTACTATAACTAGGTCGACATTTTCATAATTTATTGCCTGATTATAAACATTTTCCGGCATATCTTTTGTATTAAAGTACATCTCTTTGATAAATTTATATTTATTAGATACGCAATGGTCACACATGTTTGTCCAAACTTCAAGTGCAGTGCTAGCTTTAGACATAACATCGTAGTCACTTAATATACCGTCTTTTTGAAAATTAAGTGCCATATTAGCAAGCTGTGATGTATACAGGTGAAAAGATTCGCTTTCAACATAACCTATTCTTAAAGGTGCAGTGTCTTCGTTTGTGGTTAAATCTTTATTGTTGTTTATTGCGAAAGTAGCTAAATTTGAAAATAGAAAAATTAAAACTAAAAACGAAATAAAAAAACGTTTTTTCAAATATATCACTCCTAAATACAACATTATAAGTTATTATAACCACATTTCGTAAAACAGACAAGTCGTATGCTTATTATAGAGAGACTTTTGTACAATTAAAATCATAAAGTCAGAGTTAGAGGACAGTATAAAATGCTTGTTAAACGAGCAAATTGAATTTATTTATATTTTTAATTTGTATTGGTTAGTATAGTCCTAGAGTTGCACTTATATGCTTTTGATTAAAGAGAAATTTTACTGGTTTTCATTTCATTACTTTTCTGTTTGATGCACTTGTTTCTTTTGACTAGGATAAAGATAAACCTAGTTTTGTTAATATTACTAAAAAAACAAAAGCTCATTTTTAGGAGCTTTTGTTTTAAAGTTAAAATTTATAGTGACTATACTTTTTTTTCGTAGCTAACCCTCCGCGTATGTGGCGTTGAGACTTGTTCAGTTCGAGAACGGATTTAACTTCTTTATATAGAAGCGGATTTATGTATTTTAATCTTTCAGAGACATCTTTATGTATGGCAGTCTAATAACTGAACTGCGTTTTCTAGCCCAACATCGCTAAGTAACCTTAAATAAACGTCAATTTTTCCGTTTTCATCTACTGTTATTTTTTCGATCACTCGACTCAACAAATTATTTGTAATATTTTCTTCTTTTAGCAAATCCTCTATGTCTTTAAAGGTTTCATTCAAGTTTGCTTTTAACAAATCACTTTTACTTATATTTAATCTTACAATTTTTAATCTTTCTTCAACATCAAAAATTAATTTATTAAATTCTGAGGTTTTCGCTTTTAACTCAGACATGGTTATAATGTCATTGTCAAACATATCCAGATATTTTTGTTTGCTCTTTTTTAGTTTTTGTAGCTGACTACAAAGATCTTTTTCTGTTAACTCATTTTCGGATTTTTTCTTGTATTGCTTATTAAACTCACTTATTATACTTTTTACACTGTTAGGCTTGTCCTTTAAAATTGAGATAAAATAATTTTTTATCTCAGATAGCAGTTCTTGCTCATCTATAACTGTTTTATTGGGACAACTATCTGTACCATTATAATTTCGACCAGAACATATCCATTTAATGTATGTGTTTTTATAAGAACGAACTTGCCTTCTAAAGGACGCACCACAACAGGTACATTTAATTAACTTACTAAACACGTTTTTTTCAACTTTTCGTTCACCAGTTAAATTAAATATGGTGTGTCTTTCATTTTTTATTTTTTTTACCATTTCAAACACATCATCATTAATAATCCTTAATTCAGGCTTAACTGTAACAAGCCAGTTTTCTTTTTCCATTACACTTCTTTTCCCAGTAAGAAAATCTTCAACAGTTTCTTTGCCATTTACGATTTTTCCAATATAAATTTCATTAGAAAGAATTCTTGCAACAGCATTTTGTGACCATTTACAATTTCGTTTTGTTTTTAGACCTCTACGATTAAGCTCAAGAGCGATTCTATTTTCACCCATATTTTTTTCTGTGTACATATCAAAAATTTGTTTTACCACGGCACTTTCCGTCTCATTAATACTTAGGTTAAAATAATCTCCTGGAATTTTGTCATAACCGTATATCAAATTAGGAACTCGTCCTTTTTCTGCATTTATTTTTTTCCCAAACTTTACACGTTTTGATATATTTGCACTTTCCTCCTGAGCAATGGCACTCAACATGGTTAACATAAATTCCGAACTATCAGAAGATGTTTGGTCGTAATTCACAAAAATAACTTTAATGCCTAAAGCTTTTAATTTACGTATGCTTGTCAAAAAATCAAGTGTATTTCTGGCAAGACGCGATACATCTTTTATAAGGACAACGTCAAAAAGCCCTTTATTCGCATCGGACAGCATTTTCAAAAGCTCTGTTCGGTTTTTCATTTTTGTTCCACTTTTACCTTCGTCTGCATAAATTTTTATTAGACTATATCCATTGCGTTTAGAATATTCTCCAAAAAACTTTTGCTGAGATTCTAAACTATCTAGCTGCTCTTCTTTGTTGGTGCTAACACGACAATATGCAACCACTTTCATAACATTCACTCCCATATTAATTCTGATACCTCTATATTATACCTCGACTTTTACGGGAAGTAAACTAAAATTGTCGTATTTTTAAAGAATTACAGTGATTTTTAATGCTATTGTTTAAACTTTTTTCAACAGCAGTGCTTGCTATTAGCCTTGTCAAAAA
>CASEZK010000062.1 GCA_949292425.1 uncultured Oscillospiraceae bacterium
AAGGAGAAAAAAGATATGGCAGGAACAAAAATTACTATGTCGCTTTCTGAAAAAACGCTTGAGATGTTGAAAGAAATGGCAGAAAATAAAGGCGTAAAAAAGTCAGCGATTGTAGCTTTAGCATTGGAAGAATTTTATCGAAAGCAGAAAGGGGAGATACCTGAGGAAAAATAAAAAAAAGAGCTGCACCCCACCGGCGAAAGTTGAGTACAGCCTTTTTTGTTCCAAAAAGTGTATCAAAAGTATAACGTATGGCAAGTCAAAAAGCAAGTGTAAAGAAACGTAATTGGGCTTTTTTTGTTTATCCAACTAAGGAGCAACTTGAAGCTATTGGTTCTAAGTATGATGGTGCTGATGGGTATGGTTCTGTTCCAGAAGATTGGAGAAAACAGTTACAATTATCTGGACTTCAGTATGCGATTAGTCCTCTGCATGATAAGGACGAATTGGAAGATGGAAGTGGAAAAATCAAGAAACCACACTATCACATTATTGTTGTTTATGGTTCTCCTACTACGTACAGTAATGTGAAAAGTATGACCGATAGGTTAAATTCTCCTGCACCTCAAGCTTTGGAGCAAATTAGAGGGTATTATAGATATTTAACCCATAAGGATAATCCCGAAAAGTATCAGTATGATGATTGTGATATAGTTACTGGTGGAGGATTTGATATATCGGATTTTGTAGAGATAACTAAGTCCGAGGTAAATGCAATAAAGAGTGAACTTTTGGGAATTATTAAAGAGCATAATTTTTTGGAGTACTGTGATTTGATTGACTATGTTCAGGAAAATAAAGACAAAGTTTATTTTGATGTTGCAAGTAGTAATACTATTTTCTTCAATACATACTTGAAATCAAAAAGATATGGACAGATGAACGGAACTACCAAGATGTCGTGTTCTTTGGATGGTCATTGTGTAGTTGTAGATGAGAACGGTGAAGTAATTAAGTGATGTAAATACAGAGGTGCGTGGTATGACTTTAAATTTTGATGATTTGAATTATCGTGAGCAATACGAGATATTGGAACGAGCAAAAGACCTTTTAGCATACCTGTATGATGTTTGTGATGATTTTCCGATGGAAAGCTATATGTCAGGTAGTAAGAGTTTGCAAGACGCAATGTCATTTGTTGACAACAAGTTATTAGAGTTAGATTAAAAGGGGTCAAGGGGTATCCCCTTGCAAGGGAACTTTTGCGAAGCAAAGGTATAACTTGCTACACCTTTACTTAGTCTTAAAGGTTTGTTATAATCTTCTTCAGAAAAAAAGTAAAGGTGTGCAATGGAGGTGAAGTGATGGCTCATGCAGAAAACTATAAGCTTAATGGAGCTGTTGGTGTACTCAGACATAATGAGCGAAAAATTAATGACAATGTTCAAAGTCGTAAGAATGAGTGCATAGACAGTTCACGTACAGGATTAAATTATAACCTTGCTCCAGAACGTTGTAGTAAGGTGCTTAAAGACCACATAAGAAAAGTTTGCGAGGATAATGGTGTTAGGCTCAACAACAGAAAAGACCTTAACATAATGTCATCGTGGGTTATAACTGCTCCGAAGCCTTTGTTGGAACAGTATCCTGATAGACAAAAAGAATTTTTTGAGTGTTGCTATGAATTTTTGTGTGAGAGATATGGGAAAGAGTTTGTATTGAGTTCAATGGTTCATCTCGATGAAACTACCCCACATATGCATTTTGAGTTTATTCCAGTTGGTTATGACAGGAAAAATGATAGACTGACTGTGTCGTCTAAGTTCACAGTAACACGAACTGACCTTAGGACGTTTCATCAAGACCTTGAGAGGTATATCAAGGCTTCGATGAATATTAATTTGCCGATTTTAAATAAAGCTACAGCAGAGGGAAATAAGAGCATTGATGAGTTAAAAAGGCAGTCAGCTACGAAACGATTACAAGAAGCTACTGAAAAGGCGTCTAAAATCGTTTCTGAGGCACAAAACAGGGTAAATGATATTAGAGCCGAACTTGTTGATTTAGAGCCACTACGGGCTGAATATAAGGCAAAAAAGGCTTATATTTCAAAATGTGCTGAAAAAAGTAAGGCTTCAGTTTTTTATCCTGAAGAAGCTAAGGTAACTAAGAGAGGATTTATTCACAAGAAAAAATTTGTAACTGTTCCACTCGAAATGTGGGAAAGTAGATATATTGCTGTTCACGAAAAAGAAATATTGAAGAGTGCAACTAATGCATTTGAAGAAAGTGTTGAAGCTTTTTGCAACGATAATTCTCATCAGAATATAAAAAGCTTAAATGAAGAGATATCTAATTTGAGAAATGATAAATCTATGCTTATAAACGAAAATATCAGGTTAAAAAAAGAGTTGCAAAAGAGTATGGAGAAGCATAAGAAAGTAAAATCGGCAATAATGAGAATGCCATTAGAAATTATAGAGAGGTTCTCCAGAGAGTTAAAAAAAGAAGGTTTGAATTTAACGCAAGCTCCAAAGGTTGATAAGGGCATTGTTAAGAAAAACTAACAGAGCAGTACAGCGGCACGCTGTGTTAGGCTCCTGCGGATATAAATAAAAATTTCGCTTGCGAAATTTCACCAAATTCATGTAGCAGTAACGTTTGCAAAAGAGGTTATCTAAGGTCTTTAGGTGACCTCTTTTTTGTGTACAGGTCATTTCCGTATTAACGAAAAAAGCAGGGCAAAAGGGGGGTACTACGACACCCCCCTATGGGTGACGTGTGACGTGTGACAGAAAATGAAAAAACAGTTGACAAATGGAGTAAAACGACGTAAAATGAAGTAGGAGTAGAAAATCAGAAAAAAGGAGAAAAAAGATATGGCAGGAACAAAAATTACTATGTCGCTTTCTGAAAAAACGCTTGAGATGTTGAAAGAAATGGCAGAAAATAAAGGCGTAAAAAAGTCAGCGATTGTAGCTTTAGCATTGGAAGAATTTTATCGA
>CASEZK010000063.1 GCA_949292425.1 uncultured Oscillospiraceae bacterium
GCCTGGTGGTATGCCGGGAGCTGTTAATCTTTTAAACTCTCCTGCAGTGTTAAAGACTATTAGGCATTGCCACGAAAATAAAAAACTTATCGCAGCGATTTGTGCAGCTCCAATGATACTGGGCAAATTGAATTTGCTAGAGGGTAAAAAAGCTACGTGCTATCCTGGATTTGAAAAAGAGCTCTTAAATTCTAAAGATAGCAATGAGCGCGTCTGCACAGACGGAAATATAATAACAGCTAAAGGGCCTGGGGTAGCTGTAGAATTTGCTATTAAAATAGCTGAATATGTAGTTGGAAAAAATGAAGCTGATGTGGTAAAATCAAGTATACTGTGCAAGGATTGAATTTACAAAATAAGGGATGATTTTAAACGTGCTTGAAAATAACGATTATAGAAAAAGAAAAATTGATGAATTTAGACTTGAAATAGACGAGAAAAAGTTTAAGTCGAAAACAAAACGAAGGAAAAAGAAAAATAATAAAACTCCTACAGTAAAATTAAGAAAATCTACAGGGCGAAAAAAACTGTTTAAGATAGTCTTTTTAACATATGTAACGGCTATGGTGCTTATGTTGGGACAGTTTTTCGCTTTTGGAATGTGCGATATGCTTGCCATGACAAGAGCCGAAGAAGTAGTAACTGTAGAGATTCCGAAAAATTCTAGTAAAAGGCAAATTGCAAATGTACTTTTTGAAAAAGGCGTCATAAAAGAGAAAAGCTTTTTTAGATTATATATGCAATTTACCAGTGCATCTAAAAAAATTGTACCGGGAACATTTGAAATAAAAACAAATCTTGACTATCAGGCGATAATCAGCTTTTTAAAGTCAAATTCCAATCGTCTTAGCTCAGATCTTATAAATGTGACGATACCAGAAGGCAAAAATGTACAAGAAATAGGTGAGATACTGGAAAAGAATGAAATATGTATGAAAGATGAGTTTATAAAGTCTTGCAAAAGTGAAAACTTTGAAAATAGTTTTGTATTTTTGAAAGATATGAATGATAAAAATATTTATAGTAAATTGGAAGGATATTTATTTCCCGATACTTATGGCTTTTACAAAAATATAGAGCCTCGGGTAGTAATAAAAAAATTGCTTAATAATTTTGAAAAGAAACTGAACAATGCAGATGATACAGACGAAAACGGCAATTGTGTGAGCTTAAAGGAAAAGGCTGAACGTAAAGGTTTTAGTGTTAAGGACCTGATAAATATAGCTTCTTTGATTCAAGCGGAAGCTGCAAATGAAGACGATATGTACGTTGTTTCTTCGGTTATTCAAAATAGGCTTGCTACAGCTAAATCAGCCGGGAAGAATCCTTTTGGTGACCAAGGACTAGCTAATTTAGGACTTGATTCAACGGTGTGGTATCCATACAAATCAAAGGATAAAGTGCCTCAAAAAATGCTAGAAACCTACGAAAGACCATACGATACCTATAAAAACGAGGGGCTACCTATAAGTCCGATATGTAACCCGGGGCTGGTTGCTATTGATGCGGCACTTAATCCAAAAAATACGCAATATTATTATTTTTGCCACAGCAATGAGCGCAAGCCTTTTTATGCAAAAACTTTGGCAGAACATGAGGCAAACTTGAAAAAAGCAGGACTTAGAACATAAACTTTGAAACTTAATACAATATGGAGACTCAAATGAATAAAGAGAAAATAAAAAGAGCGGAAGTTTTATCTCCGGCTGGGGACATGGAAAGATTTTTAGCAGCTGTAAACTTTGGTGCGGACGCAGTTTATTTGGCAGGAAAAAGCTTTGGCATGAGAACATCTCCAAGTAACTTTAGCAAAGAAGGCTTAAAAAATGCAATAGATTATGCGCATTTAAATGGAGTAAAGGTGTATTTGACGTGCAACACTTTGCCAAGAAACAGTGAGATTGACCATTTGCCTGAATTCGTAGAAACTGTACGAGATCTGGGAATAGATGCTTTTATAGTGGCAGATGTGGGGACGTTGGCGCTGATAAAGAAATTGGCCCCAAAAACTGACGTGCATGTTTCTACACAAGCGGGTGTAGTTAACTATTTGACAGCTAAAACCTTTCATGAAATGGGTGCGAAAAGGGTGGTCTTGGCTAGAGAGCTTTCACTTTCGGAAATAGCCGAAATTAGACAAAAAACAGATGAAAGTTTGGAACTGGAAGCGTTTGTACATGGATCGATGTGTGTATCTTTTTCTGGCAGATGCTTATTGTCTAGCTATTTAACAGGCCGCGATGCCAATAGAGGCGATTGTGCTCAGCCGTGCAGGTGGAAATACAATTTGGTTGAGGAAAACAGGCAAGGACAGTATTTTCCAGTGTCTGAGGAGGCGGACGGTACTTATTTTCTGAATTCTCGAGACTTATGCATGATAGAGCATATAGACAAGCTAGTGAAAGCTGGTGTGAACAGTCTAAAGATAGAGGGTAGGGCAAAATCGGCTTATTATGTGGCCGTAACGACTAACGCTTACAAGATGGCACTTTTAGATTATTACTCATCTATCGGAAATGCTGGGGAGATTTGGCAAGTAAAACCTTGGATGAAGGATGAGCTTGAAAAGATTAGCCATAGGGAATACAACACAGGCTTCTACTTTAACAGCGAGCCGGGACAAGTTTACTCAAATGGTGGATATATTAGAAACTATGACGTTGTTGGGGTTTGTGAAGGGTACGAAAACGGCATGTTGCTGGTGGCACAGAGGAATAAATTTTCAACTGGCGATACTTTAGACGTCTTAGAACCAGGGAAAGCTCCGTTTATTTTCAAGGTAGAAAAGATGTATGATGAGTGGAATAATGAAATAGTTTCGGCGCCACATGCTATGCAAAGAGTGTATGTACCTTTTGAAAAAGCCATAAAAAAAGGTGCATTTTTAAGAAAACGAAGATAACGCAGAGTTTTAGCTACCTTTGTGATGTTATACAACTTGACGTTATGTTCTAAATGATGGTAAAATGCAAGTTATGATATTTTGAAAGGAAGCGAAAAAATGATTAATGTTACTTTAAAAGGTGGCGTGGTTAAGCAATATGCACAAGGTACGAAGATTTTCGAAGTAGCAAAATCCTTAGGTACGGGTCTTTATAAAGGCATGTGCGCAGCTAAAGTAAACGGCGAACTTAAAGACGTGAAGACTGAACTTTTGGACGATTGCAGCTTGGAAATTTTAACTTTTGATGATACTGACGGTAAGAAAACCTATTGGCACACTACAGCGCACATTATGGCTCAAGCTGTTTGTAGGCTGTTTAAGGACGTTAAATTGGCTATCGGTCCAGCTATAGATTCGGGTTTTTACTATGATTTTGATTTAGAGAGGTCTTTGACAAATGATGACCTTGTTAAAGTAGAAGAAGAAATGCAAAAAATCATTAAAGAAGATTTGGAAATTGAAAAGTTTACCTTAAAGCCTGATGAAGCGATAAATTTTATGAAAGAGCATAATCAGCTATATAAAGTTGAACTTATTGAGGACTTAGCCGAAAAGAGTGCGGATTTGACATTTAGAAGACAAGGTGAGTTTGTGGACCTTTGTGCAGGGACGCACTTAATGTCGACTGGAAAAGTAAAGTCGTTTAAGCTACTAAACTGTACTGGTGCTTACTGGAGAGGCGATTCTAGCCGTCCAATGCTTCAAAGGATTTACGGTATATCATTCCCGAAAAGTAAAATGCTTGATGAATACCTAGAAAAGCTTGAGGAAGCAAAGAGGCGCGACCACAGGAAACTTGGTAGGGAACTGGAACTGTTTGATCTTTTTGATGAAGGTCAGGGGTTTCCGTTTTTCTTGCCAAATGGTATGGTGCTGAGAAATATACTTGAAGATTTTTGGAGGGAAAAGCATAAAAAAGCAGGGTACGTTGAGATAAAAACGCCTATGATACTTAATAAGGACTTGTGGTTGAGATCGGGACATTGGGATCATTATAAGGAGAACATGTACACAACGGTTATAGATGATGTAGAGCACGCTATAAAACCGATGAACTGCCCCGGCGGGATGCTAGTTTATAAGAGTAAAATGCATTCTTATAGAGATCTTCCAGAGAGAGTCGCCGAGCTTGGTTTAGTACACAGACATGAGCTGTCTGGTGCTCTTCATGGGCTTATGAGAGTTCGATGCTTTACTCAAGACGATGCACATATTTTCATGACACCAGACCAGATAGAATCTGAAATAATCGGTGTTATGAATTTGATTGATGACTTTTATTCTACTTTTGGATTTAAGTACACAATTGAGCTTTCTACAAGACCGGAAGATTCTATGGGATCTGACGAGCAATGGGATATAGCTACGAAAGCTCTTGAATCGGCGCTTAAGAAAAATGGAAAGGAATATAAGATCAACGAAGGCGATGGGGCTTTTTATGGTCCTAAAATAGATTTCCACCTTGAAGACAGTTTAGGTAGAACCTGGCAATGCGGAACTATACAGCTTGATTTTCAAATGCCTGAAAGATTCGATTTGACTTATGTGGGTGAAGACGGCCAAAAACACAGGCCTATAATGATACACAGGGTTATTTTTGGAAGCATAGAAAGATTTATAGGCATTTTAACCGAACATTATGCAGGAGCTTTCCCATTGTGGTTGTCACCGCAGCAGGTTGTCATTTTGCCTATAAGTGAGGCATTTCAAGCAAGTGCTGAAAAAATAAAAGAAGACTTACAAGCAGCAAATATACGAGTATCGGTTGATAAGCGAAATGAAAAAATAGGATATAAAATAAGACAAGCACAGCTTAAAAAAATACCTTATATGTTGGTTGTAGGAGAGAAAGAAGTTTCTTCAAATACAGTTTCGGTTAGGTCAAGAAAAAATGGTGATTTAGGGAGCATGTCACTTGTAGAGTTTATGTCCACATTAAAAGAAGAAATAGAAAATAATAAATAATAAATAAAAACATTCACAGAATTCTTTGTGCTGTGAATGTTTTTAAATTATTACTTATTGTTCATTAATGTGTTTGCGCATATTTTCAACTCTTCTTCAGAATTAAGAGTAATGCCACTTTGTTTTATAGTCTCTTGAATGTACGATGGAAGAGATTGAAAAAATTTATTTGAGTCTAAGTTTTCATTAAAGTTATTTTTTATTTTTATCACCTCAATTGCTATTATGCGCAATTAACTCAAGCAGTATGTGCCGCCTTACATAGTGTAATAAATAGTTGCTAATGTTATATAATTAGGATAAAATAGAGTTATATTTTAGAGGGAGAACTTGGCTTATGAAGATATATAATACGATGTCGAGAAGAAAAGAGGAATTCACACCTATTGAACAGAATGTTGTAAAAATCTATGCTTGTGGACCAACTGTCTACAATTATATTCATATAGGAAACGCTCGGCCTATTTGTGTGTGCGATGTTTTGCGAAGATATCTGGAATACAAAGGCTTCACAGTGGTATTTGTTCAGAATTTTACGGATATAGATGATAAAATAATAAAAAAAGCAAATGAAGAAAACAGCGATTATGTTTCTATTTCTGAAAAATATATAAAGGAATATGAAATAGATAGAAAAGGCTTAAACGTAATAGAAGCTACCATTCACCCGAAAGCCACTGAAAATATAAACGAGATTATAAACATGATTTCAAAATTAGAAGAAAATGGCTATGCATATAAAGCTGAAAATGGTGATGTCTACTTTAGAACGAAAAAATTTAATGGATATGGTAAGCTTTCACATCAGCATTTAGATGAGCTTGAAGCGGGCGCAAGAATAAGTATTGGAGATGAAAAAGAAGACCCGATGGATTTTGCGCTTTGGAAAGCTGCCAAAAAAGGTGAGCCGTATTGGGATTCGCCGTGGAGTAAGGGAAGACCAGGTTGGCATATTGAATGTTCTGCCATGTCTAGAAAGTTCTTAGGTGAGACAATAGATATACACTATGGTGGTCAAGATTTGATTTTCCCGCATCATGAAAATGAAATTGCACAAAGCGAAGCTTTTTCAGGCAAAACTTTTGCTAGATTTTGGATGCACAATGGTTATATAAATATAGATAACAAAAAGATGTCCAAATCATTAAACAATTTTTTCACTGTAAGGGATGTTGCGAATGCTTATGGATACGAGCCTATTAGATATTTGATGCTGGCTTCACACTACAGAAGTCCCATAAACTATAGCAAAGAGGTGATAGAACAGTGCATTGCTTCTTTGGATAGGTTGTATTCTTGCAGAAAAAACTTGGACTTTTTACTAAGCCATTCTGAAGTTGGAAACATAAGTGAAGAGTTAAAAGGGCAATTTTTGAAGAATAAAGAAGAGTTTATATCTGCGATGGAAGATGATCTAAACACGGCTGCAGCTCTGTCTAGCCTTTTTAATTTGGTACGAGATATAAATTCAGCTTTTAGTGAAAATGTAAATCTAAATGAAGGTGCTATTAAGTTTGCAATGAGCTTATTTGATGAACTTTCTGAAATTTTAGGCCTAGTTTATAATAGAAAATCTGAATCATTAGATGAAGAAATAGAAGCTTTAATAGAAAAAAGAGAAAAAGCCAGAAAAGAAAAAAACTGGGCTTTAGCGGATAAGATAAGAGACGAACTAAAAGGAAAAAATATTGTACTTGAGGATACACAGCAAGGTGTAAAATGGAGACTTTTGACTAAGGAATAATTATTTGCGGTGTGGTTTTTATCAAGTAATCAAGAAGGATTGTATATGGAGAATCAGAAAAAAGTTTTAGTTTTGATGAGTGGAGGTGTAGATTCATCTGTTTCTGCATTGCTTTTGAAGCAAAATGGCTATGATGTTACTGGCGTTACTATGCAACTTCAGAGAAATAATGCTACGGACAAAAAAAACATTGAAGACGCTAAAAAGGTAGCTGAGCAGTTGAAGATAGATCATTTTGCTGTGGATTTATCACAAAATTTTGAAGAAAAAATTGTAAAATCTTTTGTAAATGAATACATTTCTGGGCATACACCAAATCCATGCGTTGTTTGCAATAAATTTATCAAATTTGGTAAAATTTTTGACTTGGCTGAAGATATGGGTTTTGACTATATAGCTACAGGTCATTATGCTAATATAGAATATAATGAAAAAATGGGGAAATATTTACTGAAAAAAGCAAACTCTGCAAAAGACCAAAGTTACGTGCTGTATAACTTAAGTCAAAAACAGTTGCCTAAAATTTTATTTCCTATATCGAATATTGATAAAGAAGAAACTCGTAAAATAGCCAAAGAAAACAATTTAATGGTGTTTGACAAACCTGATAGTCAGGATATTTGTTTTATTAAGAACGGCAGCCATGTAAACTTCATAGAAGAATATATTAACAAAAAAGCGAGTCCTGGGCAGTTTGTGGATGTTGATGGTAACAGACTTTGTGAGCATAAAGGGATAATAAATTATACTGTTGGACAGAGAAAAGGCTTAGGGGTAGGCTTTGGGAAGCCAATGTATGTAGTTTCTCTGAACAAAGATGATAATACCGTCACGTTGGGAAGCGAAGAATCTCTATACAGTACGGAACTGATCGCAAACAATTTAAGTTTTACCATGTTTGACACTTTAGAAAAAAAAATGGAAATAACTGCGAAGGTTAGATACAAAGCAAAGCCCGAAAGAGCGAATTTAATACCAATAGATAAAAACACTGCGAAGGTGAAATTTTATGAAAAGCAGCGTGCTATAACGCCGGGCCAATCAGTTGTGTTTTATGATGGAGACATAGTGCTTGGCGGAGGAGTTATTAATTAAAATGCGATAATATAAAAAAGTATTTATCTTGGGAGGAAAAATTTGTGGCAGATTCATTGACTCAGAGTATAGTTGGCGCATTATCGTGCGCCCCAAATGAACTAGTGGCATTTTTAATTTCTATAGTCCCGATACTGGAACTAAGAGGTGGGCTTGTGGCCGCCAGTATATTAGGAGTAGATTGGCGGCTGGCGTTTCCACTTTGCGTGATAGGAAACATTTTACCAGTCCCGTTTATACTGCTATTCATAGATAAAATTTTTAGTTTTATAAAAAAAACAAAGTTTCACAAGCTGGCTGAATTTTTTGAAAAAAAGGCAAATGGAAAAAGTGAAAAAATTTTAAAGTATAAAGAGTGGGGTCTGTTTGCCTTCGTTGCAGTTCCTCTTCCCGGCACAGGCGCGTGGATGGGTGCATTGATAGCGTCGCTGCTTAGGCTGGATGCAAAAAAATCTACTTTTATAATATCTTTGGGTGTGATCACAGTAGGAATTATAATGTTGATTATTTCTTACGTATTGCCGCGTTTCTGCTTTAATTAAATTATGAAAAAGACATTAAATTTTGATGTAGTGGTTTTAGGTGCTGGCGCTTCTGGGCTAGTAGCTTCTATTTTGGCAGCAAGGCAAAACAAAAAAGTGGCACTACTTGAAAGACAGACTAGAGTAGGAAAGAAAATTTTAGTTACAGGAAACGGCAAGTGCAATTTCCTAAACAAAAACATTTCTTCTGAATTTTACAACTATAGTTCAAGAAAATATTTAGATGAAATTTTTAAAAATTATGATGTAAATTTAATAAGAAGATTTTTTAAATCGTTAGGTGTTGCTGAACTTGAGAAAGACGACGGGCGGGTTTATCCCCATTGTGAGCAGGCTTCGGCAATATTAGATTTATTACGCTTAGAAAATGCCAATTTAGGTGTCACAGAGCTTTGCGAGTTAAATGTTGATAAAATTTTTAAAGTAGAAAGTAAGTTTAAAATTTCACTTGAAAATGGAGAAATAATCTGTGATAAACTAATTGTTGCAATTGGCGGCGTTGTGGGCTTTGCTGAAGGAACTGTAGATAATCATTATGACGTTGTAAAAAGTTTAGGGCACAGTGTTACGGAAATTTATCCAGCTTTAGTTCCTGTAAAAACAAAATCTGGATTTGAAAAAATATTGAAAGGCGTACGAAGTCACTGTACAGTTAAATTGGCTGCTGACGGTAAATTTGTAAAATCTGAGCAGGGGGAATTACAGTTCACTGAAAATGGTCTTTCGGGGGTATGTATTTTTCAAATTTCAGGTTTGGTGGGAGAATTTTTTAAAAATAGAACTGTAAACGGTGTAAAGTTCAATAATCTAAAAATAGTTATAGATTTGCTTCCAAAATATACAAAAAAAGAAATAATATACTTATTTTTAAAGAAAATACAACTGATGCCAAATTTGACTTTAAGCCAACTCTGCATAGGTGTTGTGCATAAAAAGCTTGGTGTAGTGTTATTAAAGTCTATAGGTATAGATGACATTTCTACTAAGCTTGCTAGTGCGTTGAGCTTTGATGAGGTAGATCTTTTAGCACAGAAAATAAAATCATTGGAATATAAACCTACAGGAGTTATGCCGTTTAAAAATGCACAGGTAACTTGCGGTGGGGTTCCGTTGAGTCAAATAAACTTGAGTTCGATGGAATCTAAAAAAGTTAAAGGATTATACTTTTGCGGGGAAGTTTTGGATGCAAATGGGCTTTGTGGTGGCTATAACCTTTACTGGGCGTGGCTTTCAGGGTATATTGCGGGTAAGCTAAACTAATGCACAACTGTGTAGTTATACATTTGACATAAATATTGGAAAGCTGGTAAAATAGTCATAAAGAGTTTTAAGGAGTAAAGCCTTTATGAAATTTATAAACGTAGGTTTTGGTAACGTAGTGTCAGCTGGCAGAATAATTTCTATTATTAGTCCAGAGTCAGCGCCGGTTAAGCGTATTATTGGTGACGCAAAGACTAGCAATAATGCTATTGATGCGACTTGTGGCAGAAAAACAAGGGCTGTGATAATAATGGATAGTGATCATGTTGTGCTGTCGGCGCTAAACCCTGAAACCATTTCTAATCGTATAAAAGATGAAGAAGAAAACTTGAATGAGGTCGATGTGACTAATGAGTAAGGGATTACTGATTGTTTTTTCTGGTCCTTCAGGAGTAGGAAAAGACACTGTGTTAAAAGAACTTTTAAAGAAAAATGATAATTTAAAGTTATCGATTTCCGCAACAACTCGAAAAAAACGTACAGGCGAAATAGATGGACAGGATTATTATTTTCTGAAAGAACATGAATTTTTAGATTTAGCCTCAAATGATAAAATGCTTGAATATGCAAAATATTGTTCTAATTATTACGGTACGCCTAAAGAACCAATAGAACGATGGCTAAGTGAAGGGTTTGATGTAATATTAGAAATAGAGGTGCAGGGTGGTTTGCAGGTTTTAGAAAAGCGACCGGATTCTGTTGGAATATTTATTTTGCCGCCATCGTTGCAGGGACTTGAACAGCGCCTAAGAATTAGAGGAACAGATTTAGATGAAGTAATCTTAAACAGATTGGAAAGAGCAAAGTTGGAAATAGCAGAAACCTGCCGTTATGATTACGCTGTTATTAATGAAAAAGTGGATGTTTGTGCAGAAAATGTAAATATGATTATACGATCTGAAGGGATGAAATATAAAAATATGAAAAAAGTTATAGAAGGAGTGCTTTTAAATGGAAAATAAAATGATAAAACCGTCAATCGAGGATATGCTTTCCGGAAAAGAAAGCAAGTATGCTTTAGTTATAGGTGTTGCGAAAAGGGCAAGGGAAATAGCTGATGAGCTGGCATTGTCGAACCCCAGTGAAACGAGAAAACCTGTAAATTTAGCTATTGAAGACTTTAGGGAAGGTAAGTATGCAATTTTAGAGCCTGAAATAAATAGTTGAACCTTTGGCTAAAAAGTAAAAAGGAAGTTAAACCATGAGCTCAACATTTGTAGCGAAAATAGCAATAGATAATAAAATATATCACATTGACAAGCTTTATAGTTATTTAATTCCGGAAACTTTCTTAGGAAAAGTTCAAGTAGGTTCTAGGGTTTTAGCACCGTTTGGAATAGGAAATAAACAAATGCAAGCGGTAGTTTTTGAAATAGTTCCTTATAATGGAGAGAAAAAGTTAAAAGAGATTTCTTATGTGCTAGATGACAAGCCATTTTTTAGCGATGAAATGTTAAAATTAGCTTTTTTTATGAAAGAGCGGTATTTTTGTACATTTTTTGATGCTATAAGAGTAATGACTCCATCTGGCACTAATGTCATTCTGAAAGACGAATATGTCTTAAACGAATGTACAAAACCACTTGGTTTGAATTTTCATGAGTTGGAAATTGTAGATTATATAAGGAGCCTAGGGGGAAAAATAAAAAAAGAAAAGCTGATTAAGAAGTTTAGCAAAACTGTTGACATTTCATCTATTGTAAAAAAATTGCTTGACAAAAATGTTTTAAAAAAAAGCGAAGTAGCTTGCAAAAAAATGAATGATGCAACTATTAAAAAAGTGAAACTTATTTCAACTGAGTTAAATGTGAAACTAACGAAAAAACAAACTGAGGTTGTTAAATTTCTACTTGAGAACAAATGTGGAAGCACCATAAAGGAAGTTACTTACTTTACAGGCGTGGGAAGAAGCGTAGTAGAATCTCTGGTGAAAAAGGGTTTTGCAAAATATTTTGAATGCAAAGTGTATCGTGACCCTTATGAAAAAATGGAGTTTGAAAATTCTAATAATGAAATAAATTTAACTCCTCAACAAAGAAAAGCTTATAGTAATGTTTATAAATTGTACAGAGAAAATAAATACAATGTTTCTTTGCTTTATGGTGTTACAGGGAGCGGCAAAACTTCTGTGTTTATGAAACTCATTGATACTGTAGTGGCAGATAATCGTGGTGTAATAGTTATGGTACCGGAAATAGCGCTTACGCCACAAATAGTTAGGCTTTTTAAAACTCGATATGCAGATAATGTTGCGGTTTTTCACAGTGCATTGTCGCAGGGAGAAAGGTTCGATGAGTTTCAAAGAGTAAAAAATGGCATTGCCAACATAGTTGTAGGGACTAGGTCTGCTGTGTTCGCACCGGTAAACAACTTAGGTCTTATCGTAATGGACGAGGAACAGGAGTCTACCTACAAGTCTGACAAAAACCCCAGATACCATGCAAGAGACATAGCAAAATTTAGAAGTTATTATAATAAAAATTTGCTGCTTTTGTCGTCTGCAACACCATCTTTGGAGAGTTTTTATTTTGCAAAGGAAGGAAAGTACAGTTTAAGCAAACTGGAAAAAAGGTACAATGGAGAAGATTTGCCTGAAACGTTACTTGTGGACATGAGCAAAGAGCGAGAGGCCGGAAACTTTTCAAACTTTAGCAATGTGTTAAAGAAAGAGTTAAAAAGTACCATAAGTAGTGGACATCAAGCCATTTTGCTCCTTAACCGAAGGGGATATAACACTTATGTTTCGTGCAGGAACTGTGGTGAAGTTATGTGCTGTCCTAATTGCAGCATATCCATGACGTACCATAGTGCAAATTCTCGCTTGATGTGTCACTATTGTGGGTATTCGAGAGCTTTAAATATAGATTGTCCGAGCTGCCACAGCAAAGAAATAAAACTTTCCGGTGTAGGCATACAGAAGGTTGAAGAAGAATTAAAAAAATTTTTTCCGAACTCTGATATACTTAGAATGGATACTGATACAGTTGGAAGTAAGCTTTCTTATGAAGAAAAATTAAATGCATTTTTTGAAGGCAAGTATCAAATAATGTTGGGTACGCAGATGGTAGCTAAAGGATTTAATTTCCCAAATGTTACTCTGGTGGGTGTTCTGCTAGCAGGTCAGAGTCTTTTTAGTGATGATTTCAGAAGCTATGAAAAGACATTTTCATTACTTACACAGGTTATAGGGCGATCTGGAAGAGGCGAAAACAAAGGAAAGGCAATTATACAAACTTTTTCGCCGGAACATAGCATAATAAACCTGGCAAAGGAACAAAATTATGAAAAATTTTACACTGACGAAATACAAATGAGAAAAGTTATGCTATATCCGCCTTTTTCAAACATCTGTATAATTGGGTTTGTCGGAAAAAATGAAAAAACAGCACTGCTTGTTTCACACGAATTTTGTGATAGGTTAAAAATTTTAATAAAATCAAAATATTACAGTTTACCGGTAAGGCTACTGGGGCCTGCAGCAGCGGGGGTTTTTAAAGTCGACAATAAATATAGATATAAAATTATAATAAAATATAAAAACAGCAGAGACTTCAGAAACTTGGTTTCTGATTTACTTCTAGAATTTGGAGACAAAAAGAAAAGCAAAGATGTTGCTATTTTTGTAGATGTAAACCCAGATACAATATTGTAGTTTGAGTAGACTGAGTTGTAAAATTATGCTATGATTTAAATAGAAATTGCGTTTTCAAATAATGAGGAACATGAAAGAAGGTAAAAAATGGCTATAAGGAATATAGTTCTTGAAGGTGACCCGATACTTGCTAAAAAATCTAGGCAAGTGGAAAAATTTGATGATCGACTAAGAGTTTTAATTGATGATATGAAAGAAACCTTAAAAAAGGAAAATGGTGTTGGCTTGGCAGCTGTGCAAGTCGGTGTTTTGAAACGAGTGATCATTGTAGATATAGGAAATGAACTTGTGGAACTTATAAACCCGGAGATAGTGAAAAAACTCGGTAAACAGGAGGATGTAGAAGGGTGTCTATCTTGCCCCGGCGAGTACGGTATAACTAAAAGGCCTATGAAGGTTTTGGTAAAGGCTTTGAACAAAAACGGGGATAAAGTAGAATATAAGGGCGAAGGCCTAACTGCGCGGGCTTTTTGTCACGAAATAGACCATCTGGATGGTATTCTTTTTAAAGAAAGAACTATAAGAATGTTGGATCCTGAAGAGTTGGCAAGATAGCATTAACAATGTTTTTAGAGGTGATTTTTTGAGAGTAATTTTTATGGGAACGCCAGATTTTGCAGTGCCGAGTCTTGAAGAGCTCATAAAGAACGGACATGAAGTTATAGGCGTATTTACTCAACAAGATAAGAAAAAAGGCAGAGGGCAACAGTTATGTGCACCGCCAATTAAAAATTTGGCATTAAAGTATAATCTGAAAGTTTTTCAGCCACAAAGCTTAAAAAATTATGAAACTTTTAGTGTCATAAAAGAATTAAATCCGGAACTGATAGTGGTTGTAGCTTATGGGAAAATTTTACCGGAAGATATTTTAAATATACCGAAATATGGCTGTATCAACGTGCATGGTTCGCTTTTGCCTGAGTACAGAGGAGCAGCGCCTATACAATGGGCGGTGATTGAAGGAAGAAAGAAGACCGGAGTTACTACGATATTTATGGACAAGGGGCTTGATACAGGGGATATACTGCTAAAAAAAGAAGCAGATATTTATGAAGATGATACTGCGGGGAGTTTATACGAAAGACTGTCTAAAGTAGGCGCAGAGCTTCTAATAGAGACCGTAGAAAAGCTTGAAAAAAACGAACTAGTTCCGGAAAAACAGGATGATAGTAAGGCTACATTTTCTAGCATGCTTACAAAAGAAATGGCTAGAATAGATTGGAGTAAGTCAGCCAAAAGCATTCACAATTTAGTAAGAGGACTTATTCCTTGGCCGGTTGCAAGAACAGAGCTTTCAGGAAAGATGTTAAAAATTTATAAAACGAAAGTGATTGAAATTTCTTTAGGAGAAGCTGGAGAAATAAAAAACATAAACCCCTTTATTGTCTGCTGTGGAGAAGGTACAGCACTTGAAATTATAGAATTGCAGTTTGACAACAAAAGGAGAATGACCGCAGAAGAATTTTTCAGAGGTTATAAGATTGAAGAAAACGCGTTAAAGCTAATTTAAGAGGTGAAACTGTATGTATACGTATGGGTTTTATGGATTTGATTATACTTACTTTTGGTTCATGTTACCGGCGATAATTATATCTATGTGGGCACAGGTGAAGGTTAAGACTACGTTTAAAAAATATTCTCAGATTAGAAATTCTAGAGGTATTACCGGGGCGGACGCAGCTTATAGAGTGTTAAGCTATAGCAATGTAATGGGAGTTCAAATACAAAGAACACCTGGCAGCTTAACGGACAATTTTAACCCGCAAGATAAAACCATAAATTTATCTGATTCAGTTTATGCGGCAGATACAATAGCATCTGTTGGAGTGGCAGCCCATGAAGCAGGGCATGCGGTCCAGCATGAGGTCGGATATGCACCAATAAGATTTAGGAAAGCTTTGGTGCCTGTAGCAAATTTTGGTTCGAGCTTTGCTTTTCCGTTGATATTTTTAGGGCTTATTTTGCCTACGCAATACGATTTTTTCATATATGCCGGCATAATTTTATTTAGCTTTGCGGTACTATTTCAGCTCGTCACTTTGCCTGTGGAAATAAACGCAAGTATGAGGGCACTTAAAACTTTACAGGATAGCAATACACTGTATGAAGAAGAATTGATTGGAGCTAAAAAAGTTTTGATGGCGGCAGCTTTAACTTACTTAGCAGCAGCGTTTACTTCAGTTTTAAGTCTTTTAAGAATATTGTTATTATTTAGTGGCAGACGAGGAAAAGATTGATGGACACAGCTAGAAGTTTAGCTCTTAAAGCTTTACTCAAGGTAGAGGAAAATAAAGCTTATTCAAATTTAGTTTTAAATTCTATTTTTTCAGAAAGCAATTTAAACTGTAAGGACAAAACGTTTTGTTCGGCGCTTTTTTATGGGGTACTTGAAAGAAAAATTACTCTTGAATATATAATTTCAAAATATTCAAAAATTCCATTGAAGAAGATATCAAAAGAAGTTTTATTTATTTTGTTTATTGGAATTTATCAATTAAAATTTATGGACAGAGTTCCTCAAAGTGCAGCTGTTAATGAAACTGTAAAGCTGGCTAAAAAAACGAAGAATTTCTCTTCAGCTGGCTTTATAAATGGAATATTAAGAAATTTTGCAAGGAGTAATTACAATGATTATATTGATGAACTTGCAAATGAAAGCGTTAAATATTTAAGCGTTAAGTATTCTTGCCCAGAATGTTTGGTGAAACTTTGGCTGAATGATTACGGAAAAGAAAACACTGTAGGCATTTTAAATTCATTCTTCAAAATACCAAGTTTCGATATAAGAGTAAATACACTTAAAACAAACACTACAGACTTAGCTGAAATTCTCAAGTCCGAGGGTGTAGCTTGTGAAAAGATAAATGTGTGTAGTGATGCTTTGACTGTAAAAAGTACAGGGCAGATCGAAAATTTGAATTCATTTAAGTCTGGCTTATTTCATGTGCAAAACTTAGCTTCGCAGATATGCATAAAAATATTAAACCTAAAACCGGGGCTGGTGTTAGTTGATGTTTGTTCAGCACCTGGAGGCAAGTCATTTACCTCAGCTGAAATAATGCAAAATACAGGGGAAATATATTCGTACGATTTATATGAGTATAAGGTAAGCCTTATAAAAGCCGGAGCAAAGAGGCTTGGCATAAATATAATAAGCGCAGGCGTAAAAAACGCAAAAGCTGACAATAGTGAAAAAGAATTTGCAGATATGGTTCTGTGCGATGTTCCGTGTTCTGGATTTGGCATAATAGAAAGAAAGCCAGAGATTAGATATAAACCTGTAGATGATTTTTTAGAATTACCAAAACTTCAGTATAAAATTTTATGTAATTCCGAAAAGCTGTTAAAAAAAGGAGGAAGGCTTTTATATTCGACCTGTACTTTAAATAAAAAAGAAAATAATGAAATTGCCGATAAATTCCTAAAAGAGCATACAAACTATAGGCCCATAGAAATTTGTATAGCAGGAATAAAAAAAAGAACAATTTCGAAAAAGGCAACCAATTAACTTTGCTTCCGCATATACATAATACAGATGGATTTTTTATTTCGTTGTTTGAAAAAATGGAGTGAATTTAGGTTTTATGAGTTTACTTGACATTAAGTCTATGTTTTTATCTGAAATAGAAAGTGATTTCCAGAAAAGTAACTTAGCTAAATATAGAGCTAAACAAGTTTATAGCTGGTTAACTAGTGGTGTTACTTCTTTTGACGAAATGACGAACCTTTCTTTAAGTCTTAGAGAAAAATTGAAAACCAAATACTATATTGCCTATTGTGTTATTGAAAAAAAATTAGTTTCAAGTTATGATGGAACTGTAAAATATTTATTTAAATTAAACGATGGTGAGTACATAGAATCTGTGTTGATGAAGTACCGTCACGGGTATACCATTTGCATTTCCACACAGGTTGGCTGCAAAATGGGATGTAAATTTTGCGCAACCGGTATGAGTGGTTTTTCGAGGAGTTTAACTCCTTCTGAGATGATATCACAAATACAAAGAGCTCAATTGGACAATGGAGTTAGGATATCGAACGTTGTGCTTATGGGCATGGGTGAGCCGCTCGATAATTACGACAACGTTTTGCGCTTTTTAAAGTTAATATCTGATTCTGATGGAATGAACATAGGTGCAAGGCATATTTCATTATCTACATGCGGTATAGTCGATAAAATGTATAAACTAGCTGAAGAAGGTTTGCAAATAACTTTGTCAGTGTCGCTACACGCTCCGGAAGACAAATTAAGAAATGATATAATGCCAATTAATAAAAAGTTTAATGTGGATGAACTTCTTTCGGCTTGTCGTTTTTATCAAAGCAAAACAAATAGGCGAATCTCGTTTGAATATACTATGATAGATGGCTTAAATGACAGTGAAGAATGCGCGAAAACTCTCTCTAGAAAATTGAAGAACTTGCTATGTCACGTGAATCTGATTCCAGTGAACAACAGTGGCTCTAAAATTATGTATAAAAAAAGCGGTAAGGAGAGCTTAGATAAGTTTATGAGAATTTTGGAAAGAGAAAAAATACCTGTTACAGTAAGAAGGACTTTAGGCTCGGATATACAAGCGTCTTGCGGTCAACTTAGAAGGAATGTCAGACTAAAAGGAGGGAAAGTTTTTGAAGATTTTTGCTAAAACAGATAAAGGAATGGTAAGAAGTATAAACCAAGATTGTTTTGATTTTGAGGTTGTTGACACTAACTTTTCGTGGGCATTGGTTTGCGATGGCATGGGTGGAACTAATTCAGGAGAAATAGCAAGTAATCTTGCGCGCTTGTGCATAAAAAATGAAATAAATAAAAATTATAAAAACACTTTAACAGAATGCGAAATAAAAAATTTGATGTTGAAAAGTATATCGAAGTCAAATAAAGATATCCTAGAGAAATCTTTAGAAAATAAAGAATATGAAGGTATGGGAACTACTATTGATTTAGCTTTGATTGTCGGCGATAAATTGCATGTAGCTCATGTGGGAGATAGCAGAGTTTATTTGATTTCAAAAGATAAAATCGAACAAATTACGACCGATCATTCCATGGTACAGGAGATGCTAGACAGTGGCGAAATAACCTCAGAGCAAGCAAAAGTTCACCCTAAAAAGAATATTATTACAAAGGCTTTGGGCGTTCATGAACAACTTGATGCTGATTATGTAAGCAAAAAGCTTAAAAAAGGCGATGTGGTGTTTATGTGTACTGACGGCCTTTCAAATTATATAGACATGGAAAATATTTTAAAATATATTAATAAATATAAAGAGCAAGAACTTGTAGAAAAATTCATATTAAATGTTAACGAACTGGGCGGAAATGACAATACTACAGCACTGGCAATGTATTGCTAACAAAGGGAGATATTTACATGGACAAATATATTGGTAAAATGTTAGATAGAAGATATGAAATTCATGAGCTGCTGGGAAGCGGCGGAATGGCTGTGGTTTACAAGGCTTATGATGTTGATGAGAAAAAAACTGTAGCTATAAAAATCTTAAAAGATGAGTTTTTGGACAATGAAGAATTTGTAAGGAGATTTAAAAATGAATCTCAAACCATAGCTATGCTTTCACACCCGAACATAGTGAAGATTTTTGATGTGAGCTTTGGCGACAATTTTCAGTATATAGTTATGGAGTATATCGATGGAATTACATTAAAGGAGTACATTGAACAGCAAAGAAAAATAAAATGGAAAGATGCAGTCTTTTTCACTACGCAAATCTTAAAAGCGCTAGAGCATGCCCACGAAAAAGGAATAGTGCACAGGGATATTAAACCGCAAAATATAATGTTGCTAAAAAATGGAACCATAAAGGTAACAGACTTTGGTATAGCGAAATTTTCAAGTTATGAAACAAGAACTATGACTGGCAAAACAATAGGTTCTGTGCATTATATTTCTCCTGAGCAAGCTAGGGGAGACACTACTGATGAAAAAGCTGATATTTATTCTGTAGGCGTTATGCTATACGAGATGCTTACGGGGCAATTACCTTTTGAAGCAGACAACGCTGTATCGGTCGCTATTATGCAATTACAGTCTGACCCTAAACCACTTAGAGATGTCGATGGAGCAATACCAGAAGGACTTGAGGAGATAACTCTTAAAGCTATGCAGAAAAACCCGAAATTTAGATATAAATCAGCTACAGATATGTTATCGGCTATCGAAGAGTTTAGGAAAAACCCGAGTATTAGATTTGAATACAAATATTTTAAGGACGAAAACCCTACGAAGTATATTGACGTTATAAACTCAGTGAAGGGCAATAAGTCGCAACAGAACTATGGAGACGAATATATAGAAGACGATAGCGATGGCAAGAAATCTTCTAAAGCTATAAGCATAGTTGTAGGAGTTGGAATTGCGGTTGTTGTTTTATCGGTAGTGCTGATTTTAGGTCTTTTAACAGGATGGTTTGGTCTGAGTGCAAAAGATGTTGACGTTCCTGATTTCATAGGAAAAAAGGCTGTAGACATAGTAGACAGTAATGAATATAATTTTGAATGGAAACTGGAATACGCTTATGATCCAAACAAAAATGAAGGCATTATAATTGATCAATATCCTAAAGCCGGATCTAAAAAAGTAAAAGAAGGTTCTACTATTACGCTTACTATAAATAGCTCGGGGGCAAAAGTTACGGTGCCAAGTTTAAAAGGAAAAACTGAAGAAGATGCTAAATCAGCTTTAAAAGAAGTAGGACTTTTGTATGAAGTTTTATCTGTGGAAGATAGTGAAACAGCACAAGGCATTGTTATAGGTTCTGATCCTCAGGAAGGAAAAGAAGTGACTGCAAGCAGCACTGTAAAGATTTTTGTAAGCAAAGGTGCAGGAGATAAAAAAGTTACAATTCCAAACGTAATAGGTAAGTCATTAGTGGATGCAACTAACGAACTTGTAAGTAAGGGCTTGAAAGTTTCTGAAAACATAAAGAAAGAAAATAGCTCAAAAGCAAAAGATGTGGTTATTGCAACAGATCCTCTACCGGGTGTAGAAACAACCGAAGGCAGCTCGATTACATTAACTGTAAGCACCGGTGAAAAAACTGAAAAGAAAATACCTATATATGTAGATTTGCCAAGTGCCGTAAGCCGTGAAGTTTCCTTGAAAGTATATATAGATGGAGCTTTAGATGCAAATAATTCTAAAACTTTGATACCGTCTTATAACACGACTTATACTTTAACAGTAACTGGATCTAGTGGAAAAAAGAATGTTGTAGTTAATCTGGACGGACAAAAATATAGGGTTTACGAAGTAGATTTTGACTCAGACAATGTGAAAACTGTTTCTTCGCATACTTTTAATTCAGCATCGACGACACAAGAGCCAGATGCGCATAATTCAAACTTAAACATAGTGAAACAGAGTGTAAATAGACAGCAAGTTAAGAAAGTTTCAAAAGTTTCAAATGATAAAAATGGAATGCCGAGGCATTGATTTTATGAAAACTTTAAAAGGCATAGGCGGTTTTTATTATGTAAAAACCGCAAAAGGAATTTACGAATGCAAGGCCATTGGGTGTCAATTTTTTAATTATACAAAATTTATATTTTGTATAATTAAAAATTGACACCCATAGCTCCTGTACATATAGGCCCTTAGCTCATCCAGCATGAAATTGTAAATTTTCTTTTTCTATTAATCTATACCAAATGAAAGCGGTTTTTACATAATAAAAACCGCCTATGCCTTTTAAAGT
>CASEZK010000064.1 GCA_949292425.1 uncultured Oscillospiraceae bacterium
ATTTAAAAATCTGCACTCAGCCTTTGCAAATTCCCAGTTTATTGCCTTTTGAGATTTATTATAACGTATTCCGTCAATATTATGAAAATGTGAATAACCTTCGGTGCAGGAACTGTTAGTAGGAATAGCCGTAATGAGCACGTTTCCGTCCATCCACCTGTGGTTAATTACGTCACATTTAAATACACTATAAACATATTTAAAAGACGAGAGTAAATTGTTTAATTCTTCTGTAAACGGTTCAACATAAAACTTACTATAAAGTTTACTGATCCCGAAAAATGTTAATATAGGAATTAAAGCACCTCCAGCAAGCGTAGCTATCGCTGTGCCAACGCTTTCTCCTACGGCAGTAAATCCAAGTTTTGTTAGTATTAATTTAACAGCCCCGCTTCTAGCAATTTTTTCAATGCCTGCTTTGCTTAGGGAGCCTAGCGCAGTGCAGATAGCCGTTGCACCGAGCGTAGGAATTATTGCAGAATCTCTTCCGTCAACTGCAGCTTCTTTTCGCTCTTCTTCATTTAAGTTATTTAAAGTCTCACCATCTATCACTTTTTCTATTTGATTTAACGCATTTCCTTCTGTGAAGCCGCTGTTAGTAAATAAATCTATTACTTTGCTAAGCATATGAATGAAAACATTGGCATCGATATTACTGTTATAGTTCTGAACCAATTTTTTAATTCTATCGAAAATTTTTTTTTCAAAATACATTTCTATTTTAGATATTTGTTCATATCTGGTTATCATTACTTCTTTGTTATCAATCGTTTGAGTAAATGATGGTGCACCTATCTTTGTTTTTGTAAAATCTATTTGTTCCTCGTCAATATAACTCATGTCGCAATTGGCGTACGTATTAGCGCTTATACATTGAATAGAAGCTAAGCTGATTAGAAGTACAGATAATAATTTTTTCATGAGGAACGCCTCCTTTGTTTGTTAGTTTTTATAATCTATTAACTTAATTGCAGAAGATAATACAGGGCCATCGTCATTAGTTCCAAAAAGATATTCTTGTGAATTTACATAACAATCTGTGTTGAATTTGTCTTGAGAATGGCTTGGCTTGCATACAATTTCAGCGCCGTAAAGTTGGATGGACTTTATAAATTCAGGATATTCAGGGTCAACTAAGTTGTAAAGTATCCATTTGTTTTTCGATAATATAGCATCTGAATCGACTAGCTGAGATACTGAGTTATAATCTTTAGACTTAATATGGGCTAGAAACCATGTAGCTCCAGATACTAAACCAAGAAACATAGTTTGCCAAAATGATAGTGAACTTTTTTCCCATAATCCCTCAGCAGGTATAGGATTTTGCGGGTTAGCATTTAAAGAATTTTTTAATCTAATATAGTTAAATATTTTTATAGCTAAACTGAGAGATATATCAAAAACTGTAGCTAAAAGGAAGGGGAACATTTCCTGTAAATGGCCTTTCCAAGGATGAACAATGTATTTGTCTTCGTATGTATTTTTGGCTTCGTACATTTCATCTTCAAGCTTCTTAATATACTCTTCTAAATGTTC